>NZ_LWLC01000023.1:0-334676 GCF_001905065.1 Saccharothrix sp. CB00851
AGTGGCGCGACTGGACCACCCCCACCCTGACCGACAGCCCCACCACCACCACGACCACCACCACCGGCAACACAACCACCACCACCACGACCACGACGTCGCAGCAACCCGGCCCCGGAACCACCCTCGCCGCGGCGGCGAACCGGACGGGTCGGTACTTCGGCACGGCGGTCGCGGCGAACAAGCTCAGCGACTCGACCTACGTCGGGATCCTCAACCGTGAGTTCGACGTGGTCACGGCCGAGAACGAGATGAAGATCGACGCGACGGAGCCGCAGCAGGGCCAGTTCAGCTACGCGAACGCGGACCGGATCGTCAACCACGCCCTCAACCAGGGCAAGAAGGTGCGCGGCCACACGTTGGCGTGGCACTCCCAGCAGCCGGGCTGGATGCAGAACATGTCCGGCACGGCGCTGCGCAGCGCGATGCTGAACCACGTCACGCAGGTGGCCACCTACTACCGGGGCAAGATCCACTCCTGGGACGTGGTGAACGAGGCGTTCGCCGACGGTTCCACCGGCGCGCGTCGTGACTCGAACCTGCAGCGCACGGGCAACGACTGGATCGAGGCGGCGTTCCGCGCGGCGCGGGCGGCCGACCCGGGCGCGAAGCTCTGCTACAACGACTACAACACCGACGACTGGACGCACGCCAAGACCCAGGCCGTCTACCGGATGGTCCAGGACTTCAAGCAGCGCGGCGTGCCGATCGACTGCGTCGGCCTGCAGTCGCACTTCAACAGCCAGAGCCCGGTGCCGAGCAACTACCAGACCACGCTGCAGAACTTCGCGAACCTCGGCGTGGACGTGCAGATCACCGAGCTCGACATCGAGGGCTCCGGCACCGCGCAGGCGCAGAACTACGACCGCGTCGTCAAGGCCTGCCTCGCGGTGACGCGCTGCACCGGCATCACCGTGTGGGGCATCCGCGACACCGACTCCTGGCGCGCCTCGGGCACCCCGCTGCTGTTCGACGGCTCGGGCAACAAGAAGCCCGCCTACACCTCGACCCTCAACGCCCTCAACGGCGGCCTGCCGCCGATCTCCACCACGACGACCACGCCGACCAGCACCACGACCACGACGAACCCGCCCGGCGGCAGCTGCACCGCGACGTACGCGGAGGGCTCGAAGTGGAGTGACCGCTTCAACGGCCAGGTGACGGTGACGGGGACCGACAACTGGGTGGTCACGGTGACGGTGAGCCCGCCGCAGAAGATCATCGCCACCTGGAACACCAGCCCGACCTGGGACAGCAGCGGCAACGTGATGACCGCACGTCCCAACGGCAACGGCAACGTGTTCGGCTTCACCGTCCAGCACGGGGGCAACTGGAACTGGCCCAGCCTGACCTGTCGCGTCGGCTGAGCTGTCCGGTGACCGGCAGGGGAGGCCCGGCGCGCGTCGCCCGGCCTCCCCGAGCCGTCCCTCGATCAGGGGAACGGCTGCCTAGCGGATCCAGCCCAGGCGCAGGAAGACCGACTCGCCGGGCGCGTCGTCCACGCCGTCGTTGTCCACCACACCGACCAACCGGCGCAGGGGACCGTCCCCGACGACCGCCAGGCCCTCCGGCTTGTCGTGCGCCGCCGCACCGCCCGCGGTCAGCGCCGGCAGCAGGTCGAGGGCCTCGACCTTCGTCGCGAGCGGCTTGGGGTGGCCCGCGGTGGCGGTGGCCAGGGTCGAGATGTCGACCCGGTAGACCTTCTTGGTCGTCGCCGCGTCGCCGCGCTGGTTGTCGCGTTCCAGCACCAGCAGCGTCCGGTCGTCCAGCGCGGTCACCTCGGACAGCCCGATCCAGCCGGTCCGCGCCGCGTCGAGCGGATAGGCGGCGAACGACCACTCGCCCGTCGCGGGCGTGAAGCGGGCCAGGGTCGCCTGGCCTCGCCGGTCGTTCTTCCACTCCCGCTGCACGGCCAGCCACACCTGTTCGTCGGCGCCGCGTCCGGTGGTCGTCACGCCCTCGAACCCGTTGCTCGTGGCGGTCGCCGCCACCTCGGCCGGCAGCGGCAGCTCGCGCACGACCTCACCGGTCCCGGACACCTCGACCAGCAGGCTCGGCCGTGCCTTGCCGTCACCTTCGACGGCCACCCAGTAGCCGCCGCCCGGCCGCGCGGCGATGCCCTCGCCGTCGTAGTCCACCGGCTGTCCGCCCTTGGTCACGGTCAGCTCCGCGCGCACGCGGGCCGGGGCGGACAGGGTGTCGATCGTGAGCACGCGCGTGGGGCTGTACGCCGAGTCGGTGATCGCCACGACGTCACCGCGGTTGCCCGGGATACCGGACAACCCGGACAGCGCGCCGAACCCGATGCCGTCGGACACGATCGACGGCGTGCCCGCGTTGCGCGCCAGGGCCACCACCAGCGGCGTGCGGGTCAGGCGGTAGGACGTGAGCGAGGACCGCACCGAGTCCTCGGCGGAGTCCTCCTCGGCCGACACGACCAGCGTGCCGGTCGCCGGGATCGGCAGCAGGCCCTCCGGGCCGACACCGGTCGGCAACGCCTGCACGAACCGCGGCCGGCGCGGGTCGTTCACGTCGTAGACCGCGACCAGGTTGGCGCGTTCCAGCCCGACGAACGCGTACCGGTCGCGCCCGAACGTGGCCACCGCCAGGCCCTCCGGCTCGACGCCCTTGTTGTCCGAGCGGCCATCCGGGTACTGGCCCTGGCGGATCGCCACCTGCTGCAGCTCGTCGCCCGAGGAGAACACGACCCGGCCGGAGGTCGCGTCGAACACCGTCCACGTGCGCGAACCGCCCTGGTAGTCGCCCTCGTCGGCGGTGCCGAGCGTGCGGTCGTCCAGCCAGGCCACCGCGTCGGGCTCGCGGGCCGCGGTGATCGTGCCCGACGGGTCGATCCGGCCGTCGTCCTCGACGTCCACGCCTTCGACCGTCACGGTGCCCGCGGAGAAGTGGCGCACCACCTCCGCCGACCGCAGGTCCACGATCGCGATGTGGTTGTTCTCCTGCAACGTCACGGCGACCTGGCCCCGGCCGTTGACGCTGACGTACTCGGGCTCCGGGTCCTCCGGCGCGACGGAGGCCAGACCGGTGAGCCCGACCCGGCGCACCGTCCACGACGTGGGTCCGCCCGCGAGGTCCACGATGGCGAGGAAGCCCGCCGGTGCCTGCGGGAGCGCGCCCTCGGCGACGTCCTCGTCGCGCTCGTTCTCGATGGCCACGGCGGCGTGCCGGCCGTCGGGGGAGATGTCGATCGAGTCCGGCTGCCCGCCCAGGTCGTGGGTGGCGACGACCGACCTGGTGTCCACGTCGACCACCACGAGCACACCCGAGGGCGCGGTGAAGGACTCGGACGTGTCGACCGCGACCAGCGCCAACCGACCCACGACGTCCACCGACGTCGGCTCGCCCGGCAGGTCCAGCACGCCGGCGGGGGAGAGCCCGCCGTCGCGGGCGACGGAGGCGAAGCCGATCCGCCCGGCCGGTGAGTCGGTGTAGACCACGGTCCGGCCGTCCGGCGTGGCCGCCGCGATCTCGGCGGCGGTGTGCTCGGCGGCCGAGCTGTTGGCGAACACCGACAGCGTGTCGACCCGCTGGAACCGGCCGGGCTGGGTGGCACCGGCGGCGGGCGCCAAGAGCGACATGGTCACCCCGCACACCATCAGACCTGCGAAAACACGGACCGGACGGGCCATGGGGCCTCCTACCTCGATGACGGCGCGCGCTTTGTAACCCAGCGAGGCGTCCTCGAGGTGAACGCCGGGTGGCGAGCGACCGCACCGTCACGTGGCGGGTTGTCCCCTGGTCGCCTAGTGGCCTCCGGCGGACATGACCAGCAGCATCAGCGAGAGCAGGAGTTGCAGCACGGCGACGCTGGTGCCGGTGACCGCGGTCCAGTCCAGCCGGTACTCGGTCTTGGTGGCCATCGACCACACGCCGCAGGCCACCGCGGCGGCCGCCAGCACCGGGCCACCGGCCGGGATCGGCCAGCTGAGCACGGCCAGGCACAGCGATAGCGGGCCGAGCCAGGCGTCCTTGCCCGGTCGGTCCTTCGCGGGGAGGTGCCGCATCATGCCGTCCATGGTGTCGTGCCCCGGATCTCCCGGGTGCGGCGAGGTCGTCGTCGGGCGGCCGGGACGGTCACAACCACCGGTTCCTCTTGAACAGCCGGTACAGCGTCACGCACACGGCCAGCGTCACCGACAGCACCAGCGGGTAGCCGAACTTCCAGCGCAGCTCGGGCATGTGGTCGAAGTTCATGCCGTAGACGCCGACCACCATGGTCGGCACGGCGATGATCGCACCCACGCGGACATCTTGCGCATGTCGTTGTTCTGCTGGAGCGACACCTTGGCCAGGGTCGCGTTCACGAGTGTGGTCAGCATCTCGTCGAACGCCACGACCCGTTCGGCCGCGGCGGTGAGGTGGTCGTCCACGTTGCGGAAGTAGGATCGCACCTCGTCGGGCACCAGCGGCCCGCACGCTCCCTCGCTGAGCTTGCGCAACGGACCCGCCAGCGGCATCACGGCCCGGCGCAGCTCCATGATCTCCCGCTTGACCAGGTACATCTGCTCGACGCCCAGTTCGCTGCGCGGTGCGAACACCGCGGTCTCCACCAGGTCGATGTCGCCCTGGAACGCCTCGATCACCTCGCGGTAGCCGTCCACGACGCGGTCGGCGATCTCGTGCAGCACCATCGCGGGCCCGGCGGTCAACAGGTGCGGCGCGGCCTCCAACTGGCGGCGCACCTCACCCAGGCTGGAGTGGCCGCCGTGGCGGACCGTGATCACGTAGTCCTGGCCGAGGAACACCATGATCTCGCCGGACTCCACGATCTCGTTCGCCGTCGTCGGCGACTCGTGCTCCACGAACCGCAGGGTCTTGAGCACTACGAACAGGTGGTCGCCGTAGCGGTCGAGCTTCGGGCGCTGGTGGGCGTGCACCGCGTCCTCGACGGCCAGCTCGTGCAGCCCGAACGCGTCGGCGACCTCCCGGATGCGTTCGTCATCCGGCTCGAACAGGCCGATCCAGACGAACCCGGCGCCACGGCCGCGGACCTCGGCGACCGCGTCGGCGGGTGACGGGTCGCCGGGCAGCCGCACGCCGTCGACGTACACCGCGCACGCCACGACGGTGTCCCTCTCCACGTCCGCGACCGCGCCGGGGACGCCGTCGGCAGCAGGGCTCACCATGCCTTCGATCTTGCCGCAACGGCGTCCCGGACGGGTGGCGGACGCCGAATGGGTGTTCGAATCGCGTCAACGACGGGTTCGGGCGCGTCAAGAGGGCGTCAGGCCGACCTGGCCTACGCGTCGCTGCTGATCGGGGTGTTCCTGCTGCTGGCCCTCGCCGTGCGCGGACTGGCGAGCCGGTGAGCGGCACCGGAGCGGTCGCCAACGCCGTCGGCGGCGTGCTCGCGCTGTTGCTGATCGGCTACCTGTTCGTCGCCCTCGTCCGGCCCGAGAGGTTCTGATGTCACCGACCGCGGCCGGCCTGCTCCAGGTCGGCCTCCTGATCTGCGCCCTCGCGGTGGTCCACCGGCCGTTGGGCGACTACCTGGCCCGGGTCTACACCGGTAGCCGGCACCTCAAGGTGGAACTCCTCGTCTACCGGCTGGGTCGCGTCGACCCCGGTTCGGAGCAGACGTGGAGCGGTTACGCGGTCGGGGTGCTCGGCTTCTCGTTCGTCGGCGTCGTGCTGCTCCACCTGCTGCAACGGGTCCAGCCGTGGCTGCCGTTCGACTTCGGGCGCGGCGCCGTCGAGCCGGGGATGGAGTTCAACACCGCGGTCAGCTTCGTGACCAACACCAACTGGCAGTCGTACGTGCCGGAGACGGTGCTCGGGCACACCGTGCAGGCGGCAGGGCTGACCGTGCAGAACTTCGTGTCCGCGGCGGTCGGCCTGGCGGTAGCGATGGCGCTGGTGCGGGGTTTCGTGCGGCAGCGGACCGACCGGCTCGGCGACTTCTGGGTCGACCTGGTGCGCGGCGTGGTGCGCGTCCTGCTGCCGATCTCGGCGGTGTTCGCGGTCGTGCTGATCGCGCTGGGCGTGGTGATGAGCCTGAAGTCCGGGGTGACGGTGGACGGGCAGGAGGTGGCGATCGCCCCGGCCGCGAGCCAGGAGGCCATCAAGGAACTCGGCACCAACGGCGGCGGCATCTTCAACGCCAACTCGGCCCACCCGTTCGAGAACCCGAACTCGTGGTCCAACCTGGTGGAGGTCTTCCTGATGCTGGTCATCCCGGTGTCGCTGACCCGCACCTTCGGCACGCTCGTCGGCGACCGACGGCAGGGCCACGTGCTGCTGGGCGTGATGGGCGTGCTGTGGGCGGGCACGCTGGCCGTGGTCTGGTGGGCCGAGGCGAACGGGCTGCGGCCGTTGGAGGGCAAGGAGCTCCGCTTCGGCGTGCCGGCGTCCGCGCTGTTCGCGAACGCCACCACCGGCACGTCGACCGGGGCGGTGAACTCGACGCACGACAGCTTCACCGGCCTCGGCGGCGGGACGGTGCTGCTCAACATGCTGCTCGGCGAGGTGACGCCGGGCGGTGTCGGCACCGGCCTGTACGGCATCCTGGTGCTGGCGGTCGTCACGATGTTCCTGGCCGGGCTGATGGTCGGCCGCACCCCGGAGTACCTGGGCAAGAAGCTGGGGCGGCGCGAGGTGACCGCGGCGGCGGTGTCGATCCTGGCCATGCCGACCGTGATGCTGATCGGCGCGGGTGTCACGGCGGTCCTGCCGTCCACCCGGGACGCGTTGGGCAACCCGGGACCGCACGGCCTGTCGGAGATCCTGTACGCCTACGCGTCGGCGTCGAACAACAACGGCAGCGCGTTCGCGGGCATCACGGTCACCAGCGACTGGTTCCAGGCGTCGCTGGCGGTGCGCATGCTGCTGGGCCGGTTCGTGCCGATCGTGGCCGTGCTGGCGTTGGCCGGTTCCCTTGCCGCGCAACGGGAGGTGCCGCGGACCGCGGGCACCCTGCCCACCACCGGTCCGCTGTTCGCGACCCTGCTGGCGGGCAGCGTGGTGCTGGTCGCCGCACTCACCTTCGTGCCCGCTCTCGCCCTCGGTCCCGTCGCGGAGGCCCTGCCGTGATCGCCGACAGTCCACAGAGGACTCGCGTCCTGATCGCGTCCCTCCCGGACGCCTTGCGCAAGCTGCACCCGCGTGACCAGGTGCGCAACCCGGTCATGTTCGTGGCGTGGGTCGGCTCCCTGCTGGTCACGGTCTTCGCGATCGCCGACCCGGACGTGTTCACCGTGGCCGTGGCGGCGTGGCTGTGGGCGACCGTGCTGTTCGCCAACCTCGCCGAAGCGGTCGCCGAGGGGCGCGGCAAGGCGCAGGCCGACTCGTTGCGGCGGACCAGGAACGACGCCGTGGCCCGTCGGCTCACCGCGGCCGGCGGCGAGGAACGCGTCCCCGGCGCGCAGTTGCGCGTCGGTGACCTGGTCGTGGTCGAGGCGGGGGAGGTCGTCCCCGGCGACGGTGACGTGGTCGAGGGCATCGCCACCGTGGACGAGTCCGTGATCACCGGCGAGTCCGCGCCGGTCGTCCGGGAGGCCGGCGGTGACCGGTCGGCCGTGACCGGCGGGACGACGGTGCTGTCGGACCGGATCGTCGTGCGCGTCACGACCAGGCCGGGCGAGACGTTCGTGGACCGGATGATCGCGCTGGTCGAGGGCGCGCGACGGCAGAAGACGCCGAACGAGGTCGCGCTGACGATCCTGCTCTCGACGCTGACGATCATCTTCCTGCTCGCCGTGGTGGCATTGCAGCCGTTCGCGATCTACTCCGGCGGTGAGCAGTCGGTGATCGTGCTGACCGCGTTGCTGGTGTGCCTGATCCCCACCACGATCGGCGCCCTGCTGTCCGCGATCGGCATCGCGGGCGTGGACCGGCTGGTGCGGCGCAACGTGCTGGCCACGTCCGGCAAGGCGGTCGAGGCCGCGGGCGACGTCGACACCCTGCTGCTCGACAAGACCGGCACGATCACGTGGGGCAACCGGCGGGCGACCGAGCTCATCCCGGTCGAGGGCGTGGACGAGCGCACGCTCGCCGAGGCCGCCCTCCTGTCCAGCCTCGCCGACGGCACGCCGGAAGGCCGCAGCGTGGTCGAGCTGTGCGTCGAGCGGTACGGCCTGTCGGCCGAGGCGACCGCGCACGAGAAGACCGGCGAGTTCGTGCCGTTCAGCGCGCAGACCCGGATGAGCGGCGTCGACCTCGGTGACCGGCGCGTCCGCAAGGGCGCGGCGAGCGCGTTCGAGCTCGGCGACGTGACCCGCCGGATCGTGGCCGGGATCGGCCAGGACGGCGGCACGCCGCTCGTCGTGGCCGAGAACGACGTGGTGCTGGAGATCGGCAAGCAGCTGCTGATCACCCGGGGTGCGCTGACCACGTTCTCGGTGGCCAACGACCTGGCGAAGTACTTCGCGATCCTGCCCGCCATGTTCGCCGCGATCCACCCGCAGCTGGGCAGGCTGAACGTGATGCAGCTGACCACGCCGCAGTCGGCGATCCTGTCAGCGGTGATCTTCAACGCGCTCGTCATCGTGGCGCTGATCCCGTTGGCGTTGCGGGGCGTGCGGTACCGGCCGTCCGGCGCGTCGGCGTTGTTGCGGCGCAACCTGCTGGTCTACGGCCTGGGCGGCGTCGTGACGCCGTTCGCCGGGATCTGGCTGATCGACCTGCTCGTCCGTCTCGTTCCCGGAATCGGGTGATGTCGTGGTGACCAAGTTCGTCGGGCAGGCGTGGGCCGGACTGCGGGTCCTGCTCGTGCTGACCGTGCTCACCGGGGTGCTCTACCCGGCTGCGGTGTGGGGCGTGTCGCGGCTGCCCGGCCTGCACGCCAACGCCGAGGCCGTCGACACCATCCTGATCGGGGTGGACCGCGAGGGTGACGGGTGGTTCCACACCCGGCCCTCCGCCGCGACACCGCCCGCGTCCGGCGGTTCGAACAAGGGTGAGCGCAACGCGGAGTACGACGTGGTGGTGGCCGAGCGGCGGGCCGCGATCGCGCAGCGGGAAGGCGTGCCCGAGGCGGACGTGCCGCCGGACGCCGTGACCGCGTCGGCGTCCGGGCTGGACCCGCACATCAGCCCGGCCTATGCGGCCCTCCAGGTGCCGCGGGTGGCGCGGGTGACCGGCCTGCCCGAGCAGCGGGTGCGGGAACTCGTCGCCGCGAACACCGGCGGTGCCTTCACCGAGACCGTCAACGTCACCGGGCTCAACCGGGCAGTGGAGCGCGCGGTTCGAGGGGGACCGGTGAGCTGACGGGCGTCGCCGATCGGGGGAACGCGCCGAAGCCCGAGCCCGAAGTGATGGCCGGAGCTTCGACCTGAAAGGGTGGTTTACGGCCACCGTCACCGTGCGGAGGCGTTAAGTTGCCCTCTGTGAAGCGCTCCGGATGGGTAGTCGTCCTTGCTCTGGTGGCCGGGTTGGTGGTGCCAGTCCCGGCGTCGGCGGCGGCGCGGTCGCCGGGGGAGTGCGCGGCGGCGTTGGACTGCACGGCCGCCGAGATCGACCGGATGGCCATGGCGGAGCGGTTGGAGTTCCTCCGGCTGGTGCAGAGCGGTCCGGCCGCGGCGCTGGGCGCGGCGGACCGCTGGCGCAACATCGAGGGCGTGCTGGCGTTCTTCCACGATCGAGGGCTCGGCGCGCCGGGCACGTGGACCTCGCACGTCGACGCGGCGATCCTGGAGGGGATCGAACGCGGCGTCGCGCTCGCGCTGGGCCGGTCGACCGACGGCTTCGGCAACCCGGGCTCGGCGCGGTGGGCCGACTACCTGACCCGGCTGCACCGCGGCGAGCTGACCGTCCGCAACGTGCACGACCGGGCGTGGAGCGAAGCCGAGCAGGCCTCGACCGAGCACGGTGTCGCGGTGGCCGAGCAGGTGCACGGGCTGCGGCCGACGGCGGTGGAGCGCCGGTTCTTCCTGTTCTCCGAGTTCTACCGGTGGGCACTGCGCAACCGCCCGGTCGTGCTGGACATGCTGCTGCTCTACGGCGTGCTGCTGGACCCGCTGATCGTCCTGCGGCGCGTGCCGTTCGTGGACTGGTTGACCGACGTGCGCGAGTCGGCGCCGTCCCGCAAGGGGTCCGAGATGGCCTACGCCTACGCGCAGCTGGACCCGGTCAACGGGGCGTTCAGCACGGTGGACCTGCTGTTCGCCTACATCCCGGAGCTGTTCGAGGAGTTCCAGGCCACCCGGTAGGGCTACCGGACGCGGCGGAGCGCGGTGTCGATGACCTCCCGGCTGTCCACCAGCAACGCCTCCGCCGCGGTGCGGCCCGCCTCGGCCAGGTAGGCGTCCACGAGCCGGTTGCCCACGGCGTAGCCCGCGCCGGTGGGCAGCCCGACCGGGGTCGCGCCGTAGTGGACGGCGGCCTCGTCACCGTGCACCCACGCGGTGAAGTTCCGCATGCCGGTGACACCGAGGCCGGAGACCACCTTGGCGAAGACCGCGTCGTCGCGCAGGTGCGGCACGCCGATGCGGGCGTACCCGAGCTCGTCGCCGTACAACTGGCGGGCGAACGCGTCGGCGAGACCTTCGGACACCACGTGCTCGCCCACGGTGACGGTCGCCGGGTCCCACACCACGGCGCCGGGCCCGTAGCGGAGGTTGTGGTTGAGCTCGTGGACCGCGGTCGCCTCCACCCGCGCCAGGTTCTCCGGGTAGGGCCAGTAGTTCACGAACACGTAGCCGGACACGCTGCCGTTCGCCGTCATGCCCAGGTTCGGCCCCATGAAGTGCGCGTCACCGGGGTCGCCGAGGACGATGAGCACGGTGATGTCGTCCGGCACCGCGAGGTCGGGGGTCGCTTCGAGCTGTACGGCGAGGGCGTCCACGAGAGCGCGCTCGATCCGGTTCCACGCGTCGGCGTCGTGCAGGTCGTCCAACGCCTCCAGGCACCGCTCCTCGTCGCGGTCGAGCGGGAACCCGGAGCTCATCGCGTGCATCGCGACGAGGTCGACCTCGCCGGGGAAGTACCGGTACATGCCCGCGGCCGGTTCGAGCATGGCCTCGAGCAGCGCGGGCCGTTCGGCGTGCGGCGACCGCAGGATCTCGCGCATGGCGGGGTAGGTGTCGAGGACCCTGATCTTCATGTTCGGGGACGTTAGACGTTCCAGTGACTGCAACTTCAACTTCGACCCACTTCCGGGTGAAAGCCGACGCACCGGGCCGTCGCCGACCGCGGACCACTCGACGGCCCGGTGCGGCGGTCCGCGGGGTCAGGACGGCTTGGCGCCCACCGGGTCCGGTTCAGCCGCTTCGTCGGGCGCGGTCTCGTCCAGGAAGCCGCCGGACTGGTGGCGCCACAGCTTCGCGTACGCGCCGTCGGCGTCGAGCAGTTCGGCGTGCGTGCCCTGCTCCACGATCCGGCCACGGTCGAGCACGATCAGCCGGTCCATCCGCACGACCGTGCTCAGCCGGTGCGCCACGACGAGCGCGGTGCGGCCCTCCATGAGCTGCCACAGCGCCTCCTGGACCAGCACCTCGCTCTCCGAGTCCAACGCGCTGGTCGCCTCGTCCAGCAGCAGGACCGGCGCGTCGCGCAGGATCGCCCGGGCCAGCGCGACCCGCTGCCGCTGCCCGCCGGACAGCTTGACCCCGCGTTCGCCGACCAGCGTGTCGAACCCCTCGGGCAGCGCCTCCGCGAACTCCGTCACGTGCGCGGCACGGGCGGCGCGGAGGATGTCGGCGTCGCTCGCACCCGGCCGGGCGAAGGCGATGTTGTCCCGCAAGGTCCGGTGGAACATCGCCGGGTCCTGCGGCACGTACGCGATCAGGCCGCGCAGGTCGGTCTGGCGCAGCCGGGCGATGTCCTGGCCGCCGATGAGGATGCGGCCGTCGTCCACGTCCATCAGCCGCAGCAGCAACCGGGTGAGCGTGGTCTTGCCGCCGCCGGAGCGGCCGACCAGGCCGATCCGCGTGCCCGCCGGGATGTCCAGGCCCAGCCCGTCGAACAGCGGCTTGGCGCCGCCGTGCGCGAACACCACGCGGTCGAACCGGACCCGGGAGTCCTCGACGCGCAACGGCTCCGGGTCCTCCGGGTCGAGCACCGTCGGCTCGTCCAGCAGCAGTTCGGTGAACTGCGCGGCCTCGGTGAGCGCGCTCTCGAACCGCCGGTAGATCTGGTTGAACTCGAACATGATCCGCGTCGCATTGCCGAAGTAGGCGAACGTCACCACCATCGCCTCCACCCCCAGCCCACCGCTGACCCCGAGGGCGACCGCGAGGCCGAGCACGTTGGTGAGCACGGACATCGGCGCGACCACGGTGTCGATGCGCAGGTTGCCGTAGTCCCACGACCGCAGCGCCAGCAGCCGGGTCTCGGCGGTCCGGCTCCGGTGCTCAGCGCTCTCCCGCTCCTCGGCGGCGAACGCGCGCACCGTCTCCATGTTCATCAGCGTGTCGGCGACGTGGCCGGAGACCCGCGCGTAGGCGGCCTCGCGTTCGTCGACCAGGCGCTGCCTGCGGCGGATCAGCGGCACGGTGATGAAGGCCGTGACGAGGATCAGGCCGAGCAGCACCACGACGAGCAACGGGTGGTACGTCCACAGCACGACGCACGCGAAACCGATCGGGATGAGGTTGCCGACGATCCTGAACGCGACCGTGTCGACGAATTCCTCGAACCGCGACGCGAAGCTCAGCACCCGCTTGGTGAGGGAACCGGCGAAGTTGTCGTGGAAGAACGCCGCGTCCTTGGCCAGCAGTGCGTCCATGCCCATGACGGACAGGTGCTCGATCCCGCGCCCGTCGACCCGGTTGAGGCAGTGGACGCCGAGGCGCCACAGCAGCTCCGCGAAGAGCATCACGCCGGCGAACGCCAGCAAGTAGGGCAGCACGGCGGCGAAGCCGGTGTCGTCGCCGTCGGCGAGGCGACCGGCCAGCGCGCCGATCGCCAGCGGTGCGAGGTAGGCCAGGCAGGTGTTGCCGAGCGCGGGCAGCACGAGCGCGCCCGCGCTGAGGAAGCGGTGCCTTCGCAATTCCCGGCCGTACAGGCGCAGGGCGAGCAGCACCGCTTTTTTGCGGTTGTTGACGGGTTTTTCGGACCTTGGCGCGGCCATCCGACTCCTTCCGGGGTGCACCTTGGCCTCGCCGATGTTGCCGCACCGACGGGGTGACGGCGATCGAATATCGCCGTGTGCGCTCCCGTTCTCGCGGAATGTCCTTCTGCACCAACGGTTATTCGCTGATCTCGCAGGCGGGCCTCTCAGGCTTGCCGGACGGCCTCGCCGAGCATCTCGCGGGCGTGGTGGCGGAAGGCGTCGGTGGCCGGGTGCGTCGCGCTGCGCGGCCAGACCATCCGCACCACGACCGGCCCGACGTCGGAGAGCGGCAGGTAGCGCACGGCGGGGTGCGGGTGGCTGTGCGCGGTCGCCTCGGCGGTGACGCCCACGGCGTCACCGGTGGCGATGGCGGTGAGCCACTCGTCGGTGTTGGTGACGTCGAAGGTGCCGGGGCGGTGTCCGGGCGGCCACAGCTCGACGCTGGAACTGCAGGCGGCGGCGCAGAACGCGACGGGGCGGTCGGCGACATCGACCAGCCGGACACCCGGCGCCGGCGCGAACGGGTGATCCTCGGGCACGGCGGCCACCCGTGGTTCGCGGTAGAGGTCGGCCGACGCCAGCTCACCGTCGGGTGACGGCGGGGAGCGCACGAACGCCACGTCGACCTCGCCGCGGCGCAGCGCGGACACCGGGTCGTCCAGCCGGAACACCCGCGCCTCCACGTCGGGCCGGGCCAGGCGCCAGCCGCGCAGCAACGGCACCGTGTGCCTGCCGAGCGCCGCCCACGGGAACCCGACGCGCAGCGCCCGCGGCCCGGCGGTGACCTCGGCCAGCGCGTCGTCCACCTGGGTGAGGATGCGGTTGGCGTGCCCGAGCAGCCGCGTGCCCGCCTCGGTCAGCGCCAGGCTGCGGGTGGTGCGCTCGACCAGCCGGGTGCCCAGCCTGCGCTCCAACTGGTCCAGGGTGCGCGACAGCGCGGGCTGGCTGATGTGCAGCGCGGCGGCCGCGCCGGTGATGGTGCCCTCGTTGCCGATCGCCGCGAACGCCCGCAGGTGCCGCAACTCCACATTCATAGCCGTGGAGCATAAGTCGTGCGCAAACGGCATTTAGCGGACGGTGTGGATCGGCCTTAGCGTGATCGGCATGAAGATTGTTCTCATCGGTGCGGGCGGCAAGCTCGGCACGGCGGTCCACACCACGCTGGCCGGTCGCGGCCACGACGTCATCACGGTCGGGCGGTCCGGCGGCGACCTGCGGTACGACTTCTCCGACCCCGCGCAGACCGCCGAGCTGTACCGGCGGGTCGGCCGGGTCGACGCGGTGGTCAGCGCGGCGGGCGGCGTGCCGTGGCAGAAGATCACCGAGATGACCGCGCAGGACTACCAGGACGCCTTCCGGGGCAAGGTGCTCAGCCAGCTCGAACTGGTCCGGCAGGGCATCGGCCACGTCGCCGAACGGGGTTCGTTCACGCTGATCACGGGCGTGTTGGCCCGTGAGCCGGTGGTGAAGGGCACGGCCGCGTCCATGGCGAACGGCGCGGTGGAGGCGTTCGTGCGGGCGGCGGCGATCGAGATCGCGCCGCAGCGCGTGAACGCCGTCAGCCCGAGCGTGTTCACCGAGAGCCTCGACGACTACGGCGACCTCTTCGCCGGCGTGCCGCCGGTCGACCTGGCCGAGGTGACCCGGGCGTACGTCCGCTCGGTCGAGGGCGCCCAGACGGGTCAGGTGTACGAGTTGTAACGGGACTCGTGTCAGCGTGCCCGGCCACGGTGAACGGCACGGTCAGTACACGACGTGCTTGCCGCCGTCCACGATGATCGCCTCGCCGGTGACCAGGTCCATCGCCAGCAGCCCGAGCACGGCCTGCGCCACGTGCCCCGGTTCGGCGGTGCGGTCCAGCGGCACGCTCCGCCGCTCGGCCGCCGCGCGTTCGGCGAACCCGGCCTCGCCGTGCAGCGAGGTCTGCCAGCGCGTGGCCACGGTCCCCGGCGCGACGGCGTTCACCCGCACGTCCGGTGCGAGGGCCACGGCCAGGTTGCGGGTCAGCTGCAGCAACGCCGCCTTGCTGACGCCGTAGGCGATGGACGAGCCGCCGGCCCGGTACCCCGAGATGGACGCGACGTTGACCACCGCGCCCCGGGCCGCACGCAGGTCGTCGGCGAACGCCCGCGTGACGCGGAGCGGGCCGACCACGTTGACGTCGAGCACGTGGTGGACCACGTCGTCGGTCAGGGCGTCGAGGTCGTGGTGCGGCACGGCCCGGGTCGTGCCCGCGTTGTTGACCAGCACGTCGACCCGGCCGAACCGGGCGCGCACCCGTTCGGCCAGGGCGCGGACCTGCCCGTCGTCGGCCACGTCCACGCGTTCGGCCACGGCCTCGCACCCACCCGCGGCCAGTTCCGCCGCGGTCGCCTCGGCGTCGGCGGCGGACCGCGAGTAGGTCACCACGACGGCCCGGCCACCCGAACGGGCCAGCGCCAGCGCGGTGGCACGGCCGATCCCCGTGCCGCCGCCGGTCACCACCGCGACGGTGTCGTGCAGGTCCACGTCAGCTCCTCCCGATCCGGTGCAGGGTGGCCACCACCCCGTCCTGGTCGATCCGGCGCACCGCGTCGGCCACCAGCGCGCGGAACACGTGTGACTCGCGCAGCGGCAGCGGCAGGGTCAGCACGGGGAAGTCCTGCTGGTGCAGGAAACCGGCCACGGCCAGGCAGATCAGGCGCGGTTCGACGCCCGCGACCAGCAGGTCGACCGCCGGGTCGAGCAGGCGTTGCGGCAGCTTGCGCGCCGCGTCGGCGGCGATCTGGTCGAGCCGGTGCGCGATGCGCGGGTTGGCCAGCCGGGTCAGCAGCGCACCGACCTCGCGTTCGTCGGGCTCCAGGCCGAAGCGGCGCAGCGACGGGCCGGTCTCGGTGCTCAGCAGGCGTTCGGCGAAGTGCGCGATCGCGGGGCAGGCCAGGGCGTCGGCGGTGGTCGTGCAGCCGGCGAGCAGGCCGAGGTGGGCCAGCGCCGAGTGCGTGCCGTTGACCAGGCGCAGCTTCGCGGCCTGGTGCGGTGCGATGTCGGCGACCAGTTCGACGCCGACCGCGTCCCACGCCGGACGTCCGGCGGCGAAGTCGTCCTCCACCACCCAGCGGCGGTGCGGCTCGCCGACCACGGCGGCACGGTCCTCCAAGCCCAGCGCCTCGGCCACGCGGACGAGGTCGGCCTCGGTCGTGGCGGGCACGATCTGGTCCACCACGCTGGACGGGAACCGCACGTGCTCCTCGACCCACTCCACGAGGTCGTGCTCACCGCGGCGCACGCAGAACTCCCGCACCAGGCGCCCGACCAGCCTGCCGTTGTCGGGCAGGTTGTCGCACGAGACGACGGTCAGCCCGGGGTGCCCGCGCTCGCGGCGGCGGCGCAGCCCGCCGACCAGCTGCCCGACGGGCGTGCACGGCGGTCCGCCCGCGAGGTCGGCCGCGACGTCCGGGTCGTCGGCGCGCAACCGCCCGGTGACCGGGTCGTGCCGGTACCCCGACTCGGTGACGGTCAGCGTGACCACGCGGGTGTCCGGTTCGGACAGCACGGTCGCCAGCCGGTCGGGCTGCTCCACGGCCAGCAGCGCCTCCCGCACGCTGCCGACCACGCGCAGCCGGTCCTGCGCGGCACCCCGCTCGGTGACGGTGAACAGGTGGTCCTGCTCGACCAGCGCGTCGACCAGCCGCCCGTTGCGCTGCGCCACGGCGCAGATGCCCCACGGCCCCGGCTCGACCCGCAGGGCCTCCTGGGTCAGCACCGCCTGGTGCGCCCGGTGGAACGCGCCGAGTCCGATGTGGACGATGCCGACCCCCGCGCGCGGCAGGTCGTCCGCCAGCCACGCGGGCAGCCGGGCCGCCGACAGGCGCGGGTGGGTCACCGCGGCGCCACCCCCGCCACGTCGGCGGCGGCGATGTCGACGTCCTTGCCCTCCGCCGACAGCAGGAACGCCACGAACGACACCGCCGCGGTGCCGATCATCCACCACGCCACCGGCCAGCCCTGCCCACCCGCCCGGGCGACCAGCGCGGCGGCCACCAGCGGCGAGAACCCGGCCAGCGCCGCGCCGATCTCGCGGGACGCGGCGAACCCGGTGTAGCGGACGCGCGCGCCGAACAGCTCGGCGTAGAACGCGGGCTGCACGGCGATCATCGGCGCCAGGCCGAACGCGGTCGCCACCACCAGCGCCACCCAGATCAGCACCGGCTCCCGGGTGTCGAGCAGCAGGAAGAACGGGAACGCGAACGCCGCCGTGAACACCACGCTGAACAGGTTGAGGGGACGCCGCCCGATCCGGTCGGACAACGCGCCGTACACGGGTTGCAGCACGATCACGACCACGCCGAACATGACCACGCCGGTGAGCCCCACCCAGCGCGGCAGCTCCAGCGACTTGGTGATGTAGGCCAGGCTGTAGGTGGCGTAGATGTAGACGATCGCGGTGTCGCAGATGTGCGCGCCGATGCCGATTCCGAAGTTGCGCGGGTAGCGGCGCAGCGCGTCGAACACGGGCAGCTTCACGGTGGTCCGCTGCGCCGCCATCCGCTGGAACACCGGCGACTCGGCCACCCGCAGCCGCACGTACAGCGCGACCGCGATGAGCGCGAAGCTGAACCAGAACGGGATGCGCCACGCCCAGTCCAGCACGGTCTGCCGCGGTAGCATCTCCACCAGCAGGAACACCAGCGTGCCCGACAGCAGGCCGAGCTGCACGCCGGTCTGCGCGAACGACGTGAAGAAGCCGCGCCGACGCGGTGGGGCGTGCTCGGCCAGCAACGTGGACGCGCCGCCGAACTCCGCGCCCGCGCCGAGGCCCTGGCACATCCGCAGCACGGTCAGCAGGATCGGCGCGGCGATGCCGATGGAGTCGTAGGTCGGCAGCAGGCCGATCAGCCCGGTCGAGACGCCCATGACCAGGGTGGTGATCACCAGCGTGGACCGGCGGCCGATGCGGTCGCCGAGGTGGCCGAACACGAACCCGCCCAGGGGGCGGACCGCGAAACCGACGCCGAACGTGGCGAACCCGACGATCACGCCGGTCGCCGGGTCTTCGGTGACGAAGAACAGCTCGTTGAACACCAGCGTCACGGCGAAGCCGTAGATGAAGAAGTCGTACCACTCCAACGCGGTGCCGACCACGGACGCGCCCACCACGCGGCGCAACCGCGTCCCGTCGGTCGGCTGCTCGTCGTGGTGCCCGGTCGTGGTGCGGTCGGCGGCTCCGGTCATGTCGTGCCCTCCTTCGCCTTGAGCAGGCCGTGCAGCTCGCGCCAGGTCTCCTCGGTCATCGGAATGCCGTCGCGCGACCGGGCGCGGCGGGTGCGTGCCTCCGGTTCACCCGGTACCAGCACCTCGTGGCTGCCCTCGGCAGGCGGGGTGCCGGTCAGCTCGCGGCAGAACAGCTCCGCCTGCTCGCGGAACCGCTCGACCGGGGTGAGCGAGCCGATGTCGACGGCCACCAGCACGGTGCCGAACCCGCCGCGGTAGCCGGGCAGGCTGCCGACGCCCATGCCGGTGAGCAGGCCGCCGACCACCTCGATCAGCACGCTCAGGCCGTAGCCCTTGTGCCCGCCGAACGGCAGCAGCGCCCCGCCCGCGTAGAAGTCGGCGGGATCGGTGCTCGGCCGACCGTCCGCGTCCAGCACCAGGCCCTCAGGCACGCGCTCGCCGCGGTCGCGGGCTACGGCCAGCTTGCCCTCGGCCACGCCCGAGGTGGCCCAGTCCACCACGATCGGCGGCCGGTCCGCCGCCCGTGGCGCGGCCCAGGCCAGGGGGTTGGTGCCCAGCCGCCGTTCCCGGCCGCCGTAGGGCGCGACGGTGGGGTCCGCGTTGCCGAACGCCAGCGCGACCAGGTCGTGCTCGGCCAGGAAGCCGACGTACTCGCCCAGCCTGCCGACGTGGTTGCAGTCCTGGATCACCGCGACACCGCTGCCGTGCGTGCGGGTCAGGGCGCGCAGCTCGCGGGTCGCGACACCGGCCGCGATCCGGCCCAGGGCGCGGTTGCCCCGGACCACGACCGTGCCGGGGCGCGGGTGGTCGACGTCGGGGCGGGCGCGGGGGTCGATCCGGCCGTCGCGGAGGCGGGCGACGTAGTCGACGAGCCTGCGCACGCCGTGCGAGTCGTGGCCGGTCAGGTTCGACTCCACCAGCGAGTTCGCGACGATCTTGGCGTCCACGAGGTTCGTCCCCGCGTCGAGCAGGATCCTGACGGCGAGCCTCGTGAGTTCGCTCGACGTGACCTTCATACGTTCCGCCTGACGGAATGGAGTTCCATCGACATGCCACCACGATGACATGACTCGCCCGCTTTGTGAAGCGAGTCACAGGGTGGTTCGGTTCAGTCGGCGCCCAGCGCGCGCGACACCTCGGCGGCCGCGCGCACGACGAGCTGCGGCAAGTCCGGTGGCGCGTCGGCGAGGTCCACCAGCGACGCCGCCGACACACCGCCGACCACCTCGCCGGTGTGGTTGACCACGGCCGCGCCGACAGCGCGCACCCCGGCCTCGTTCTCCTCGTGGTCCTCGGCGTAACCGCGCTCCCGGACGACGGCCAGCTCGGCGAGCAGGGCGCGTTCGTCGGTGATGGTGCGCCCGGTGCGGGCGGGCAGGCCGGTGCGCCGGACCAGCGCCCGGACCTCGTCGTCGGGCAGGGCGGCCAGGATCGCCTTGCCGATGGACGTGCAGTGCAGGCGCAGGCTCATGCCGACGCGGGAGGCCAGGTGGTAGGGCCGCACGCCCTCCAACTTGGCCACGTACACCGCCTCGTCGCCGGACAGCAGTGCCAGGTGGACTGTCCACCCGGTCCGCTCCTGCAGGTCGCGCAGCGCGGGGCGGACGTGCTCGGCGATGTCGAGGCGCTGCAGGAAGCGGCCCGCCAGGCTGAGGATGCGCGGGCCGCCGAGGTAGCCGCCCCGCCCGTCGGCCCGCGCGAAACCGCGCTGGACCAGGGTTTGCAGGATCCGGTGCACGGTCGGCTTGGGCAGGCCGGAGGCGTCGGCGATGTCGGCGATGCGCGAGTGGTCCGCGAGTGCCTCCAGGACGCTCAGCGTCTTCTCGGCCGCGGACAGCGGTGCGTCGCCACTCATGGGCCTCAATGTAGGCCAGGTTCGATCACCGCGAACGGACCTCGCGCGGGGTGAGGACCCCGGTCAGGCCGTCGAGGAGGCGTTCCAGGCCGAACGCGAACAGCGACTCCAGGTCCAGCGCCACGCCCGGTTCGGCGACCTGGGCGACCAGCGGACCGTCGACGGACAGGCGGGCCGCGCCCCACTGCCCGCTGGTCATCCCCGTGTCCAGTTCGGCGCGGGCCTCGCTCTCGATGTTCACCGCCGTCCCGCGCACGTAGTTGACCACCGTGGCGTAGACGTGCAGGCGGGTGGCCGGGTCGAGGTCGAGGCCGTCGAGGGCGCGCGAGGTCCACCGCCCGTACGCCAGCAGACCGGGAAGCGTGGCCGGCCGGGTGATCGACACCAGCGGCGGCAGCCAGGGGTGGCGCTGGTAGGTCGCCCACTGGAGCCGGGCGGCGACCCGCAGGTGCGCACGCCACCCCGGTGGCGGCAGCGGGTACTCGATCTCGGCGAACGCGGCGTCGGCGATCAGCTGGCCGAGGTCGGCGTCGAGGTGCTGGTGGAGGGTCACGGTGGCGACACCCAGCCTGGCCGCGACCGCCCGCAGGGACAACGCGGCCAGGCCGTCGGCGTCGGCGATCCCCAGCGCCACCCGGACGACCCGGTCGCGGTCGAGACCGCCGGCCGACCGCGACGGCAGCCTGCGGCGGGCGACCACCGCGCCGACGCGGGACGTCGACTCGATGGCGCCCGCCCGCTTGAGCGCGGCCAGCGCCTTGGTGGCGGTGGCCATGGCGACGCCCCACTCGCGCATGATCGCCCGGGTGGTGGGCACGGGGTCGCCGGGCCGCAGCTCCCCGTCGGCGATGCGGCGCTCGACGTCGGCGACGATCCGGAGGTAGGGCGGCTGCGGGTCGGTCACGGCGTCATCGTGCCAGGGCTCAGCGCTCGGGCAGCCAGTTCCCGTGCAGCCCGAGCGGCACCCGGACCGGCAGGTGCACGCGGGCGACGGGATCGCCGGTGAAGTCCCGCGCCGAGAGGATCACGAGGTCGCTCGCGCCCCGTGCGGGGTTGTGGACGTAGGTGAGCAGGTAACCGTCGTCCTCGCCCGGGCCCGTGGCGGCGAACACGGCCTCGCCGACCGCTTCGTGCCTGCCGAACCCGCGCACCTCGGACGTGCCGCGGACGAGGTCGTGCTTCACGAGGGCGTTGGTGAAGGCGTCGTCGGCCGGTGTGCCCTCGGGCGTGAACGGGATGCCGTACAGGGCGGTCGCGGCGGAGTAGCCGTACCGGTGCGGGCGGGTGGCGCGGGCGTCGTTGACGCGCGGGAAGTCCTGCGGCCGGTCGTCGAGGCGGCGCTGGTCGACCGCGTCGGCGCCGATGGTCCAGCGGTCCAGCGCGGGCCGGATCGCGCCGGGGTCGGCCGGGTCGAACGGGCCCTCCGCCGTGACGACGTCGACCACGACCACGTCCCCGTCGTCGTAGGCGTTGAGGGTGTGGCTGACGTGGACCGGGTCGATGTCGAGCCAGCGCACGTCGCCGCCGGTCCGCGGCAGGACGCCGACCCTCGTCGGGTGGTCCGGGAGCCAGCGGCACTCGAACCCGTCGAAGCCGATCGGCGTGTCCCACAGGACCACGTGGTTCTCGGTGAGCGCGAAGTCGTGCAGGAACGGCGTCCGCGTTGATCTGCGTGCGGCAGTCCGCCGAGCTGGTCGACGCCCGGCGGCGGGTCGGAGCACTCGAGGAGGCGTCACCGCGGCACATCGCGCTGGAGACGCTCCGGCTGTGGCCGCCCGCCTGGCAGCACCGTCGCCCGGTGCTCCGCGACCACCGCATCGGGCCGCTGAAGGCGCTGCGCGGTGACGACGTGGTCGTTCCCGTGCACGCGTTGCAGCGACACCCCCGGTACTGGCCGGACGCGGACGTGTTCGACCCCGGGCGCTGGGACTCGGCCGGTCGTCCCGGCGCCTTCCTGCCGTTCGCGGTCGGTCCCGGTGCGTGCGTCGGCGCGAGTTTCGAGGTGCGCTGGCTGGGCGCGGTCGCGGAGCACCTGGCCGCCGCCCCGCCGCTCGCGCTGACCCGGCGCGGCGCCGACCCGTGCGTGACGGCCGTCTTCTCCGCGCCCGAGCACACGATCGGGGAAGCGTGAACGACGGCCGCTAGCGGGACTGGAGGGCGTCCACGGCGACGGCCTGCGCGATCACCGCGCGGCGGTCGACGTAGGGGTCGGCGATCTGGATCAGGTAGTGGTCGCGGACCCAGGTCTTCTTGTCCACGCTGAACACCGGTTGACCGTTCCGGGTGAAGTCGAAGTGGTACCGGAACGGGAACGGGATGTTGTTGACCAGCGGCAGGAAGCCCCAGATGCGGCGCAGGACGGCGAGGCCGTGGTTGCGCTCGCGGCCCGTGGTGGTCGGCGCGTTCGGCTGGTCGAGGTGCCAGGTGGAGTTGATCAGGGACTTGCCGAAGTCCTTGCGGAACAGGGCGATCGGCTGCCCGGCGCCGTCGAGCACGTCGTAACCGCTGCCGAGGTCGATGACCTTGCGCGCGCGGAAGCCCGCGAGCACGTGGCTCTTGCTCGCGTCGGTGTAGATGGTGACCTGCTCCTTGAAGGCCATCCGCTTCTGCTCGACGAACGCGACCAGGTGACCGGGCTCGCCGCCGTTGTCGGCGAAGATTTCGTAGCGGTTCACCATCAAGGTGACCTTCTGGTGCATGTGCAGCACGTTCGTCGCCTGCGTGAGCATGGTCGTCCCCTCGACTTCGGTGAGCCCGAAGTTTCTCACCCACCCGGATGAAGATCGCCAGGGGGACCGGCGGTGGGCCGGGCACCGGGCCCGACCCACGGCCCGGCTCAGGCGGCCTGTGCCTGGTTGTAGAGGTTCTGGGCGTCGGCGCCGAAGTACGGGCCGAACATCCAGTTCGGGAACAGGTTGATCTTGTAGCTGTTCACGGAGTTCACCGTGCCGGTGCCGGTCGCCTCGGAGAACGTCCGGAACCACGGACCGCCGCTCGAGCCGCCGGTCATGTCGCAGGTCATGCCGATGCCGTTGCTGAGGAAGGCGTTGAACGTCCGCCCGCTGCAGTAGATGAGCTTGCTGCCGTCGTAAGGGGCCGCGGCCGGGTAGCCGAAGGCGTAGGTGTTGTCGGCCTTCGGCAGGTTGAACGCGATGCCCTGCGCGCCGACGACGTCGGTGAGGGACTGGCCGTTCAGCTGCCCGACGACGATGGCGCCGATGTCGTAGTTGATGTCCTCGCTCGCGTGCCACTGCGGTGTCGCGAACGTGGCGCGAGCGGCCCACGTGCCGTACGGGGCGTTGCCGCTGTCGTAGGCCGGGACGAACGCGACGTTGGTGTGGTAGGCGCCGTCGAGCTTCACGCAGTGCCCGGCGGTGATCACGGTGCTCTTGTTGGCGCTGGTCACGGCGTTGCCGCTGCACGAGGCGTTGCGGCCCTGGTAGGTGAAGAACACCCGGCCGGCGGTCCGCACGACGGCTCCGCCGCCGGTCCACGCGCCGCCGCCGTGGGGGAAGGCCAGTGGTGCGACGGTGGTGGGTTCGCCGGTCAGGACGGTGGAGCGCAGTGCGGAGAGAGGTGCGGTGGGCAGGTCGAGCGGAACGGCGGCGCGCATCCGTTCCGGCGTCCAGTAGGCGCCGGGTGCGGCGGCGGACGGCGTCGCCGGGACGGTGATCAACGACAGGGCCAGCGCGCTCGCCAGGGTGACCAGTCGTTTCACGGCACGGTTCATGATCTTCCACCTTTCGAGGGTCGATCAACGGCAGGGACCGTGCACTGGAAGTTACTCAGCGCAACGCCCCACCGTTTCCGGCGAATGGGTGAGAAGTCCTGCCGGCTCCGAGACCGACGTGGTGGCGGGCACTCGACGGTGTGGAACCCTTCACCGGTGATCCGCGTCGGTCCTGCAGTGGCGGCGTGGCGGAACCGGGAGAGTCATGGCGGAGGCGTTCGGGCCTTATCGTGTCGGTGAGCTGTTGGGGCGCGGCGGCATGGGCGAGGTGCACCGGGCTCACGACACGGCGCACGACCGCGTGGTGGCGTTGAAGCGGCTCTCCGCCGTGCACAACGACGACGAGGAGTTCCGCGCCCGGTTCCGGCGCGAGTCGCGGATCGCGGCACGGCTGCGCGAGCCGCACGTCATCCCGATCCACGCCTACGGCGAGATCGACGGCCGGCTCTACCTGGACATGCGGCTGGTGGAGGGCCGTGACCTCGCGGCGGTCCTCGAGGACGGTCCGCTGGACCCGGACCGGGCCGTGCGGATCATCGCCCAGGTGGCGGGCGCGCTCGACGCCGCGCACGCGGACGGCCTGGTGCACCGGGACGTCAAGCCGTCGAACATCCTCGTCACGCCGGACGACTTCGTGTACCTGGTGGACTTCGGCATCGCGCGCAGCGTGCTGCCCGCCGGCACGCACCTGACCGCGTCCGGCGCGGTGATCGGGACCTTGGACTACCTGGCGCCGGAACGGTTCGGCGACGGCCAGGTGGACGGCCGCGCGGACGTCTACGCCCTGGCTTGCGTGCTGCACGCGTGCGTCACCGGCCACCGCCCGTTCGAGGTGGACAGCGCCGCCGCACTCCTCTGGGCCCACCTCCAACAACCACCACCCGCCGCCTCGGCGACCAACCCGGCCGTGCCACGCGCGTTGGACGACGTGATCCGGCACGGCATGGCCAAGGACCCGACCCACCGCTTCCCGACCGCCGGCGCCCTGGCCACCGCCGCCGCAGAAGCACTCACCACCCCACCTCTCGCCACCGCCTCGCCGGCCACTACTCCGCCGCACCTCGCCGCCGCGCCCGCACTGACTCCACCTGGCCTCGCCGCTGCGTCGCCGCCTCAGCCCGCCGCCTCGCCGCACCTCGCCGCCGCGTCGCCGCCTCAGCTCGCCGCCGGTTCCTTGCCCGCCGTTGCTTCCGCGCCCACTCCGCCTGGCCTGGCCGCCGGGCCTGCTTCCGCGCCTCCGCCAACCCCATCGCACGTCGCCGCCGGTTCCGCGCCGCCCGCGCCATCCGCCCCTGGGTCGCACTCCTCGCCACTGGCCGGTGAGTCGCCACCCTCCGCCGCACCTTCACGTCCTGCCGCTCCGCCGCCCGCCGGCCAGGCGCACGCCGGTCCGCGGCAGTCCGGTCCGCGGTCGGTTCCGCATTTTGTTGCAACTTTGCAGTCAGGTCCGCAAGGCGGCGTGATGAATGCTCCCGCACCGCCTGCCACGCGGACGTCGAGCCGGAAAGTGGCGCCGATCGTGGCCGGTGCGGTGGCGTTGGCGATCGTGGCGGTGGTGTTGGTCTGGTCGGTGGACTGGGCAGGCGACCGCAGGCTCGCGAACTCCGCCTCCGGCACGACCACCGCCAAGACGACCACCGCCAAGACGACCACCGCCAAGACGACCACCGCCAAGACGACCACGGCCACCACCGTGGCCGTCGACCAGCAGGTCACCGTCCTGCTCGACCGGCTGCCCGGGGTCTACCGCGGCAACCCGACCTGCGCGCCCACGCCGTCAACCGGCGCGGGCGTCGCGGCGACCGTCACGTGCACCAAGGCGAACCAGGAGCACTTCCGCTTCGCACCCCCGGACCAAGCGGTGTTCCACCTGTTCACCGATCGCGCCGCGCAGGACGCCCACTTCAAGGCACTGGTCGACGCCAGGGGCATCCCGCGCGAGGACGAGTCCGGAGGCTGTCGTCCCCTCACCCGCCCGGCCCACTACGCCCTGTACTACCGGTCCGTGAGCGGTCCCGTCCCCGGCGAGTACACGACGTGCTTCGTGGCCGACGGCGTCGGTCAGCTGTGGTGGGTCGACACGCGCACCTCGACCACGGGCGTGCTGAGGTCCTCTACGGCACTGGACCCGGACGCGCTCGACCAGCTCGGCTACTGGTGGAACACCATGATCCTCACCCCGATGCCGTGAGGTCGGCGATCTTGCCCTCCAGCACCGCCCGCTCACGGTCGTTGCCGCACAACCGCACGGCCCGCGCCAACTCCGCCCGCGCCTCGTCCGCCCGCCCCAACCGGCTGAGCAGTTCGCCGCGCACGCTGGGCAGCAGGTAGGAGTTCGCCAGCGCCTCGGAACCGGCGAGCCCGTCCACGATCGGCAACGCGGCGGCGGGTCCCCGTGCCATGGACACCGCCACCGCCCGGTTCAGGTCGACCACCGGTGACGGCGCGAGCCGGCCGAGCGCCTCGTACAGCAGCACGATCCGCTCCCAGTTCGTCTCCTCCACCGACGGCGCCACGGCGTGGCACTCGGCGATGGCCGCCTGCAGCCCGTAAGCGCCCAGCCCCCGGCCGACCTGCTCGGCACGGGCCAGCGCGGCACGTCCCCGGCGGATCGCGGCACGGTCCCACCGGCGGCGGTCCTGGTGCTCCAGCAGCACGGGCTCGCCGTCGGGCCCGGTGCGGGCCGGGAACCGCGCCGCGGTCAGCTCCAACAACGCCAGCAAGCCGTGCACCTCGGCCTTGTCCGGCACCAGCCGGGCCAGCACCCTGGCCAGGCGCTGCGCCTCACCCGCGAGGTCGAACCGGATCAGATCGTCACCCGAGCTGGCCGTCGAACCCTCGGTGAAGATCAGGTAGATCACGTTGAGCACCGAGCCGAGCCGCGCGGTCCGCTCCTCGGCGGTCGGCACCTCGAACGGCACCTCGGCCGCGCCGAGCGTCTTCTTCGCCCGCGTGATCCGGGCCTGCACGGTCGCCGTCGGCACCAGGCACGCCTTGGCGATCTCGTCGCTGGTCAGACCGCCGACCACGCGCAGCGTCAACGCCACCCGCGCCTCCCGCGACAGCACGGGGTGGCACGAGATGAACATCAGCGCCAGCACGTCGTCGTCGATCTGGTCGGGGTCCCACAGCACGTCGTCGGCGCCGTCACCCGGTGCGGCGCCGTCCTCGCCCAGGTCGCGGGCGAGGACGGCGTACTTCTCGTCCAGCGCGGACCGCCTGCGGAAGCCGTCGATCGCGCGCCGACGGCCGACGGTGAGCAGCCACCCCGCCGGGTTGCGCGGCACGCCGTCGCGCGGCCAGGTCACCAGCGCCTCGGCCAGCGCCTCCTGCGCCAGGTCCTCGGCCAGCGCGAAATCGCCGGTGTAGCGCGCGAGCGCACCGACGATCCGCGCCGACTCGATCCGCCAGACGGCGGCGACCGCACCGCGACCGGTGGGGTCGCTCGACGTCGACCCGCTCAGAGCTGCCCGGTGGCTTCCCGCCACGCCTTCTCCTTCTGGATCCACTCGTTGTCCTGCGGGAACTCGTCGATCGTGGTGACCCGGCGGATCTCGGTCTTGACACCGGCCCCGGTCAGGGGCTGCCGCTTGGCCCACTCGACGGCCTCCTCCTTCGAGGCGACGTTGAGGATGTAGAAGCCGTTGAACAGCTCCTTGGTCTCGCCGTACGGGCCGTCGGTGACCACCGGGGGCTCGGACGAGTAGTCCACGACCACGCCTTCCTCGGCGTCGGCGAGCCCTTCCGCGGCGACCAGCACGCCGGCGCGGATCAGCTCGTCGTTGAACTTCCCCATGGTCTCCAGGATCTCGTTGAAGTCGATGTCGCCCATCGACGCGAAGGCCTCGTCGGTGGCGCGCATGATCAGCATGTACTTCATGGTCGAAAGTCTCCTCGGCCGTTGTCCGGGCCCTTTCCGGACCCTGTCACCCCAAGGTCGAACGGGCCGAGCCGTGGATCGACACACCCGCCGAACTTTTTTCCAGACCGCGCGGGCAGCCTACTTCGAGCGGCGATCCACCTGGTCGAACGGCGCGCCCAAGTGGCGAAGAGGAGCAACGTGACCAGCGGGAACCCGTCGGAGGTGGTCCTCACTGCCGGCGACGACCGGTCCCGGCAGTGCGTCGCGAGTCGCCGGAGTGGCAAGCAATCTTGCCGGTGCGGCAAGCTGGGGCGGTGGACGAAGACCTGGACCGCGTGCTGACCGCCGTGGGCCGCGGCTGCGCGCGCTGCGCCGTGCCCGCGGTGTCACGCCGGCCGACCTCTCGGAGGCCACTGGCATGTGAGCCGCCGTCCGGGCGGCACGCAGGCGTTCAGGACCTGAGCACAAGCACGCCGGTGTGCCCCTCACTTCGCTGTGCGGGGCACACCGGCGTGCGTCAGGGGGTCCGGCAGGTCACGGTCGGCGAGGCCCACTGGCCGTTCGCCATCACGGTGAAGCCGAACGTCGTGCTCGCGCCCGCGGCGAGGTTGCCGTTGCCGCTGGGCCTCATGGTCATCACGGTGCCGCTGGAATCCCAGCTCGGCGTGCCGTTCCAGGTGGTCGACACCCTCTGCGGGGAGGTGACGGTCACCGTGGCGGTCCAGCTGGTGATCGCCGAGGAACCGGCCCGGATCGTCACCTCGCCGTTGAAGCGGTCACCCCACCGCTGGCTCGTGCGGTAGGTCGCGGTGCAGGAGCCGCCGCCCGGCTGGGACGTCGTGGTGGTGGTCGTGGGGCCCGTCGTCGGGGTGTTCGGTGCGACGGCCCGGCCGGTGGAGGGGGAGATCATGCCGGCGCAGAGGTTGCGGGCGGCGAGGTTGGCGGCGATCTGGGGGACGGCGTTGAGGGTGGTCTGGTAGCCGTCGTGCATGAGGATGACGCCGCCGTTCTGGACGGTGGAGGCGGCTTGGACGATCTGGGCGGTGCTCGCGCCGGCCCAGTCGCGGGAGTCGACGTTCCAGAGCACTTCGGTCAGGCCGAACTGGGCTTCGACGGCTTTGAGGGTGCTGTTGGTCTCGCCGTAGGGCGGGCGGAACAGCTTGGGCGCGACGCCGGTCGCGGACTGGATGGCCTGTTGGGTCCGGGAGATCTCGGAGGTCATCTGGGCCTGGCTGAGCTGGGTCATGTGGGGGTGGGACCAGCTGTGGTTCTCCACCCACATCCCGGCGTCGCGTTGGCTGCGCGCCAGTGCCTGATTGGAAATGACCTTGTTGCCCTGGTTGAAGAACGTAGCCCGGAGGCCCGCCGAGCGCAGGGCGTTGAGCAGCGTGGTGGTGCTGCCCGCGATCGGGCCGTCGTCGTAGGTCAGCGCGACGTAGCCGCCGGAGCAGTCGGCCGCCACGGCCGCGGTTTGCGGCAGCACCACGGCCAACCCGCCCAGCAACCCGACCGCACCGGCCAGGGCCGCGAGACGTCGCCGCGCGCCGCGCGCCACCGGCCTGCCGGCGACGGTGACAGCAGTTCTGGACATCACTTCCTCCAAGGGCTAGCAGGACCGACGCGGCCCGAAAGTTGCGACGCAGCCGGTTGATGCTTTCGAAAGCTAAGGTGAATGATCGTCGGCGTCAAGGATTGAAATTCACCTATAGAGACGCAAGAGCGCTGGTACGACGCGAGATCGGTTCGGGGTAGGTGCGGCCCGGAGCGGGTCGAAAGTATCGGAACGTTGCGTGATGATGTGGCGGCCCCACACACCGACGTGGCGTGAAGAGTGGCGTGGGTCACCAGCGACGGACAGCGCCGGGTGCTCCTAGCGTCGGACGCATCGCACGTGACCGCCATCACTTAACGTGGAGGATGCGCCCATGTCGGATCGTCGCCCTGTCCGGGCCGTTCGCGGTCTCGCCGCGGCAGTCGTCGCGGTGCTGGCCACCGCGGTCCACCTGGTCTCCTCGCCAGGGCCAGCCGCCGCCGCGACCTTGCGGGAAGTCACGGGTTTCGGGACGAACCCGGGCAACCTGCAGATGTTCCGCTACGTGCCCGCCGGGCTGCCCGCGGGCCGTCCGGTCGTCGTCGCCCTGCACGGCTGCACGCAGAACGCCACCGGTTACGGCCCGGCCAGCGGATGGCCGCAACTGGCCGACCGGTGGAAGTTCACCGTCGTGGTGCCGCAGCAGAAGTCCCAGAACAACGCCAACTCCTGCTTCAACTGGTTCGAGCCGGGCGACACCCGCCGCGGCTCCGGGGAAGCGCTGTCCATCAAGCAGATGGTGGACAAGGCCAAACAGGACAACGGCGCCACGTCCGCGTACGTCAGCGGGTTGTCCGCGGGTGGGGCGATGACCGCGGTCATGCTCGCCACCTACCCGGACGTGTTCTCCGGCGGCGGCATCGTGGCCGGGCTGCCCTACCAGTGCGCCACGTCGATGGTCGCCGCGTTCAGCTGCATGAACCCCGGCACGAACCTCAGCCCCGCCCAGTGGGGTGACAAGGTCCGGGCGGCGTTCGCGCACTCCGGCCCGCGGCCGAAGGTGTCCATCTGGCACGGCACCGCCGACACCACCGTGCGGCCGCTCAACGGCACCGAACTGGTCGAGCAGTGGACGAACGTCAACGGCACCGACCAGACACCGGACGTCAGCGACACCGTGGCCGGCTACCCGCACCGCGTCTACGGCGGCACGGTCGAGTACTACTCGATCACCGGCATGAACCACGGCCAGCCCGTCGACCCCGGCACCGGCACCACCCAGTGCGGCGGCACCGCCGCGTACATGCTGGACGTCAACATCTGCACCGCCTACCACCTGGCCCGCTTCTGGGGCCTCGACGGCGGCGTCACCCCGACGACGACCACCACCACGACCGCCCGTCCGCCTTACACCGACACGGTCACCGCCACCGCGACCGACCACTACGTGGCCCAGCGGATCGACGTCGGCGAGTACAACACCCTGGGCACGCGCTACGGCTACAACACGCCTTTCGCGCTCTACCGGTGCGGCACGGAGTGGACGGACAAAGCCGACTGCTCCGCGATCTGACCTGTCGACCTTCGCGCAACTGTGAACGACCGTGTTCCACCCACCAGTGCAACCTCGAAGCGTCCCGGTGAGTCTCCTCCGGGAAAGCGCGTTCATCACTGGGGAGGCAACACGTGCGTCACGCACGCTGGTTGGTGGTCGCCGTGCTCGCGGCCGGGCTGGTGAGCCCGGTCGCGGCACAGGCGGCGCCGGTGGTCGGGGGAGCGGCCCGGACCATCACGTTGATCACCGGCGACAAGGTGGTCGTGGACGAGCAGGGGGCGCTCGTCCGCATCGAGGGGCGTCCGGGGGCGAGGTTCGTCCGGTACGTCGAGGAGGACCACCAGTTCGTGGTGCCGGAGGACGCGCTCGACGACCTGGCGCACGACCGGGTCGACAAGCGGTTCTTCGACGTCACGGCCCTGCTCGACTTCGGTTACGACGACGCGAAGACCGACCACATCCCGCTGCTCACCCCGGGGGTGGGTGCGTCGGCCGCCGTCGTGAAGTCGGAGGCCGCGCGGCGGTGGGCGGACCGCCAGGTGGGCGTCCAGACCGCCGACAAGCTCTGGCTCGACGGCAAGGCCAGGATCACGCTCGACCAGAGCGTGCCGATGGTGGACGCGCCGGGCGCGTGGCAGGCCGGGTTCGACGGCGGCGGCGTGACCGTGGCCGTCCTGGACACCGGCTACGACCGGCAGCACCCGGAGCTGAAGGACGTCGTCGTGGCGGCCGAGGACTTCACCGGCGAGGGCATCCAGGACAACGTCGGCCACGGCACCCACGTCGCGGCCACCGTCGCCGGGCGCGGCGGCACGTACAGCGGGGTCGCCAAGGGCGCCAAGCTCGCCATCGGACGGGTCTGCGGCACGTGGGACTGCCCGGAGAGCGCGGTCATCGCGGGCATGGAGTGGGCGGCCCGCGAGGTCAAGGCCAAGGTCGTCAACCTGAGCCTCGGCGGTGACCAGAGCGACGGCACGGACCCGTTGTCGCTGGCCGTCGACCGGCTCACGGCGGAGACGGGCACGCTGTTCGTGGTCGCGGCGGGCAACGACTACACCTACCGCAAGGTCTCCGCACCCGCCGCGGCGAACGAGGCGCTGGCCGTCGCGAACCTCACCAAGCAGGGCCGGCTGAACGAATCGTCCTCGCGCGGGCCGAGGCTCGGCGACTACGCGGTGAAGCCCGATATCGCCGCTCCCGGCACGGACATCGTGGCGGCACGGGCGAACGGCACGTTGCCGGACCAAGCGGTCGGCGACCTGCACGCGCGGCTGACCGGCACGTCGATGGCCGCGCCGCACGTGGCGGGCGCCGCCGCGATCCTGGCGCAGCGCCACCCCACCTGGACCGCGCCGCAGCTCAAGGCGGCCCTGATGGGATCGGTCAAGCCGGTCGCGGACTCACCCGACCACGTCGGCACGGGGCTGCTCGACGTGCGGCGCGCGGTCGAGCAGCGGGTGCGCGCGGACGTCGGCAGCCTGTCGTTCGGGCTGGTGGAGTGGCCGCACACGACCGTGCACGACAAGACGATCACCTACGCCAACGACGGCGACCAGCCGGTCACGTTGCAGCTCCGGCACGACCTCGGCGCCGACTTCACCGTGCCGTCGAGCGTCACGGTGCCCGCGCACGGCACCGCCCCGGTGGTCGTGCGGCTCGACCCCCGCAAGGGGCTCGGCACGTTCTTCGGTCACGTCGAGGCGACCGCCGACGGCGTCCGCGTCACCACCTCGGTGGGCGCGTACGTGCAGGAGGAGCGCCACGCGGTGACCGTCCGGATCACCGGGCGCGACGGCAAGGCACCGGTCAACGAGTTCCTGCTGCTGGTGGACCTGAAGACCGGAAAGTCGCGCACGCTCCCGCTCGACGCCGAGGGCCGCGGCACGGTCAAGCTGCCGGTGTCCGACTACGCCGTGCTCGGCCGGGTCGAGCAGCACTCCGCGCTCGCGAGCTGGTACACGCCGGTCTCCGTCACCGAGGTCGCGGGCAAGGTGTCGACGGCCGCCGACGTGACCGTGGAGCTGGACGCGAGGCAGGGCAAGCCCATCACGGTCGACCTCGGCGACGACGGCGTGCGACCGCTGCACCGCGAAGTCGACCTGGGCGTGCCCACGGAGCCGGGCAAGACCTCCGGCGTCACCGGGCCGGTCGAAGGCTCCACGCCGGTGTACGGGCTGTCGTTCGGCGACCCGTTGCCGCAGTTGACGTACTCGACCACGCTCAAGGCCGCACGGCCGCGGGTGGCGTTGGGCGGGTTCGAACTGCCGGTGCGCTACGCCGACGCGAGCCCGTACTTCCCGCCCGGCACGCACGAGTTCCGCACCGCCAGGCGCGACGGTGACGTCATGGGCGCGCTCGTCGTGCTGGAAGGCACCGACGAGGACCTCTACGCGGTGGCGCAGCAGCTGAAGGACGCCGGTGCGGCGGCCGTGCTGCTGCTCGGGCCGTTGCCGTTCCCGAACGTCCCGCAGACCGCGTTGCCGGTGCTGTCGGCGTCCGACCACGGCGCGGAGGAGCTCTTGGCCGGGATCGGCGGCGTGGTCGCGCTGCACGCGATCGACTCCTCGCCGGTCAGCTACAACCTGTTCTTCCCGGAGCGGGGCGCGCTGCCGTCCGGCAAGGCGTACCGGGTGAAGCGGAGTGAGTTGGCCGAGGTCAAGGCCACCTACCGGTCCTCGGGCGCGGACGGCCTGGTCCGCCAGCGCCTGTACCCGATGGTCCGGGGTGCCGCAGTGGACAACCTGGGCGTTCTGTTGGACGAGGCGCTGGTCGCGCCCGTGGCCCGCACCGAGTACTACAGCGCGGGCAACGGCATCGGCTGGTACCAGGAAGGGTTCATCGGCCGGATGTTCGGTGTGGACGCGCGCGATCCGCAGGTCGGCATCTGGTCCGACCTCGAACCCGCCGCGTTCGAGCCGGGCCGTCAGTACCGGCGTGACTGGAACGCCGCGGTCGCCGCGCCGCGGCTGGACGGGACGTCGGTCGTGCAGTGGGCGGCCGGCGGTGGCGTGACCAGGGCCGGCAACGGCATCGAGGCGAAGGTCTCGCCGTTCGCGACCGGCAGCGCCGTCGAGTCCTGGACTGCCACCGGTTACGGCAGCATGGAGCTCAAGCGGGACGGCGTGTCGCTCGGGGTCGGCTACGACCCGCGCCGGGGCTGGTGGGACGTGCCGGCCGAACCCGGTCGCTACGAACTCTCCCTCGACGCGGCCCGCGGCGGCGTGCCGCAGCTGGAGCTGTCCACCGACGTGCGCACCACGTGGGGCTTCACCAGTGCGGCCGACGCGCCGGGCAAGCTGCCGTTGTTGCAGGTGGGCTACGCGATCCCGCTCGACCTCCGCAACAGCGCACGGGCCGGTGTGCCGCTGCCGGTGCGGTTCACCGCGTCACGGCAGGCCGGTGCGGGCAAGGCGACCGTGCGCGAGCTGACGGCGTTCGCGTCGTTCGACGACGGCGCGAACTGGGTGCCGGTGCGGTCGGTCGTCCCGGCGGGCGGCAAGCCGGGCGGGTACGTCTCGCTGCGCGTCGTCGCCTCCGACACGGACGGCAACACGGTCGACCAGACGGTCCTGCGGGCCTACCGGCTCCGGGCCTGATCGCGGCGACCGGGGATCGCGGGCGGTCCCGCGATCCCCGGTCGTGGTCAGCGTCGTCGTTCAGCCGTCACCAGCGGTCGGAGGTGGCGATCTGCACCAGCTGCTCCACGGTGAGCGGGGGCTGGGCGCCGAGCACGGGGCCGCTGCCCTTGGGCGACTGCCGGTTGCTCACGTGCATGACGAACACCAGGCCGTCCGGGCGGACGAGCGAGACCTGGTGGGTCACGCCCCCGCTCTCCAGGGCGACCTGGCTGGTGGCCAGCGACGAGCCGTCGGGCAGCTCGCGCACGCTGCAGCTCGGCTCGTCCGGGGCGTCGCACCACGCCCCGTCGCGGCCCTGGCCCGGGTACATCAGCAGGTCGAAGCCGCCGGTCACCCCGGCCGAGGTCAACGTTCCCACGATCGAGGAGCCGACGGTCTTCGGCTGGGAACCCGGGTCGATCGGCACCGTGGTGGTCGGCGCCGTGGAAATCGGCACCGTGGTGGTGGTCGGCGCTGTGGTGGTGGTCGGTGCCGTGCCGGTGATCGGCTTATCGGGCAGGGTCATCACCGAGGCGCCCGGACCGGTCTCGGTCACGGTGAACGTGGCCAGGTCGCCGAGCACGGCCCGGAACCGCTCGGCCAGCAGCTCGGGGTTGTCGTAGGCCGGTGGCGGTGGCGTCGCCGTGGTGGTGGTGACGGGCGCGGTCGTCGTGGAACCGCCGGGCTGGGCCGCCTGCGTGCCCGGGTCGTCGCCCGGCACGAGCAGCACCGCGCCGGTCACCAGGCCGGCCACCGCGGCGGCGGCGAGGGCCATCGGCACCAGCCGGGACGCTCGCGCGCGGTTCCGGTGCGGCAGGTCGAACGACCCGGTCGCGGTGGCGACGTCGGCCCGCCGCTCCAGTTCCTCGAAGGCGTCGTTGAGCGCGCGCAGGTCGGTCATCTCGTCTCCTGGTAGGTGTGGGGGTTGGCGGTGAGGTCGACCCGGAGGGTGGCGAGCGCGCGGGAGATCTGGCTGCGCACCGTCGTCACCCGGCAGCCCAGCTCGGCGCTGATCTCGGCGTCGGACAGCCCGGCGTAGTAGCGCAGCACGACCGCCGCGCGCTGGCGCCGGGGCAGACGCGCCAGCCTGCGGATCAGCGCGTCGCGCTGGGCCCGTTCGTCGGCGCCGTCGCTGAACGGGGCGTCCGGCTCGACCTCGGCCCGGGGCGACGTGCGGGCCAGCCGCCGTCGCCAGGACAGGTACTCGTTGACGACCATCCGCCGCACGTAGGCGTGTGGCTCGGCCATCCCCGAGATCCGGTCCCACCGCTCGTAGGCACGACCGAGCACGTCGCTGACGATGTCCTCGGCCAGCCAGGTCTGGCAGGTCAGCACCGTGGCGAACCGCATCAGCGCCGGACGCCGCCCGACCACGTACTCACCGAACTCCATCGGCACTCTCCCGATCGGCCACTTGGCTTGTGATCACGCCCCTCAACGGAGAACCCGCCCGATCCGTTGCACGCCGGGGCCAAAGAAGTCCCATCGGAGTGCCGAGCGCCGAGATCACCTGCCCGTGCGTCTTCCGCCGAAGGTCCCACACCGGCCCTTCGGCGGAAGAGAATCGCACGTGGGAGCGACGCTCAGGCCGCGTAGGTGGCGTCCTGCGCCGCGCTCACCACCTTGGCCGCGTCCTCGGCGGTGAGCAGGCCCGCGGACACCCAGGTGGCCGCGGTCGCCCTCACGTGCTGGATCAGGTGGCCCTTGGCCCGGAACGGCGCGGCGGCCCACACCTCGTCCAGGAACGTGGTCCCGTCGCCGCGACCGGGGTTCGCCACGCCGGAGTCCCGACCGCCGAACGCGATCCGGGGCTCACGGCGGCGGAAGTAGACGTGCGTCGGGTCCTCGGTGCCCTCGAAGAACGGCGCGAACTCCACACCGTCCAGCACGTGGTGCAGCGGCTTGCCCGGCACGGGCGTCAGGCTGGGCAGCAGGTCGCCGGACAGCCCGGCGTTGCGGTACAGCCCGAACTCCAGGAACGTCCGGCGGGCGTCCCGCGCGACCAGGTTCACCGGGCCGTAGAACAACGTCTGGGTCGCCGGGTCGTCCAACGCCCGCTCCACCCGCAGCCGGAACGGGATGGACACGCGCACCGTGTCACCGCTGCGCCACGTCCGCGACAACGTTAGGTACGAACCCGCCACCGCGGCACGCGGCACCCGTTCGCCGTTGACCTCGACCCGGAAGTCCGAGGCCCACCCCGGCACGCGCAGGTGCAGGTCGAACCGCCCACCGCCGTGCACGCTGATCGTGGTGCCCTGCTCGACCGGGTAGTCCGTGGTCTGGGTGACCGTGACGCCCTTCTCCTCCCACTTCAGCGTGGACGCGCTGTAGAGGTTGACGTACAGCGCGCTCCCGTCGGCCTTGGCGAAGTACACCGAGTCCTGGTACTTGGTCGCGCTCTCCATGCCGGTGCCCTCGCAGCACGTGGTCCCGGCCTTCGGCGTGTAGTCCCGGACGTGACCGGGCAGCAGGCCGATGAAGTACGTGACGAGCGGCTTCTCCGCGTCGGCGCGGTCCTGCTTGGACCCCAGCACCTGGTTGTAGAGCGCGCGTTCGTAGTAGTCCATGTACTTCGGGTCCTGCTCGTGGAAGAACAGCACCCGACTCAGCTTGAGCATGTTGTAGGCGCAGCACGTCTCGGCGTTGGTCTCGCTCAACGTGCCGACGATGCTGCCGCGCGCCCGCCAGAACTCCGCCGTGCTCGTGCCGCCGATGCCGTACATCCTGTTGGGCACGACCATGTCCCAGAAGTTGCGCGCCGCGGTCAGGTACCGCTGCTCGCCGGTCTCGTCGTGCAGCCGCACCATGCCGGTGAGGATCGGGATGTGCTGGTTGGCGTGCAGCCCGTCGAGGATGTCGGTGCCCGCCGCGCACGAGTCGATGAGCCGGTCCAGGTCGAACAGCTTCGCCAGCGCCAGGTGCTCGGCCTTGCCGGTGAGGGCGTGCAAGTCGCAGATCGCCTCCACGATGCCGCCGAACTCGCCGCTGGAGAAGATGCCCCACATCCGCTGCAACGTGGCCTTCGGCAGCTTCGACAGCCGCGAGTGCATCCAGTCGCCCATGCCGCCGGCGAGGTCGAGCGCGCGCTCGTCACCGGTGTTGAGGTAGGCGTCCAGCAGGCCGCGCAGGATCTTGTGCGCGGTGTAGTACGGCGCCCACACGACGGTGTAGTTGCCGCTGGTCATCGACTCCAGCGTGATGAACTGGGTCTCCGGGTAGGCGGCGAGGAAGCCGGGGTGGCTCGGGCCGCCCCACGTGCGCCGCAGCGTGGCGTGCTGACCGCGCCCGGACGCGTCGGCGATCACCGTGCCGCCGGTCTCGTCGAACGAGTACGACGCCAGGTCGCCCCGCGCGGGCGTGTGCTGGAGCGCGGCGACCTCGTCGGCGCTCAACGCCCGCGACCAGAGGTCCACCTGGTCGAACGCGCCCGCGAAGGCCGGGTCGGCGCTGAACTGCGAGTTGCCGAGCCAGTGGTTGCGCAGCGCGCCCAGGGTGGCCGGGTTGTGCGTCATGTTCGTGTTCACGCCGACGCGCTCGCCGTTGAGGTAGAGCGAGCCGGTGGTGCCCTCGATGGTGACCGCGACGTGGTGCCACCGGCCGACCGGCACCGGCCCGGTGCCGTCGATGACCTGCTCGGCACCCGGACCGTTGGGGGTGATCGCGAAGCGCGGCCGGTTCAGGTGGCTGCGCAGCGTCAGGAACATGTACCGGGAAACGTTGTTGCCGAAGTCGAACACCCGCGCCCACGTGGTGTCGTGCTCCGGCTTGACCCAGGCGGAGATCGTGACGGCGGGCGTGCCCGCGAGCACGGTCGGCGGCAGGTCGAAGAACCGGTAGCTGCCGCGCGGGTTCTCCACCGCCGTGCCGAACTTGCCCGGCACGCTCAGCGGCACCGGGTCGCGCCGCAACGCGTCACGCACCTCGGCCAGCGCGCCGACCACGTACCGGATCTTGTCGGCGTAGACCTGCTCGCCGGTGCCCGCGTACGCCTGGGACAGCATGGTGAGGAAGTGGCCCGTGTAGTGGCCGCGCAGGTTGCCGTTGGCCTCGCCGTCCAGCCCTTCCCAGCCGCCGGGCGCCACCGCGCCCCGCGTCGACAGGCCCGCGTTGGCGCGGAAGACCTGCAACAACCGGTCCACGTCGTAGCCGCGGGCGTAGTCGAGCATCAGGTCCCGCTTCGCGGCGAAGAGGCCGTCGCCGAGCGTCACGTCGTCCAGCGCGAACGGCCGGACCCGCCATGCCGCCGGCGGTGGCAGCGTCGACGCCGCGGCCACGGGCGCGGCCGCCACCGCCCGTCCCGTGACGGTGGACGCGACCAGGGGCGTCGCCGCCGCCAGCGCCGTGGCGCGCAGGAAGACTCGCCGGTCTACGGGTTGTGCCATGAGGTACCTCTCGAGGGGCGTGGGCGGTCGGCGGCGCGTCGCGCACCGCCGACCGCCGTGCGGGTCAGGTGAGCTGGATGTAGTCGAGTTCCGCGTACCCGGTGCCGCCGGCGAAGTAGGGCGAGCCCTTCGCCAGGCGGATCACGTTGTAGCCGGCCCGCAGGCCGACGGTGGTGCTCACGGTGGCGCCGAACTGGCCCCACCCGGCGGTGGGCGGGTAGCTGATCGTGCTCCAGGCGCTGCCGTTGTAGGCCAGGCCGTGCGTCGCGGTGGCGCCGGTGCCGTTGGCGTACCCGACGGTCATCGTGTAGTTGCGGGCCGTGGGCACGTTGACGATGAAGTCGACGTAGCTCGCGGTGCGCGGGTCGCCGGTGTTGTCGATCCGGCCGACGTACCCGCCGTTGGACGCGTTGGTCGCGGAGAGCCGTTCGGCGCGGAACACCGACGCGTTCTCCGCTTCGTACCGCTGTTGGTAGGACGGCACGCCGCTGGTCGGCTCGACCACGAGGTGGTAGGAGGCGGTCGCGGACATGTTCGGCACCGGGACGGTGATGGCGCCGTTGGTGACGGTGTAGGTCGTGTTGGCGAGCGTGGTCGGTGCGGACACGTTGGTGAAGCGGCCCGAGCCCGGGGTGGACTCCAGGCGGACGCGGACCGTGCCGCCGAGGGCGCCGAGGCCGGTGACGCGGACGTTGTTGGTGCCGGACTCGTCGCCGAAGACCACGTCGACCCGCTTGCGCGTGCTGTCGTAGGAGGCGAAGCCGTCCAGGCCGGTCTGGGCGCGTGGGGTGGTGCGGACCATGTTGCCCGCCATGTCGCCGTACCACTTGTACAGCCACCACGAGGCGGTCGGCTGGTTGTTGTGGGTCAGGCCGTTGACGGTGCCGTACTCGTACCAGAACGCCCGGTCGGCGGCCCACACCCCGGCGCGTTCGAGCTTGGCGATGTAGTTGGTGACGCGGCCCGGCACGTCGATCTCGTCCCGCTCGGCGTACTCGTTGATGAAGATGCGCCGCGGGCTGATGCCGAGCTGAGCCTCCATGGCCCGGTAGGCCGCCACGTTGGCCGCGATGTACGGCGTGGTGTGCCCCAGTTCGTGCCACACCACGATGTCGGGCAGGGTGTTGGTGTCGCGGGCGTTGGTGAGGAAGGCCCGCATCCGGGTGGGGTTCCAGTGCGAGTCGCCGGGGCCCGCGACGGGGGTGACGGCGTCGCGGGTGCGGATGCGCTGAACGGTGCGGGTCCAGCCGGTGTTGAAGTCACCGGCCGCGGCGGTGTTCCAGGTCCAGTCGGCCTCGTTCCAGATCTCGTACGCGGTGATGTTGCTGACGGTGGTGGCGGCCAGGCGGTCGTTGACCATCTGGTCGACCTTGGCGAACCAGTCGTTCCAGCTGACCCACCGGTACGGGAAGTCGCGGTAGATGTCCGGCATCCGGATCACCTGCGCCGCCCCGACGCGGTCCGCCTGCGGTGCCACGAGGAGGGCATCACCGCCGGGCGGTTGGCCGTTGGGAGCCTGCCCGACCCGCGGCGGTGGCTGGGTGAGGGTGTGCATCTTGATGGGCAGCAGCATCGAGTCCGCCGGCCGGTTGTTCTCGGCCAACGCGTACAGCCCGCCGGAAGCGGCGTGCGTGACCGGCCGGAACGGCACGGCCGCGTCCACGACCAGCGTGCTGCCCGCCGCTTGGGCGGAGTGGAGCGGTAGGGCCACCAGGGTGGTGGCGGCGAGGGCGGAGACCGCTAACGCGGCTCGCAGTGTCGGCTTTGGCACCGTGCACCTCGTTCAAGGGGTTGGGGGAGGGGTGTGTGTCATCCCGTGGTCGTGGTCGGGATCCAGACGCGCATCGGACCGGGCGACCGGTTGCCCCACAGGAAGTAGGGGATCGCGGTGATGGTGAGCGCGGTGGCGGAGTCCTCGGGGGTTGCGGTGCGGTAGAGGGCGTCGCTGTCCGGCGGCACGACCGCGCCGCGAGCGGTCAGGGCGACCGGGACGGCGGGCAACGCGGTCCGGTCGACGGGCGCGGCCGGGTCGAGCCGCACGTCCTCCAGCACGACGTCGGCGGGCAGGTCGGCCTGCTCCAGGCAGTAGACGAGCGGACCGCGGGCCAACGCGACGCAGCCGCGCACGGCGTCCACGCGCGGGTGCGCGGTGACCACCCGGACCGGCATGGCCAGGTCGAGCGTGACCGTGGCGCCGTCCGACCAGTCGCGGTGCAACCGCAGGTAGCCGCCTTCGGGGGTGACGTCGACCGGCACGCCGTCGACCAGCGCGGACGCCTCGGCGCACCACCCGGGCACGCGCAGGGCGAGCGTGAACGGCGCCGCCCCGGTCACGTCCAGCGTGATGCGCCCGTCCCACGGGTACTCGGTGCGCACGACGATCTCGCCCGCGTCGGTGCGCACGGTGCCCGCCGAGTACAGGTGCAGCTGCACGCCCGTGTCGTCGGTCGTGACGGCGTAGCCGTGCAGCGACGCGACCAGCCGTGCCAGGTTCGGCGGGCAGCACGCGCACGTATACCAGGGCAGGCGTTGCGACGGCGCGTCCTCGTGCGACCCGTCGTGGCCTGTGCGCAGGTGCAGCGGGTTGGAGTAGAAGAAGTGCGTGCCGTCCTCGGACGTGGAGCCCGCCACCGCGTTGTAGAGCGCGCGTTCCAGCTCGTCGGCGTAGCGGGACTCACCGGTGGCCAGCAGCATCCGCCAGTTCCACTGGACACTGGCGATCGCCGCGCACGTCTCGCCGTACGCGCGGTCCGCCGGCAGCTCGTACGGGTCGCCGAACGCCTCGTCGCGGTGCCGCGAACCCTGGGCGCCGGTGAGGTAGGTCTTGCGGCCGAACGCGTCGTCCCACAACCGGCGCGCCGCCTCGAACAGCTCGTCGTCACCGGTCTCCACGGCGACGTCCACCATGCCCGCCAGCAGGTACAGCTGCCGTACCACGTGCCCGGTGACCTCCTCCGCCTGCCGCACCGGCACGTGGTCGACCAGGTAGGCCGAGCCGAAGCGCGCGCCGTCGAGCAGGCCGCGGCCGCGCGAGTCGAGCATGCGCCGGGCGAGGTCCAGGTACGGCCGGTGGCCGGTGACCCGGTACAGCTCGACCAGCGCCGTCTCGACGCCGGGGTGGCCGTCCAGCCCGGGTGGCGCGTCCGGGCCGCCGAACCGGTCGACCAGCAGGTCGGCGAACCGCCGGGCCACCGCGACCAGCTCGGCACCGACACCGGCCCGTGCGGCGGCGACGGCCGCCTGGATCAGGTGCCCCGCCACGTACAGCTCGTGGCCGTAGTGCGGTTCGAGCCACCGCTGCTCGGGCTTCACGACGGTGTAGTACGAGTTCAGGTAGCCGTCGTCGCCCTGCGCCTTCGCCAGCAGCTCGGCCGTCGTGTCGACGAACGCCCGCAGCCGCTCGTCGTCCGGGTCCGAGGCGAGCCGCCACGCGGCGGCTTCCAGCGTCTTGTGCACGTCGGAGTCGGCGAACCACATGTTGCGGAACTCGCCGGTCGTCTCGCCGGTGACCAGCCGCAGGTTGTCGAGCGCGCCGGAGACCTCCAGCTGCTCGACGCAGTGCGGCAGGGTGCCCGTGGCGTTGCGGTGCTGCCACCGGCCGAAGAAGCCGTCGGCGGCGAAGGTGACGCCGTCGAGCGCGACCGGGCGCAACGCGGAGGTGGCGGTCGGGGTCGGCCGGACGGGACCTTGGCGTTCGGTCATGAGGGGTGTTCCTTCCAAGCCCGTGAGGTCAGCCCTTGAGGGCGCCGGAGGTGAAACCGCGGACGTAATGCCGTTGCAGCAGGAGGAAGACGACGACGCACGGCAGCGCCGACGTGACCACGCCCGCTTGCAGCGCCTCGAAGTCGACCGAGCCGAGGCTGCCCGACTGGAGGTTGAACAACGCGACCGGCAGCGTGAACTTCGCGCCGTCGGTGAGGAAGATCAGCGGGGCGACGAACTCGTTCCACGCGGCCAGGAACGAGAACAGGCCGACCGTGACGACACCCGGCAGCACACCGCGCAGCAGCACCCGCCACAACGCGCTGCCCGGTGTGCAGCCGTCGATCAGCGCCGCCTCCTCCAGCTCGCGCGGCAGCGCCTCGAACGAGCTGCGCATCATGAACAACCCGAACGGCAGCTGGAACACCGCCAGCACCAGGCCGAGGCCGATCAGCGAGTTCTGCAGGCCGATCCAGCCGAGCAGGAGGTAGAGCGGCACCAGGATGGTCGTGTAGGGCACCATCAGGATCGCCAGCGTGACGACGAACAGCAGGTTGTGGCCCGGGAACCGCAGCCGTGCGAGCGCGTACCCGCCCAGCGTGGTGGTGACCACGGTGACCGCGACCGCGACCAGCGCCACCACCAGCGTGTTGACCAGGTACGTGCCCAGGCCGCTGCCGTAGTCGGCCAGCCGCTCGTAGTTGTCCAGGCCCCAGCCCGGCCCGCCGTCGGCGGCACGCCTGCTGTTGACCGACGAGTACAGCGTCCACAGCATCGGCAGCAGGAACAGCACGGCGAGGGCGGAGCCGGTGACGTGGAAACCGGCGGTGCGCGCGCGGGACATGGCGCCTGATCTCCTTGCGGTGGGAGCGGTCACCGGCCGCCGCGGCGCAGCAGCCGCAACTGCGCGCCGTTGACGACGATGAGGACGGCGAGGATCGCCACGGACACCGCCGCGGCCCGGCCGAGGTCCTGGGACAGGAACGCCTCGCGGTAGACGCTGATGACCACGGTGGCCGTCTCATGCCTGCCGCCGGTGAGGATGAAGAACTGGTCGAACGCCAGCAGCGAGCCGGTCAGCGACAGCACCATGGTCAGCGCGAGCGTCGGCCGCAGCAGCGGCAGCGTGACCCGCCACAGGATCTGCCACCGGTTCGCGCCGTCGGCCCGCGCCGCCTCGTAGAGCAGCGGGTCGATGCTCTGCAGGCCGGTCATCAGGATCAGCATGTAGAAGCCGGCGAACCGCCACGTGATCATGCCGACCGTGGAGGCGAGCGCGTTGTCCGTCGAACCGAGCCAGTCGAGCGGGCCGAGGCCGAGGAACCGGACCAGCTCGTTCAGCGGTGACGCCTCGGTGTTGAACAACCCGTAGAACAACAGGCTGGTCGACGCGAGACCGACCACGCTCGGCAGGAACAACGCCGTCCGGTAGGCGCCGACGCCCGGCCGGGTCTCCTGCACCAGCAGCGCCAGGCCGAACGCGACCAGACCGAGCACCACCGTCGTGACGGCCGTGTACTTCAGCGTGAACACGACCGCCCGCAGGAACAGCGGGTCCTGCAACGCGCTGTAGTTCTCCACCCCGTTCGGCGCCGACGCGCCCAACAGCGGCCAGTGGTTGAACGACATCCACACCATCAGCACCAGCGGGACGACGAACAGCACCACCACCAGCAACGCCATGGGGCTCGCGTAGAGCAGGCCGAGCCTGCGCCGCGCGCCGGCGATGGTCGCGCGACGACGGGCCGGTGGTACCGGTCGGGTCGGCGCGGGCGGCCGGGCCTGCGTGACGGTCGCCATCGTCAGCCGCCGCTGGCCAACGACTCGGTGATGGTCCCGTTGTGCTGCTTCAACGTCGCGCCGACGTCCTGCGCGCCGAACAGCGCGTCGGTGACCGCCGCCGTCCACGGGCCGTTGGTGTCGTTGAACGTCTTGCCGAAGTTCACCGAGATCGGCGTCTGGCCCTCGCCCGCGAGCAGGTTGAACACCCGCAGCCGGTGGTCCTGCTTGGCGTAGGCGTTATCGGCCAGGTCGCTGCGCACGGTGATGTTCTTGTTCTTCGCCAGCACCTCGACCTGGGCCTGTTCGGACAGCGTCCACGAGATGAAGTCCCACGCCGCCGCGGCCTTGGTGGAGTTGGCGCTGATGCCGAGCACGTCACCGCCGACGAACGACGACCGGCCGCCCTTCGGACCGGGGATCGGCGCGATGCCGATCTGCAGGTTCGGGCCTTCCTCCATGCCCTGCAACGCGGTCGCGCCCATCGGCTGGATGCCGATCCTGCCCTCGGCGAACAGCTGCGTCCACGTCGGACCGGACTCGTTCTTCGCCGACGTGGGCACGATGCCCTCGGCGTACATCCGGCGCATGGTGCCGTACACGTCGGCGGCGGTGCCGTGGTCGAGCGTCGCGGCGGTGCCCTGGTCGTCCAGCACGGTCTCGCCGGCGGCCCAGATCATCGGCCAGGTGGTGAACAGCATGCAGCCGGGGCACGCGCCGCCGAAGAAGTACCCGTCGACGTCACCCAGCGCGTCGATCTTCTTGGCCGCCTCGTACAGGCCGTCCAACGTGGTCGGTGGGTTCTCCGGGTCGAGCCCGGCGCGGCTGAACAGCACCTTGTTGTAGAACACCGCGGACAGGTCGATGTCGTGCGGCACGCCGTAGACCTTGCCCTGGTGCGTCGCGGCCTCCATGTGCGCGGGCGCGAGCTTGCCCTTGAACGGCAACGTGTCCACCCGGGCCGTGAGGTCGAGGTACACGCCCTTGGCCGCGTAGTTCGGCGCGTACACCACGTCGGCGGCGAGGACGTCCGGCAGCTGCTTCGCGCCCGCCGCGGTGCCGACCTTCTGCTGGTAGGAGTCGGCCGGGAAGACGGTCAGCTCCACCTTGTTCTTGTGGCTCGCGTTGTAGGCGTCCACCAAGGTCTGGCTGAACGTGGCCGTGGGCGACCGGGTCCACATGGTGATCGTGGTGCCGTCGTCCACGGCGGTCGTGTCACCCGGTGACGCGGCGGGCGGGCCGCTCTGGCACGCGGCCAGGAGCAGCAGCGCCGCCGTCGCGGTGGCGAGCCTCCGGCGTGCGCGGGGCGGTGGGAGTGGACTCATCTGGCTCGTCTCCTCGGGCGACCACGTGCCCGGCACGGCGGGACCACGTGGGAAGGAAAATCAGGAAACCGGTTGCCTTGAGAACGTAGAGACGGCACTGACCGGTGTCAAGGCTGGGTTTCAGGCCCGTGACGTGCTAATTCGTCGGTCGACTCAGCAGGGTGGACAGCGCGCGGTAACCTTCGCCCATGCCGCCGAGGAAAACGAAGGAAAACGCCGGGTCGTCGGGCCGCCCGGCCACGATCAGCGACGTGGCCCGGTTGGCGGGCGTCTCGGTGGGCACTGCCTCCAAGGCGCTCAACGGGCGCGGGTCGCTGCGCGACGAGACCCGGCGGCGGGTCCGGTCCGCCGCCGACGAGCTGGGCTTCCAGCCGAACACGGCCGCGCTCACGCTCAACTCCGGGCGCACCTACACCGTCGGCATGATCACCACCGACACCATCGGCCGGTTCAGCATCCCGCTCATGACCGGTGCGGAGGACTCCCTGGGCGCGGGCCGCATGTCGGTGTTCCTGTGCGACGCGCGCGACGACCCGATCCGCGAGCAGTACTACCTGCGCACGCTGCTCAGCCGCCGGGTCGACGGCATCATCGTCACCGGCCGCCGCACCCAGGCCCGCGCGCCGATCGGCGTGGACCTGCCCGTGCCGGTGGTCTACGCGTTCATCAGCTCCACGAACCCCGACGACTGCTCGGTGGTGCCCGACGAGGCCGGTGGCGCGCGGAAGGCCGTCGACCACCTGCTCGCCCTGGGACGACGGCGGATCGCCCACGTCACCGGGCCGGAGCACCACCACTCGGCGGCCGTCCGCGCGTCGGCCGCGGTGGACCGGCTGGCCGCGTCCGGGCTCGGTCTGGTGGGCGCGCCGCTGTTCGGTGAGTGGAGCGAGGCCTGGGGCAGGCAGGCGACCGGGATCCTGCTCGGCGCGGACGAGGAGTTCGACGCGGTGTTCTGCGGCAGCGACCAGATCGCCCGGGGCGTGGCCGACGCGTTGCGCGCGGCGGGGCGGCGGGTGCCCGACGACGTCGCCCTGGTCGGCTTCGACAACTGGGACGTCATGGCCCTGGCCTGCCAGCCGCCGTTGACCAGCATCGACATGGAGCTGGAAGGGCTCGGGCGGACGGCGGCCGACCTGCTGCTCGCAGCCATCAACGGCGAACCGGCGCCCGGCAGGCACGTCAGTCCGTGCCGGCTGGTGCTCCGCGAGTCCACCGCCGTGGCGGTGCGGCCCGGTCCGACCCGGGTCGAGCGGGTCTAGCGCCACGGGCGGGGTCGTCTGCGCGCGCGAGTGGGCATCGTCGCCGCTCCTTGGACGTCCGGCCGTGCGGGGTGACCCAGGTCTCGTCTGTTAACGCTAACAGCGCTGTCGGTCCGACTCAACCCTGAACATGGACCCGGTGCGCGGCAGGATGCAGATCGCTGTTAGCGATAACAGGTCGCGGTCGACGGCATCTCGGTGGTGGCCGGTCCGGGTGTGGCCGGTGCCGGTCGGTGTTAGCCTCCGACTTCGCGACCGTTTCGCGGCGCGGCCTCCCGTGAATGGAGGATCGGCGTGGACTTCCTCGTGCTGGCGAACGACGGTGCCGACGCGAACCCGGGCTGGTTCGGGCCCTGGGCAGAGGAGCGCGGCCTCCGGTTCGACCTGCGGCTGCGCGAGCGGTCGGCGGAGTGGCCCGACCTCGACGGGTACGACCGCGTCGTGTCGTTCGGGTCGTCGCACTCGATCCGCGACCGCGGCGACGCGTCACGCGATCGGGAGATCGCCCTGGTCAGGCAGGCGACCGGTGCCGGTCGGCCGGTCATGGGCATCTGCTACGGGGCGCACCTGCTCAGCGTCGCCCTCGGCGCGCCGGAGCAGGAGGGTCCCGGTCCCGAGATCGGCTGGATCGAGCTGGACGTGTGGCCGGACGGCCCCGTGGGCGTCGGGCCGTGGATGCTCGTGCACAACGACCTGCTGACCGTGCCGCTCGGCGCGACGCTGGTCGCGCGCACGGAGGTCGGTCCGCAGGCGTACGTGTGGCGCAACAGCATCGCCCTGCAATTCCACCCCGAGGCGGATCCGTCGAAGATGGACGAGCTGTTCGACCGGGACGAGGAGTACCTGCGCGACGTCGGACTCGACGTGCCGGCATTGCGCGCCGAAACGGGGGAACGCGCGCCTCACGCGCGGGAACAGGCGTTCGCGTTGTTCGACTGGTTCCTGGCGCGTCCGCGCGGGTGACCGCGGGTACCGCGAGGATCCGGCCCGCACCACGTCGTCGGGACGCGGGCCGTTCACCTGATCGGTGGTCAGACGCGGAAAGCGGCGACGTACCGTGCCGGGTCGCGGTCGAATTCGCCTTCCCAGCGGCGGATGACGTGGTCGGCGAACGTGGTGCCGGTGTCCAGGACCTCCTCGATCGGGTCCAGGTACCCGAGCACGGCGTCGCGCTCCAGTCCGGCCGCGACCCGGGCGGACAGGCCCTCCTTGGCCAGCCGCACGAGTTCCCGGCCCAGTTCCCGCGCCGGGACGTCGCCGACCATCGCCGACAAGCCCTCGGTCGGCACCTCCCGGATGGTGCGCCGGAGGTCGTCGGCGGAGTGGTCGCGCAGCAGCTCCCAGGCCGCGACCCGGGACGGCCGGTGGTAGGTGAGCCCGACCCACAGCGCGGGCACGGCCGGGATGTGCGCGTAGGGCGGGCCGTCGGGCGCGCGCAGTTCGAGCGTGCCGCGCACCCGCACGTCCGTCCACACCTGCGACAGGTGCGAGGTCCAGTCGGCCCAGGTCGGCATGCCGCCGTCCGGGAACCCGTCGGTGAGGATCTCGCCGAACGGCCGGTCGCCCGCCAGGCGGTAGCGGCCGTCCGCGGTCTGGTGGTAGATCATCGGGACGCCCAGCGCCCACTCCACGAAGTCGTCGGGCGTCATCTTGTCCCGCAACCCGGCGGGCAGCAGGCCGCAGCGGCGCGGGTCGGTCTTCAGCCAGCACTGGCTGCGGCGCGACCGCAGGCCGGTGAGCTCGCCGCCCTCCAGCGGCGAGTTGACGAACAGCGCCGACACCACCGGCGAGGCCGCCACGTGCATCCGGACCTTCTCGGCCAGGTCCTCCTCCGAGGTGTAGTCGAGCGTGGCCTGGGTGGACAGGGTGAGCGCCATGACCGTCGGGCCCCACTCGCCGGGCTCGCCGATGTGCGCGAAGAACTCGCGCATCAGCGCGCCGCGCGGCTTCGGCACCCACGGCACGTCCTCGACCCGGTTGAACGGCAGGTTCGCGCCGGGCAGGATCGCGTGGCCGAGGCTGCCCGCGAGGTCGGCGAGCCGCTCCATGGTCTGCCGCATGTCGTCCACGGCGGTGGCGAGGTCGGCGGTGGGCGCGGAGGCGTACTCGAGCGCGCCGCCGTGCTCCAGGGTCACGATCATGCCGCTGTCGGTCTTGATGCCGGTCAGGTGCTCGCCGTCGTGCAGTTGCTCGCCGCCGAACTCGGCGGACACGGCTTCGAGCAGGGCGCGCACGCCGTTCGGTCCCGAATAGGGCACCGCCAGCCCCGTGTCCGGGTCGACCACCGCGTTCTCGACCTCGAGCCCGACCTGTTCGCGGACCTCACCCGACTTGGTGAACAAAGACGTGAGGTCTTCTCGTCGGAGCGGCCCGGTGGTGCTCATGCGCATCTAATCCTCATCTGTCGCCGACCGGTCGGATCGCCGGAAGTCTAGAGAGGTCGACATGGTGCTGGTGATCGAGGTCACCGTTCACCCGATCGGGTCTCCGCAGTAATGCGGGACTGGAATTCCAAGCCGGGGTGCGTGGAATTCCTGTCCTGTTCCGAGCGGTCGGCCGCACTTGCCGCACCAGCCGTGTTCGGCCCGTGGGAACCCCTTCCGCCTTTAGGTCTAATTAACGGACGCGTCCTTGCCGGGTGGCCGCTGCTGCCCCTAGGTTTCCCATTGCCCGGGTATCCGCCGGGGAAACTCGTATCCGCCGGTAGACGTCCGGTGCGCAGGTAGAGGCGACTTTGCGGCAAATGGTCGCGGCATTTCCACGAAAGCTCTCACCGGGAGAGGTCGATGGTCGACTCGCGCCCTTTTCGGCGGCGTTCCGCCCGGATTCCCGAGTCGTCCCGGCCGCGATCCGGCGTGGCGCTCGCCGAAGCGGCCGAGACGGCGCGGTGGGTCGATCTGTGCCTGCACGAACTGGTGCGGCGATCCACCGATCGGGTGCCCGACGCGGTGGCGCTGAGCCACCGGGGGAGCGCGGTCACGTACCGGGAGCTGGAGGCTCGGGCGAACCGGCTCGCGCGGCTGCTCGTGCGGCGCGGTGTCCGGCCCGGTGACCGGGTCGGGGTGTGCCTGCCGCGTGACCCGCGGCTGGTCGTGGCGCTGCTCGCGGTGCTCAACGCGGGCGGGTGCTACGTCCCGCTGGACCCGGCTTACCCGGCCGAACGGCTGCGGTTCATCGCCGAGGACGCCGACACCCGGCTGGTGCTCACCGACCGCGACCACCGGGACCGGCTGCCCGCGTCGGCGGCGCTGTGCTGGGAAGACCTCCGCCTCGCGGAGTTCCCGGCGACCCGACCGCGCGTCGCCGTGACGCCGCGGCACCTCGCGTACCTGATCTACACCTCGGGGTCCACCGGCCGCCCGAAAGGGGTGTGCGTCGAGCACCGGTCGGCGGCACGGCTGCTGGAGTGGGTCGCGGCCACGTTCGGCGAGGAGGAACTGGGCGGGGTGCTCGCCGCCACCTCGGTCTGCTTCGACCTGTCGATCTTCGAGATCTTCGGCCCGCTGGCCACCGGTGGCCGGTTCGTCCTCGTGGACGACGTGCTCGCGCTCGCGTCGTTGGACGGTGCGGCGGGCGTGCGGCTGGTGAACACGGTGCCGTCGGCGATGCGGGAGCTGATCGCGGCGGGTGCCGTGCCGGCGGGCGTGCGCACGGTGTGCCTGGCCGGTGAGCCGCTGACCGCCGACCTCGCCCGCCGCGCGTGGGAGCTGCCGGGGTTGCGCAGGCTGCTCAACCTGTACGGGCCGTCCGAGGACACCACCTACTCGACGTGGGCGGACATCGCGCGTGGCGACGGGGGGCCGCCGCCGATCGGGGTGCCGTTGCCGGGCACCCGCGCGTACGTGCTCGACGCGACGTTGGCGCCGACCCCGCCCGGTGCGGCGGGCGAGCTGTACCTGGCCGGTGACGGGCTCGCCCGCGGCTACCACGACCGGCCGGCCGAGACCGCCGCCCGGTTCCTGCCCGATCCGTGGTTCCCGGGCCGGATGTACCGCACGGGCGACCGGGTGCGCCGCCGCGCGGACGGCCGGTTGGAGTTCCTGGGCAGGCTGGACGACCAGGTCAAGCTGCGCGGTCACCGGATCGAACCGGGCGAGGTGGCCGCGGCCCTGGAGGAGCTGCCCGGCGTCGTCGCCGCTGCGGCGGCGGTCGCCACGGGACCGTCCGGCGCGCCCCGGCTGGTGGGTTACCTGGTCGGGAACGGCGAGGTGGACGCGGTGGCCGCGCTGCGCCGACGGCTGCCCGACTTCCTGGTCCCCGGCGAGGTGGTGTGGCTGGCCCGGCTGCCGCGCACGCCGAGCGGCAAGGTCGACCGGGCCGCCCTGCCCCCGCCACCCCGTGCCCGGAGCGACTGGTCGGCCCTGCCTTCTTCCCTTCCGCCGGCGGACGGCATCGAGCGCGACATCGCCGCGGTCTGGGCCGAAGTCCTGGGGGTGGAGGTCGGCCGGGACGACGATTTCTTCGCGCTCGGCGGCGAGTCGTTGTTGGCCACCAGCGTTTCCGCCCGGCTGCGCGTGTCCCTCGGGTTGCCCGTCACGATCCGCGCGATCTTCGACCACCCGACGGTCGCCGACCTCGCCGCCCACACCGCGACGCTCCGTCCGGCGGCCGACGCGGTGCCGCGGGCGGTGGGTCGGGACGGGCCGCTGTCCCCGGCCCAGCGGCGGATGTGGTTCCTGCACCGGATGGACCCCGGTGACACGTCGTACCTGCTGAGCTTCCTGATCCGGTGCGGTCCCGGCGTCGACCCGGACCGGTTGGGCGGCGCGGTCCGCGCGGTCGTCGCGGCGCACGAGGCGTTGCGGACGTCGTTCACCCTGGCCGACGAGGAGCCCGTGCAACGGGTTCACCCGCACGTGCCGCTGGTCGTGCGGCGCACCGAGTCCACCGGTCCGGACCACGACGCGGAGCTGGTCCGACTGGCCCGTCAGGACGCGGCGCGGCCGATGGACCTGGAACGCGCGCCGTTGGTGCGGTGTCGCGTGGTGACCGCGAACCGCGAGGCGGTGGCGATCGTGCTGACCGCGCACCACATCGTCTTCGACGGCTGGTCGCTGGAAATCCTGGTCCGCGACCTCGCCCACTACTACGCCGAACCGGACCCCGCACCGGCGGCACGTCCCGGCCCGGCCCTGTTCGCCGCACGGCAGCTGGCCTGGCTGGACAGCGACGCCGGACGTGCCGCGACGACGGCGTTGGCCAATTCGGTGCGCGGTGCGCCGGACCTGCTGGCCCTGCCCACCGACCTGCCCCGCCCGCCGGTGCGCGGCAGCGGCGGCGGACGCGTGGAGCGCGCCTTGCCCGACACCGTCCCGGACGCCCTGCGCCGCACCGCCGCCGCACACCGCGTCACGCCGCACATGGTGGGGCTGGCCGCGTTCGCGGCGCTGCTGCACCACTGGTCCGGGGTGGACGACCTGGTCGTCGGCTCGGCCTTCGCGGGCCGCACCGATCCCGAGTCGGAAGACGCCATCGGCTGTTTCGTGAACCTGCTGCCGGTGCGGCTGCGCGTCGACGCCGGGCAGCCGTTCAGCGCTCTGCTGCGACAGACCAGGCAGGCCACACTGCTCGCCGCGTCGGCCCAGGACGTGCCGCTGGACAGCCTGGTCGCCCGGCTGCGCCCGCCACGCACACCCGCGCACACCCCGTTGGTGCAGGCCTCGTTCGGCGTGGTCAAACCGGTCGCCCCGGTCCGGTGCGGCGAGGTCGTGTTCGACGCGGTGGAACTCGGCTCGGACGACGCCCGGCTGGACCTGACGCTGTGGCTTCAGGACCGGCCGGACGGTGTGCTCGCCCGCTGGACCTACCGGACCGACCTGTTCCGCGCACCCACGATCAGCGACCTGCACGACCGCTACGCGGCGCTGCTGTCGGCCGCACTGGCCCGACCGGACAGCGCCGTGGCAACACTCGTCCGAGCCTGACCACGCGGGAGGCGAAGCATGTCCGAAACCACCGCCGGCGCACCGGCCATCACCCGACGGGCCCGGCCGGGAGCGCTGGTCGCCACCGACCCCGACTGGGCGCCGCGCGGCCTGCCCGCCCTGGTCCGTGCCACCGTGCCCGACCTCGACCTCGCGCAGTGGGTCGCGGGCAACAAGGCCGCGCTCGACGCGCTCGCCCGGACGGCGGGCGCGGTGCTGCTGCGCGACTTCGCCGTCACGGGCCCGGACGACTTCCGGTCGGTGATGTCCGCGCTGTCGGACCAGGTGCTCGACTACGGCGAGCGGTCGTCGCCGCGCAGCGAGGTGGTGGAAGGGGTCTACACCTCCACCGACCACCCCGCGGACCAGCCGATCGTGCTGCACAACGAGCAGTCGTACACGCTGAACTGGCCGCTGCGGATCGTGTTCTTCTGCCAGACCGCGCCGGACGAGGGCGGCCGCACACCGCTGGCGGACAGCAGGCGCGTGCTGGCCCGGCTGCGGCCGGAGACCGTGGCGCGGTTCGAAGACCTCGGCGTGCGGTACGTGCGCAACTACCAGCCGGGCCTGAGCCTGCCGTGGCAGGAGGTGTTCGGCACCGAGAGCCGCGCGGACGTGGAGGAGTACTGCCTGCGTCGCCGCATCGGGTTCGAGTGGATCGGGGCGCACGGCCTGCGCACCAGCCAGGTGCGGCCCGCCGTGCACACCCATCCGGTCACCGGCGAGCGGACCTGGTTCAACCACGCGCTGTTCTTCCACGTGACGTCGTTGCCGCCGGAGGTGAGCGCCGGGCTGCGGGAGGCGTTGCCGCCGGAGGAACTGCCCTACAACACCTACTACGGCGACGGCAGCCCGATCACCGACGACGTGCTGGCCGAGCTGCGGGCCGCGTACGAGGCGGAGACCACCGGGTTCGACTGGCGGCGCGGTGACGTGCTCGTGGTGGAGAACATGCTCGCCGCGCACGGCCGCGACCCGTTCCGCGGCGACCGCCGCATCCTCGCCGCCATGGCGGATCCCTCGGGGCAGGACCCGTTCGGGTCGGGTGAGTCCGCGTGAGCCCGCAGACCGCTCCGGGCCCTCAACGGCGGGCCAGGACCGGGTCCCGCGCACCCGTCGACCTCGTGCGCCGCGTCCCGCTCAGCGACGAGCCGTTCGTGCTCCGCGTCGAGGCCGCCGTGCCCGACCTCGACCTCGTCACCTGGTTGTCCGAGCACCGTGACGGCGTGCTCGCCGACCTCGACCGCTACGGCGCCGTGCTGCTGCGCGGGTTCGCGGTGGACGGACCGGCGGGCTTCGGCGCGGCGGCCCGCGCGCTCACGCCCCACCTGCTGGACTACCTGGAACGCGCCGCGCCGCGCACCGAGGTCGCCGACAAGGTGTTCACGTCCACCGAGTTCAGCGCCGACCAGTGGATCCCGCTGCACCACGAGATGTCCTACGCGCACAACTGGCCGGGACGGCTGTACTTCTACTGCGACGTGCCCGCGGCCGAGGGCGGCGCCACGCCGCTGGCCAGCGAGCGGTACGTGTACCCGCGCATCCCGGCCGAGGTCCGGGAACGCTTCGAGCGGCACGGCGTCCGCTACGTCCGCAACTACGGCCCGGACCTCGACCTGCCGTGGCAGGAGGTCTTCCAGACCACCGACCGCGCCGAGGTGGAGGCGTACTGCCGGGCGTCGGGCATGGCGTTCGAGTGGTTCCCGGGCGGCGCGCTGCGCACCAGCTCGGTGCGGCAGGCCGTGTCACGGCACCCCCGCACCGGTGAGGTGGTGTGGTTCAACCACGCCCACCTGTTCCACGTGTCGAACCTGCCGGACGAGGTGCGCGCGGCGCTGGTCGGCGAGTTCGGCTTCGAAGGACTGCCGCGCAACGCCTACTACGGCGACGGCGAACCCATCCCGGACGACGTGGTGGGGCTCGTCCGCGACCTTTACCGCTCTTCGGCGATCAGCTTCGCGTGGCAGCGCGACGACGTGCTGGTCGTGGACAACTTCCTCGCCACCCACGGACGCGCGCCGTTCCGCGGTGACCGGCGGGTGCTGGTGGCGATGTCGGACCTACACACGGACGGCGGCCTGTGACCAACCTCGACGCATACCGGCTGCTCCCGGCGCAACGCCGCACGTGGAGCCGTACGCACGACGCACGATCGACCACGGTGACGGTCCGCCTGGCCGCCGCACCGGACCCGGCCCGGCTGCGGGCCGCGGTGGACGCGCTCACCGACCGGCACGAGGCACTGCGCCTGCGACTCGAACCCCGGCCGGGTGTGCGGGTCCCGTTGCAGGTCGTGGACCCGGACCTGCGGGTCGGGTCGGCACTGGGCGACCCGGTCACCGGCCCGTTGGTCGCCGTCACGGCCTACGACACCGAACTCGTGGTGTCGGCGTCCGAACTGGTCGCCGACGCCGAGTCGGTGCGGCTCCTGCTGCTCGAACTCGACGCCGTCCACGCGGGGCGACCGCTGCCGGACGACGACGACCGCCTGCAGTTCCTGGACGTCTCCGAGTGGCGGCTGGACCAGGGCGAGACTCTGCCGCCGGTGGCCGCACGGCCGTTCGCCGTTCCGCTGTCGAACGGCGGTCCCGGCGTGCGGCGGGAGGTTGCGCGCGTGGCGTCCGCGGACGAGTTGTTCGCGGCGTGGGCGTTGGCGTTGGGCCGGTACGTGGACGAGCAGGGCCTGCCGGTCGCCTGGTACAGCGCCGGACGTGCGGCGGCGGGCACGGCCGACGTGGTGGGGCCGTTGGAGTGCGCGGTGCCCGTCGTGGTCGACCGGGGCTGGACGGCCGACGACGCCGTGGCCGCGCTGCGGGAGGCCGAGCGCACGTTGCCGGTCGCCCCGCCCGCGGACGACCTGACCGTGGGCTTCAGCGTCACCCGGGCGGTGGAGCCCGCCGAGCTGGCCGGGTTGGGCGCGGTCGCCGTGACGGTGCGGACGCCCGTTCCGGAGCACCCGCTGCACCTGCACGCCGAGATCCGGGCCGACGAAGTGCGGCTCACGCTGTCGTTCGACGGCCTGAGCTGCGACGAGACCACCGCCGCGTGGCTGCTCGACGCCGTGGCCACCCGACTGGACGGCGGGAACGCGCTGGGCGAGGCGGAACTGGCGCGGCTCGTGGCGTGGGCGGGCACCGAACCCGCACCGGCGCCCTCCACCCTGACCGCGCTGCTCGACGCCGGGATCCGCAACAGGGACGGCGAGGCGGTGCGCGCCGAGGACGGCGTCCTCACGTTCGCCGAGCTGGACGCCCTGGCGACCACGATCGCGGCCCGCCTGCACGCGCGGGAGGTCGGCCCGGGCGACCGGGTGGCGGTCCTGGCAGAACGGTCCTGGCGCACGGTGGCGGCGTTCGTCGGCATCCTCCGGGCCGGCGCGGTGTACGTGCCGCTGGACCCGGCGGCACCCCGGCGCCGCACCGCACAGCTGGTCGAGGCGGTCGGGCCGCGGCTGGTCCTGACGACCGGACCGGTGCCGGAGCTGTCCGTGCCGGTCGAGGAGATCCCGGCGGTACCCGACCCCGGCGCGTCGGTCGACACGTCCGGCATCGTGCCCGACCAGGACGCCTACGTGATCTTCACGTCCGGCTCCACCGGCGTGCCGCGGCCCGTGGTGGTCGAGCACCGCGCCGCCGCGAGCCTCACCCTGGCGTTGGCGGACACCGTGTACGGCGCCGAGCCCGGACCGCTGCGGGTCGCCGTCAACGCACCCTTCACCTTCGACGCCTCCGTCAAGCAGCTCGTCCAGCTCGCGCACGGCCACACCCTGCACGTGCTCGCCGACGACCTCCGCCAGGACCCGCGTGCCCTGCTCGACCACCTGGCCGCGGCACGGGTCGACGTGCTGGACTGCACGCCCTCGCACCTGCGCCTGCTGCTCTCGGCAGGCGCACCGCTGCCGCGCCTGCTCCTGGTGGGCGGCGAGGCCGTCGACCAGGACCTGTGGGACCACCTGGCCGCACTGCCGGGTACGCGGTCGGTCGACGTCTACGGACCCACCGAGTGCACCGTGGACACCACCGCCGCCGAGATCACCGCGTCCCGCGCGCCGACCATCGGCCGGCCGCTGCCGGGCGCGCGGGTGTGGGTGCTGGACGAGCACCTGCGGCCCGTCCCCGTCGGCGTGCCGGGTGAGCTGTGCGTCTCGGGCGACCGGCTCGCCCGCGGTTACCTCGGTGACCCGGTGGCCACCGCCGAGCGGTTCGTCACCACCACACTGCCCGACGGCACGGTCGACCGCGTCTACCGCACCGGCGACCGGGTCGCGTTCGGACCCGACGGCGCCCTGTCCTACCTGGGCCGGTTGGACGACCAGCTCAAGGTCAACGGCATCCGGGTCGAGCCGGGCGAGGTCGCCGGCACCCTCGCGGCGCACCCCGGCGTGCGGCGCGCCGTGGTGACCGGGCGGGACGACGACGGCCACGGCACCCGCCTGGTCGCCTACGTCCAGCCGGTCGCCGCCGCGCACCTCGACCTCGACCGGGTCGACGGCGTCAACCCGCACGAGACCCGGTACCTCTACGACGAGATCTTCCGGCAACGCGCGTACCTGCGCGGCGGGGTGGTGCTGCGCGACCGCGCCGTGGTGTTCGACGTCGGCGCGAACATCGGCATGTTCTCGCTGTTCGCGCACGCCGAGTGCGACACCGCGACGGTGTACGCGTTCGAGCCGCTGCCCGCCGTGCACGCCAAGCTCACCGCGAACCTGGCCGCGCACGACGTGCCCGCGCACGTGTTCGGGTTCGGCCTGTCCGACACCGAGCAGGACGTCGCCTTCACCTTCTACCCCGGCTACTCGGTCATGTCCGGCCGAGCGGACTACGCCGACGCCGGAGCCGAGGTCGAGCTGATCAAGCGGTACCTGACCAACGAACGCGGCACCGACAGCGCCGAACTGCTCGCGCGCGCCGACGAGATCCTCGCCGACCGGTTCGCCGGCGCCACCGAGGTCTGCCGACTGCGCAGGCTGTCCGACGTGATCGACGAGCTGGGCGTGCCGGTGATCGACCTGCTCAAGGTCGACGTGCAGCGCGCCGAGCTGGACGTCCTGCGCGGCCTGGACGAACGGCACTGGCCGGTGGTCCGGCAGATCGCCGCCGAGGTGCACGACGGCGTCGGCACGGAGACCGAGGGCCGGGTGGAGGACGTGGTCGGCCTGCTGGAGGACCGCGGGTTCGACGTCGTGGTGGAGCAGGACGCGGTGCTGGCCGGCACCGACCGGTTCATGCTCTACGCCGTGCGCCCCGAGTACGCGCACGACCCGCGGCCGGTCGTCGGCGCCGGCCCGGTCGGCGCGGTGGCCGAGGACGAGCTGCGCGACTGGCTCGCCGAACGGCTGCCGGCGTACCTGGTGCCGTCCGCCGTGGTCGTGCTGGACGAGTTCCCGCTCACCGACCGCGGCAAGGTGGACCGGGCGGCGTTGCCCGCGCCGTCCGCCGACCGCGGCTCCGGCGACCACGAGCCGCCCGCGGACGACGTCGAAGAGGCCTTGGTCGAGATCTGGCAGGACGTGCTCGGAGTCGCGCCGGTCGGCGTGACCGACAACTTCTTCCAGCTCGGCGGCGACTCGATCCGCACGATCCGGGTCCAGGCCGCGGCCGCCCGGCGCGGGCTGGCGTTCCCGCTGCAGAGCATGTTCACCCACCAGACGATCCGCGACCTGGCGCGTAGCGGGGTCACCGGCACCGTCGCCGAGCCGCCCGGCGGGCGGTTCACCCTGCTCGGCGAGGCCGACCGGCGGCTGATGCCCGCCGACGTCGAGGACGCGTACCCGATCACGGTGCTGCAACAGGGAATGCTGTACCACAGCACGCTGACGGGCCGTGCCGCGAACTACCACAACGTCACGACCTACCGCGTGACCGCGCCGCTGGACCCAGACGCGCTGCGGAGCGCGCTCACCGACACGGTGGCCGCGCACCCGATCCTGCGCACCGGGTTCCACCTCGGCCGCTACTCCGAGCCGCTGCAACTGGTCCACCGGGACGTGCCGGTGCCGCTGGTCGTGGAAGACCTGCGCGAGCTGGACCCGGTGGCGCGGCGCGCGCGGATCGCCGCGGTGGTGCGGGACGAGGTGGAGACGCCGTTCGACTTCGCCGTGCCGCCGCTGGTGCGGTTCCGGGCGTTCGGCGTCGACCGGGAGTCGTTCGAGCTGCTGGTGTCGGAGTACCACGCCGTGCTGGACGGTTGGAGCCTCGCCCTGGTGCTGGAAGAGATCGCCAACCGCTACGAACGGCTGCTGCACGGCGAGCCCGAACCGCCGCCGACCCGGTCGATGATGCCGTTCCGCCGGTTCGTGGAGGTGGAACGCGCCGCCCGAACCGACAGCGCCGGTCGCGCGTTCTGGCAGGGACAGCTGGCCGGTGCGGCGCCGTTGCTGATCGGCGCGGCGGGCGGGCAGCCGCCCCGCACCGACCGGGTGCTGCACCAGCCGTTGCCCGCCGACCTGCCGGGCCGGCTGGAACGCGTGGGCGCGGAGTTCGCGGTGCCGCTGAAAGCGCTGCTGCTCGCGGTGCACGTGCGGGCGGTGGCCGAGCAGACCGGTCGCGACGACGTCATCACCGGCCTGGTCACCAGCACCCGGACGGGCGAGGACGGCGGCGACCGCACGCTCGGGCTGTTCCTCAACACGCTGCCGCTGCGGCTGGCGGTGGGTGAAGACCCGCCTGGCACGCTCGCCCAACGGGCCTGGCGGGCGGAGCAGCAGCTGATGGGCCACCACCTGGTGCCGTTGGCGGACATCGAGCGCGCCGCGGGCCGGGGACGGCTGTTCGACGCGTTCTTCAACTTCACCCGGTTCGACAAGCCCGACCCGGGTCGACGGCGCGTCCGGCTCGAACCGGGCACCACCATCCCGGTCGACGTCGGGTTCGCCCTCGCGGTGGACTTCGAGGTCGACCCGCGGGACAACGGCCTGCGGCTGAGCCTCACCTACGCCGGGGAAGCGTTGCGGGACGGCGGGATCGCCGAGCTCGCGGCCCGGTACACGTGGCTGCTGGACCGCCTGTGCGCCGAGCCGGACGTGCCGCTGCCCGCCGTGGCGACCGCCGCGGCGGACGTGATCACCGAGTGGGAGGACCGGCTGACCGCCCTGTGGGGCGAGGTGCTCGGCCACCGGCCGCGGTCCCGGGACGCGGACTTCTTCGAGGCGGGTGGAGATTCGCTGTCGGCCCTGCGGTTGGTGTCGGCCCTGCGGGAGCGGCACGACGTGCCGGTGGACCTCCCGTCGTTCACCAGGGAACCCCGGTTCGACGCCCTGCTCGCCCGGTGCGCCGGTGGGTGACCCGCGGTGGCTCGTCGGACGGGCGGACCGGCGTGCCGCCCGCGTGCGGCTGGTGTGCCTGCCGCCCGCGGGCGGGAACGCCGGCACGTTCACCGGGCTGACCTCCGGCCTGCCGGCGTGGATCGACGTCCTCGCCGTGCGGCTGCCCGGACGTCGGGAACGCTCCGGTGAACCGCCCGTCCGGCGGCTCGGCCAACTGCTGCCGCCACTGGCGGCGGAACTGACCGCGCACACCGGGCCGCCGTTGGTGCTGCTCGGCGACAGCCTCGGCGCGACGGTGGCGTTCGAGCTGGTCCGGAGGCTGGAACGACAGGCTCGCGTACCGCCCGCACGGTTGATCGTCTCCTCCGCGCGGGCGCCGCACGTGGCGGGGCGGCTGCCCGCCTACTCGGCCATGTCGGACGAGCGGTTCGTCGCCGAGCTGGCCGCGCTCGGCGCCTTGCCCGACGAGACCGTCGACCACCCGGAGCTGCTGCCCGCCGTGCTGCCGGCGTTCCGGGCGGACTTCGAGCTGGGCGAGACCTACCGGTACCGGCCGGGACCGCCGATCCGGTGCCCGATCGACGCGGTGACCGGCGCGGACGACGTCCACGTGCCGTCCCACCTCGCGTCCGCGTGGGGGGAGCTGACCTCGGGCGGGTTCACCGCGACGGTCGTGCCCGGCGGCCACGACATGCTTCGCCGTCGTCCCGACGGGCTGCGTGCGGCGGTGGTGCGCGGCTGCGCGGATGCAGCGGGCGTGCCGGCCTGAGCCGTCCACCCGATCGGGCGATTACGACGCTGTGCAGTGGATCTTGCCCGAAGGGTGGGCGAGGATGTGCCCGACACGAGCGACGTGTCGCTCCCCGAGGCGGCCTGACGCCCTGGCACGAACGGCAAAGCCCACCATGACCTCTGTTGCGAGCAAGCTGCTGCCCGCGTCCACCGGCGGCACGGACGTCGTCCCGTTCGGCCCGATCGTCGACGACGTGGTGCCCGTGGCCGACCCGGGAGCCGGGCGCGGCCCGCGGTGGCTGGACGAGTGGCTCGACGCGAACCTCGCGCTGGTGATGTCGTGGCGGCGCACCCTGCACGCCAACCCAGAGCTGATGCGCCGCGAGTTCCGCACCACGGCGACGATCGTGCAGATCCTGCGCTCCCTCGGCTTGGCGCCACGCGTGCTGCCGATCGAGACCGGCGTGATCTGCGAGGTCGGCAGCGGGCCGCGGGTCGTCGCCCTGCGGGCCGACATCGACGCGCTGGCCGTGCCGGAGACCACGGGTGAGTCGTGGGCCTCGCGCGTGCCGGGCATCTCGCACGCGTGCGGCCACGACGTGCACACCGCGATCCTGCTCGGCGCGGCAGCGGCGCTGGCGTCCGCGCCGGCACTGCCGGGCCGGGTGCGGCTGCTGTTCCAGCCCGCGGAGGAGGAGCCCGGTGGTGCGCACGACGTGATCGCGGCGGGCGGGGCCGAGGGCGTCGAGCGGATCTTCGGCCTGCACTGCGACCCGAAGGTGCTCGTCGGCCGGATCGGGACCAGGGTCGGACCGGTCACGTCGGCGTGCGACATGCTCGAACTGCGGGTGCGCGCGTCCGGGACGGGCAGGCGCAACGAGCTGAGCTCCGACGTCGTGCACGCGCTCGGCGTGGTGGCGACCGGCCTGCCCGCGATGCTGGCGCGACGCGTCGACCCCCGGTCCGGGACCGTGCTGGCGTGGGGCCTGATGGACGCGCCGGAAACGCCCTACGGCACACCGCGCGAAGGCGTGCTGCGCGGCACGCTGCGCACCGGCGACCCGGTGGTGAACGGCCAACTGCCCGCGCTGGTGGAGGAGATCGTCGGCTCGCTGCTGCGCCCGACGGGCGTGCGCTTCGAACTCGACCACGTCCGAGCCGTCCCCGTGGTGGACAACGACCCGGAGAGCACCGCGCTTCTCCAGCAGGCGATCACCACCGCGCTGGGACCGCAGGCCGTCACGTCGACCACCCAGTCCAGCGGCGGCGAGGACTTCGGCTGGTACCTGGAGCACGTGCCAGGTTCGTATGCGCGACTGGGCATCTGGTCGGGCGAGGGGCCGCAGGGCGACCTGCACCAGCCGACTTTCCACGCCGACGAACGCGCCCTGCCGGTCGGGGTGCGCACCATGGTGCACGCGGCCCTGGCCTCGCTGGGGGTCGGCTGAGCGCAGCACCTCGAGACCGAACGGTGTGCGTCGAACGCGCCCCCGACACCCCATCGGACCCGCAACCCGGCAGAAGCCCACAAACGCGGCCACAACGGACCGGAACCCAACCGCAGAAGGCCCGATTTTACATGGGGTTCGGGTGCTTTAGGCTGGTCGAAGCCGGCAGGCCCGGCGGGACGCTTTTCCCCGCCGGGCCTGCCGGCTTTGGCCTGCCTGGAGTACCCGTAAGGGGCCCCATGTCAAATCGAGCCTGCCCCAACCACCGAGCCGACTTTCCAACCTCACCAAGGGGACGTGTGGCGGCCCCCTCCGGTCCCATTGTCGAGGTAGTCCTTGAACTGCACCGTGACCGCGTGCGCGTCCGACGGCCAGTTCGGCACCGCGATCGTGCGGGTCCGACCCTCGCTGCCGCGCGCGGTCTGGGTGACGCGAATCGTGCCGCCGCCATCGGCCTGGGCGGGCAGGTAGGCGTCGACCCCGGTCAGGAACGGCAGCGTGGCGAACGGCGGCAAGGCGACCCCCGGCGTGGACACCCGGTCGCAGTTGTCGTCGAACACGAACGCGGCGAGGACCTGGCGCAGCTTCGCGGACACGGCCGGTTCGAGGACGTTGACGCCGTTGACCTCCAACTTGTCGCTGTCGGGCTGGTCCGACCACCACTCGCGGTTGCGGATCACGGTGAGCGCGCTGTGCGTCGGGCAGCGGTCGACGTTGTCGGTGATGCCACCGGGGCGCGACACCTGCAACCGCACGAACCGGTCGCTGCGCTCGAACGGCTCGAAGTAGGAGTGGTAGGGCAGCTGTCCGTCGCGCAGCACCACCAGCTCGTAGTGCTTGCGGCCGTTGACGGGCAGCGGGCCGAACGCGCCGTCCGCGCCGGTCCGGACGCTGTACCGGGGTGCGGTGCCGAGCCGCGCGCCGGTGCCGCTGTCGACCTCCCAGACCTGCACCACGCCCTCGACGCCGGTGTTCTGCGGGTAGTACGTCGCCCGGCCCGCGATCCGGACCAGCGCGGGCAGTTCGGGCACCACCTGGGTGGTGAACGCGGGCCTGCCCCGCAGGAACCGGTACATGTGCGCGAAACCTTCGGCCGACGTGGTCGTCTCGGTGTGGCCGAGGGTGGTGAGGTGGACGTTCGTCGCACCGCCGATGGAGCCGTTGGGCTGCAGGCTGCCCCACAGCGCCAACGTCGGCACGCCGCCCGGTGGGGTGGCGCTGGACCGTCCGTCGACGTTGACGTACTTCCGCACCGCCCTGGCCCGTTCGGGCACGGACAGGTAGGTGTGCATGACCGTCGTGCCGCGCGAGTGCGCGATCACGTCCACCTTGGCGGCCCGGGTGCGGGCCCGGACGGTGGCGATGAACGCTTCGAGCCCGGCGATGGCGTGGTCGTTGGTCGGGATGCTCGTGTCGTACTCGTAGGCGTGCAGGAGCGCGTCGGGGTAGCCGTTGCCGGAGAACCGCTTGGCGTTGGACTGCCACTGCTGCGCCGAGCCCTGCTGGCCGTGGACGAAGATGATCGGGGTCGGCACGTCGGCGCTGGCGGGCACGGGCGTGACGGTCGGGAGTGTCGTGGCGAGGGCGGCGATCAGTGCCACCACGGGGATCCTCATCGCGTGCCTCCGACGGCGTCGGCCAGGTTCTGCCGGGCGTCGGCGGGCTGCAGGTAGCCGGCGTGCACGTTCGCGACGTCGGCGGTCACCACCCGGTGCACGTAGTCGCCGCGTTCGGGGTAGAGGCGGGCCAACGTGGCGGCGTCGAAGGGCACGTGCGTGCCGAACAGGCGGCAGAACGTCTCACCGGAGTTGTCGCCGGTGTTCAACGCCCGTGGTGCGGCCAGCTGCGACAGCCGGATGCCGCCGAGGGCGAGGCCGAGCGCGTCGCGCTTCTTGGTGACGCCATCCGGTTCGAACTCCAACGGCCGGGCGGTCGGTGGCGGCGTGCCGCGCTCGACCCACCGGCGCAGGTGGTCGTACGAGGCGGCGGTGACGTGGTGCATCGGGATCCGGCTGAACGCGGGCCGGTCGCAGTCGTACTGGGGCGCGCCGCCGAGGTCGCGTTCGGAGATCGGCGCGCGGTAGGCCTGGCCCTCGTAACCGGAGTGCGCCGTCCCCGCGACCTCCCAGCGGCGGAAGCGGTCGGTGTCGGCCGGGCGTTGCGCGGACCGGACGTCGGTCTCGGACAGCACCTGGAAGACGGGTTCCACGCCGACGCGGGTCGGTGCGGTGCCGACGATGAAGCCGTACCCGTCGAACACCGGCCGCTGCTGCGGCAGGACCCGGTCGTACAGCACGGTCATCCGGGCCGCCGACTGCGAGGCGCCGATGGCCAGCAGCGTTCTGGTGCGCAGGCCGCCCATGACCGCGCCGGAGTCGATCGCCCGGCCCGCCTGGGTGTAGACGTCGTAGGACAGCTCGTCGGCGGTGAACCGGCCGGCGCCGGTGACGTCCAGCGTGCCGTAGCGGGCCGGGCTCCAGGTCTTGAGCTGGTCGACGCCGACCCGCTGCGCGGACACACCGACCCAGGCGTGGCCCGCGCGGGTGACGGACTCGGCGTTCCACAAGGCGTCCAGGTCGTAGCCGGCGGTGACGTTCTGCCACTCGACCAGCGTGGTGCCGGTGAACTTCCAGGCGTGCGCGGGGCGGCGGACGATGACGCGGGTGGTGTAGGGGACGGCCGTGGCGACCTTCGTGCCGTCGAGGGCGAAGGCGTCGGCCGTGCCGGAGAGGTGGAACTCCTGTTCGACGTAGCCGGCGGCGGCGAGGTCGTCCGGGGTGGAGAAGAACGGGTAGGTGTCCTCGATCCGGTCGGCCAGGCGGTCGCCGGGGACGGTGCCGGGGAGGGGGCCGACGACGCGGGGGACGGGGGCGGGTGCGTCGGAGGCGGAGGCGGAGGCGGGGATGGTGGTGGGGACGAGTAGGCCGAGGGCGGCTGCGGCCAAGGTGAGGCGGCGCCAGGGGAAAGGGGACATACCGGCTCCCACAGCGATGGGGGATGGGGATCATCGCCGACCGTAGCCGGCTGTGTGCGGCGTGCACCAGCACGCGGGGAGATCGTGAGACTGCTGTCGCAGTGGTGGTGGGGTGTTGTGTTTGGGGGACGGGCTCGGTGGTTGGGTTCGGCTCGATTTGACATGGGGCCCCTTACGGGTACTCCAGGCAGGCCAAAGCCGGGCAGGCCTGGCGGATAAAGCGCCCGCCAAGCCTGCCCGGCTTCGACCAGCCTAAAGCACCCGAACCCCAGGTAAAATCGGGCCTTTGCGGTTCTGCTGCGGGTCCGATGGGGTGTCGCTCGATTGGGCGGTAGATGCAACCTTTGACAACCTAAATCGCATTTCTCACGTTAGCCGGAGAAAACGGCCGGCCCGGCGGCGGACAGGCGTGGGCAAGGGTGGGCAGGGGAGTGGAAATGCGGTGCGAAGGGTGGGCAGGGGAGTGGAAATGCGGTGCGGGGGGCGTGGGTGGTGTCAGCGGTGTTGGAGGAGGACTGTGCGGGCGGCTGTCTCGGCCAGGGCGGGGTCCAGTGGGGCGCCGGTGAGCAGTTCGGCGTAGAGGGCGGACTCGACGATGCGCACGTAGAGGAACGCCACCTGGTCCAGGGTCGCCGTGGACCACGGTCCGCCGTCGACTTCGAGCAGGATCTCCTTCTGCGCCGACACGGCCCGTCGGTGGAGGCCTCCCGACGCGTTGAACAGGACCCGGGTCGCCGTGTCGGGCTCGCTGCGCAGGAACGCTCGGAACGGGTCGGCGGCGCGCAACTCCGCCACGAACCGCCGCGTCACCTCGAGGACGCCCTCGACGCCGCCGTTCGTCCGCTCCTGCCGGGCACGGGCCAGTAGTCGGTCGGCGAGGACCCACAGCACGTCGGCGAGCAGTCCGTCCCGGCTGTGCACGACGCGGTACAGGGTGGCCCGGCTGATGGCGAGGCTCGTCGCCAACGCGTCCATGTCGACCCGGCCGTGCCGCAGGAAGAACCGGCAGGCGCCGCGCAGCACCTGGTCCTGGCTCACCACCCGCCGCGTGCCGGTCGACCCCACCGCTCGCCCTCGCTTCCGCCGGCGCGCCCGTCCGGCACCTTCGCATCATCGCGGCCCGGCCCGGCGGTCCGCGAGACCCGGATCGGTGTGTGCGCCACGTCACGCACGCTGGGGCGTTCGAGGGCTCGGTGGCTGCGGAGGTGGTGCTTCGCGCCCGAGCTGAAGGCTGGGTTGTCGGATGCGGCGTCCGGGAGTGGCCGGGGTTACTTCGTGGAGGCGGGTTCCTGGAAGAGCACGGCGGGGGCGTCGACGGCCGGGCGTGGTGGCGTTGCGGGTTGGGTGGGGGTCCACTCGGTGACGATCGGCTCCAGGTCGGGCGTGACGTCCTCGACCGCGGTCTCCACGGCTGGAGCGGTGGGGGGTGCGGCGAGTTGTTGCTGGACCTGGCCGATCCACATCAGCCACATGGCTTCGTCGCGGTGACCGCGGTACTCGGCCTTCAGGCCCGCCAGAGCGCCACGCACCCGTGCGGCGATCACGTTGTTCTCGCGCACGGCCGACCAGACGGCGCGCGCGGCGGCGTCGCGGGCCTTGACCAGGAGGCGGACCTGGTCGGTCAACTCCGGTGCGGGCAGGTTCGCCCACGCCGCTGCGATTCTCTGTGCCTTGGTCACGGTGCCATCCTTGTCGAGCGGACGGCCCGCGGTGGCCGTGACACGATGTTATCAACCTCTCGTTTTTCGAGGTCAGCCCCAGGGCACTCGGTGACGTTCAGACACCGCTCGGATACGTCTCGGGTTCGAACGCGTCCACCCGGCGGGTGTGCAGCGGCCGCAGCGCGGTGGTCTGGTCGAACCACAGGAACGCGTCGTAGCGCTCGCCGACGACGGTCGACACGTAGTTGCCCCACCGCTCCCGTTCCGGGTGGTAGACGACGCCGATGGCGCGGTGCGGGAGCGTCGCGGTGAGCAGGTCCGGCCGGTCGTCGCGCGGGAAGACGAACAGCGCCTCGTCGGGCGCGGTCCGGTGCAGGACGTCCTCCAGCGAACCGGGCCGGGCCGGCGGCACCGGCATCGCCTGCGTCCCCGCACCCCAGGCCTCACCGGCGATGACAGTGCCGCGATGGGTGCCGAACCCCACCAGCACGACCTGCGCGGGACCGAAGCGCTCGCGGGCGAGCTGCCCGAGGTTGACCAGGCCCGAGACGGCCATGTCGGTGGCCCGGGCGTCACCGATGTGGGTGTTGTGCGCCCACACGACCGCCTTCGACCCCGGCCCGTGGTGGTCGAGCAGCCGGTCGAGGGTGGCGTCCATGTGCCGGTCGCGGACGTTCCACGACGACTGCCCGCCGACCAGGGCGCGATAGTAGCGCTCGGCGCCGGCGACGACCTCGGCGTTCTGCCAGGCGCCGAACCGGCCGGTCCCGTCGGCCGCCGCCCGGTGCCGCAGCCTCACCAGCAGGTCGACCACCTCGTTCTCGCAGCCCGCGGGCACGAACCGGGTCGAGATCGCGTACTCCTGCGGGTCCTCGCCGTGCGGCTCGAAGCACCGGTAGGCGGCCAGCGCCGTCGGCACCTCGCCAGGGTCGTGCTCGCGCAGGTGGGTCAGGATCTCGCGCAGCGATTCCCACAGCGAGTAGACGTCGAGCCCGTGGAACGCCACCCGCTCCTCCTCCGGCAGGCCCGCGTTGTGGCCGCGCAGCCACCGGCAGAAGTCCACGACCTCCTCGTTCGCCCACATCCACGTCGGCCACCGGTCGAACGCGGCCAGTGCGGCCCGCGGGTCCCCGGGCGCGTCCGGCAGGCGGCGCACGGCCCGGTCGACCCGGTCGCACGCGGGCCAGTCGCCCTCCACGGCCACGAACGAGAAGCCCTCCTCGGTGATCAGCCTCCTGGTCAGCTCCGCACGCCACCGGTAGAACTCGTGCGTGCCGTGACTGGCCTCGCCCAGCATCACGACCCGCGCGTCGCCCACGCGGTCCAGCAGCACGTCGAAGTCGCCCGCGTCGCGCAACGGCACGGCCAGCGCCGCGACCTCGTCCCCGTAGCGGTTCATGGCTCCCTCCGCACCGTCGGCCTACCCCTCGTCCGGTGCGGCAAACCGCTCGGCGATCGCAAGGCAGTCGTCAGGTTGTCGTCGGGTGCGCGCGGCCCGTCCGGTGGGACGCTGGTCGGCGTGACGGCCGGCCACGACACGGTTGTCCTGGTCGTCCAGGACGGTGACGCGACCTCGCCCGACGAGGTCGCCCGGTGGCTGCGCGAGCACCTCGAAGGCTGGGGCGCGTTCGACGTGCTGCTGATCGGTCTCGTGGTCGGCGAGTTGTACGACAACGCCCGGCGGCACGGTTCGCCGCCGTACGTGCTCGAACTCGTGCTGGACCGGTGGCGCGAGGCGCTGGTGGTCAGCGTGCGGGACCGCGCCGTCCGCCGGTCCGTGCCGTGGGCGTCCTCGGCGGGGTTGCTCCTGGTCGCCGGGCTGACCGAGCGCTGGGGCGTGCTGACCCAGGCGGACTTCACCACGGTGTGGGCCGAACTGGTCTTCGCGGTCTGACGCCGCCCGATCGAGACGCATAGGACGCCACCCGATCGGGAAAACAGGCACGGTGGAACTCCTCGGCATCGACCCCGTGCGCGCCGCGGGCGGCCTCGCCAAAGGGCTGGTCGGACTCGCCCTCGCCCCGCTGGAGCAGACCGCCGTGCTGCGCCGCGACCGGCGGAAGGTGTGGTCGTGCCCGGGACGCCTGCACATCGAGGCGCACGGCGTGCACGGCCCGCGCGGCAAGCGGGTGGCCGGGCGGATCGAACGCGCCCTGGAGTCGCACCCCGGCGTGCGCTGGGCGCGGGTCAACGCGCCGTCCGCCCGGGTGATCGTCGCCGTCGAGGACCCGCCGCCGGCCACGGCCGAGCTGGTCGCGCTGGTGCGCCGGGCCGAGGCCGAGCCCGCCACCGAGGACGAGCGCCTGGTCGAGGACGAGCTGCACCACCCGGCAGACGGGCTCAAGGGCACCCGGTTGCTGCCCACGCTCGCCGCGGACGCCGCCGGCTTGGCGCTGGCCGCCATCACGAAGATCGCGCCGTGGGCGCCGATCCCGGGCGAGCTGGGCGCGCTGATCGCCGCCGTCGACCTGCACCCCAAGCTGCGCGAACTGGCCGCCGGGCGGCTCCAGGGCCGGGAACGCGCCGACACCGCCACCTCGGTCGCCGCCGCACTCGTGCACGGCCTGGCGTCCCGCAGTGAGAGCACGTTGTTGGACGTCGCCCAACGCGTGCAGCAGTGGCGTGAGGTCAGGGCGCACGAGCGCGCGTGGTGCGCCGCCGAGGGAGACCTGATCGACGGCCCGGACGACGCCGAGGCCGAGCCGATCGTGGTCGAACGGCCGCGCCCGTTCCCCGAGGGGCCCGCCGACCGCTACGCGCGGCGGGCGTTGGCGGCGGGTGCGGCGGCGACCGCGGCGGCGATCCCGTTCACCGGGTTGCGCCGGGCCGCCGCGCTGGGCGTGGCGAGCCTGCCGAAGGCGCCGTCGGCGGGCCAGGCCGCGTTCGCCGCACAGCTGGGCCGCGTGCTGGCGACCCGGAACGCGCTGGTGATGGAACGGTCGGTGCTGCGCCGCCTGGACGTGGTGGACGTGCTGGTGCTGGACGAGACCGCGCTGGGTTCGCGGCGGTCGGTGCTCACCGACCTGGTGCCGCTGCCGGACACCGGGCAGGCGACCTCCGGGCCGGCGGACACGGCCGAGCGGGCGTTCGCCCTGTTCGACCCCGAGGACCCGACGGCCGTGCGCCGCGACGGCGACTGGGCGATCGGCCCGATCGACCGCCTCGACCCGCAGGGGCGCCGGGGCACGCGTGAACAGCGCAAGCTGGTCGGTCACGCCGGGGTGCTCGGCCTGGCCGAGGGCCGCAGGCTGCGGGCCGTGCTGGCGGTCGACGTCGAGACGCCGCCCGCGGTGGACGCGATCGCGTCGGCGGCCCGGGAGGCCGGGCTGCGCGTGGTCGTCGCCACGGACCGCGACCACCCTCCGGTCCGGTTCGCGGATCGCGTCGTGCCGTCCGGAACCGGCCTGGTCGGCGCGGTGCGCGAACTCCAGGGCGACGGGCACGTGGTGCTGCTCGTGTCCGACAACCGCCGTGCGCTCGGCGCCGCGGACTGCGGCGTGGGCGTGCACCGGGACGGTGGGCCGCCGCCGTGGGGCGCGCACGTCGTCGTCCGGGACCTGGACTCGGCCGTGGTGCTGGTGGAGGCGGTGCCCGCGGCGCGGCGCGTCACCCGGGACTCGATCATGCTCGCCCAGGCCGCGAGCGGTATCGGCGCGGTGAGCGCGTTGAGCACGCACGGTCCCGCACCCGCCCGGAACGCGGCACGCGCGGTCGACGGCGCGTCGGCCATCGCGTTCGTGGACGGCGTGTGGCGGGCGAAACGGCTGCCCGGCAGCCGTGCCGCGGTCGCGCCGGCCACCACGCAGCCGTGGCACCTGATGCCGGCGGCCACCGTGCTGGACCGGCTCGGCTCCGGCCGTGACGGGCTGCCCGAACACGAGGCGCAACGCAGGCAGCGCACGTCGGGCGGCAGGCAGGCCGTCGGCACGAGCCTGGGCAGCGCGTTCCTCACCGAGCTGGCCAACCCGCTGACGCCGGTGCTGGCGGGTGGGGCGGCGGTGTCGGCGGCCGTGGGTTCCCCGGTCGACGCGGCGCTGGTGGCCGGGGTGGTGGGCGTGTCGGCGCTGCTCGGCAGCGTGCAGCAGGTCGTCACGGACCGGGCGCTGGCCACGCTGCTCGGCCGTTCGGCGGTGCGCGCGATCGTGGTCCGCGAGGGCCGGGACCGCCAGGTGACGGCGGAGGAGCTGGTGCCGGGCGACGTGGTGCGGCTGGCCGCCGGTGACGTGGTGCCCGCCGACTGCCGCCTGCTCGACGGCGACGGGCTTGAGGTGGACGAGTCGTCGGTCACCGGCGAGTCCCTGCCGGTGACGAAGGACCCGGCCCCGGTGATCGCCGCGGACCTGGCCGACCGGTCGTCCCTGCTCTACGAGGGCACCACGATCGCCGCCGGTGAGGCGCTGGCCGTGGTCGTCGCGACCGGTGACGCCACGGAGGTGGGCCGGAGCATGGCCGCGGCCCGCCGGAACGCGCCCACCACGGGCGTGGAGGCGCGCCTGGCCGACCTGACCCGCAAGACGTTGCCCGTGGCGCTCGGCTCGGCGGCGGCCGTCACCGGCGCGGGGCTGCTGCGGGGCGTGCCGCTGCGGGAGAGCATGGGCGCGGCGGTGAACCTGGCCGTCGCCTCGGTGCCCGAAGGGCTGCCGTTCCTGGTCAACGCCGCCCAGTTGGCCGCGGCACGGCGGCTGGCCGAGCACGGTGCGCTGGTGCGCAACCCGCGCACCATCGAGGCGTTGGGCCGGGTCGACGTGCTGTGCTTCGACAAGACCGGCACGCTGACCGAGGGCAGGCTGACCGTGGGCCGGGTGGACAACGGCCGCCGCGGCGCCGACCTCGACGGGCTGAACGACGAGCTGCGCCGCGTCATGGCCGCCGCCGTCCGCGCCACGCCGCCCGCCGACGACCCGGACGACCTCGCGCACCAGACCGACCGGGCGGTGCTGGCAGGGGCACGACGGGTGCGCGTCGGCCCCACGACCGGTGCGCGCGGCTGGACGCTGGTCGAGGCGCTGCCGTTCGAGCCGTCGCGCGGTTACCACGCCACCCTCGGCAAGGTCGGGAAACGGCTGGTGCTGAGCGTGAAGGGCGCGCCGGAGACGGTGTTGCCGCGCTGCGACACCGACCCGCGCGACCTGCGCCGGCTGGAACAGCGGGTGGAGCGGCTGGCCGGCAGCGGTCACCGGGTGCTGGCCGTCGCCGAGCGCACCGGCTTCGAGGGCGACGCGGTGACCGACGACGACGTGCGGGGACTGACCCTGCTGGGTTTCGTCGCGCTGGCCGACCCCGTGCGCGACGGCGCGCCACCGGCCGCGGCGAAGCTGCGCGAGGCCGGTGTGCGGATCGTGATGATCACCGGCGACCACCCGGCCACCGGTGAGGCGATCGCCAGCGAGGTCAGCGGCGACGACGACATGACCGTGGTGACCGGGTCACGGCTCGACGAGCTGGACGACGACGAGCTGGACGCCCTGCTGCCGACGGTGGACGTGATCGCCCGCTGCACGCCGGCGCAGAAGGTCCGGATCATCGAGACCTACCAGCGGCTCGGCCGGGTCGTCGCGATGACCGGCGACGGCGCGAACGACGCACCGGCGATCCGGCTCGCCGACGTCGGCATCGCGCTGGGCAGGCGCGGCACACCGGCCGCCCGCGCCGCCGCGGACCTCGTGGTCACCGACGACAAGCTGGACACCATCATCGCGGCGCTGGTGGAAGGCCGGGCGATGTGGGCGTCGGTGCGGGAGGCGCTGGCGATCCTGCTCGGCGGCAACCTCGGCGAGATCGCGTTCACCGTGCTCGGTTCGGCGGTCACGGGCCGGTCGCCGCTGACCGCGCGGCAACTGCTGCTGGTGAACCTGCTGACCGACCTCGCGCCCGCGTTGGCCATCGCGCTGAGCAGGCCCGCCCGCGAGTCGGTCCCCGACCTGCTGAGCGAGGGACCGACCTCGTCGCTGGGCGCCGCGTTGAGCCGGGACATCACCGCCCGCGCGATCACCACCTCGCTCGGCGCCACGGCGGCGTGGACGGCGGCCCGCCTCACCGGCCGCTCGCGCCGGGCGGGCACGGTGGCGCTGGCCGCGCTGGTCGGCACCCAGCTCGGCCAGACCCTGGTCACCGGCGGGCTGGACCGGTCGGTGCTGGCCGCGAGCCTCGGCTCGGCCGCCGCGCTCGGCGCGGTGATCCAGACACCCGGGGTGAGCCAGTTCTTCGGCTGCACGCCGCTGGGCCCGATCGGCTGGGGCATCGCGCTGTCCAGCGCCACCGCCGCGAACGTCCTCGGCCTGGTGCTGAACCCGCTGGTCACTCGACGTGCTGGGTGACGGTGCCGCGCACGAAGTGCCGCTGTGCCACCAGGAACAGCAGCACCATCGGCACGGTCGCGATGGCGCTCGCGGCCAGCACCAGCTCCCACTGCTCCTCGCCGCCCTCGCCGAACCGGTCCAGCACCGCCTTCAGCCCGCGCGGCAACGTGTACAGCTGCGGGTCGCGCAGGTAGATCAACGGCTTGACCAGGTCCGTCCACGCCGCCTTCAGCTCGAACACGAACACCACGACCAGCCCGGGTTTCGCCAGTGGCAGCGCCATCGAGGTGAACAGCCGCCACGCGCTCGCGCCGTCCACCTTCGCCGCGTCGAACACCTCGCGCGGCAGGCCGAGGAAGAACTGCCGCAGCAGGAAGATGTAGAACGCGGAGCCGAACAGGTTCTGCGCCCACAGCGGGATCTGCGTGGTGGCCAGGCCCAGCGCGTGCCACTCCAGGTACACCGGCACCATGGTCACCGCCGCGGGCAGCATCATGGTCGCCAGCACCACGCCGAACAGCAGGTCACGGCTTGGGAACCGGAACATCGCGAAGCCGAACGCCACCAGCGCGCTCGCGACCGTCGCCGCCGCCGCGGCCGCCAGCCCCACCGCCACGCTGTTGCCGATCCACGTCAGCAGCGGCACCGCCTGCCACACCTCGACGTAGTTACCCGGCGAGAACGGCCGGGGCAGCAGCGCGTTGTCGAACACGTGCGCCCGGTCCTTCAGCGACGCGCTCACCAGCCACCAGAAGGGGTAGCCGAACGCCACCGTGACGACCAGCAGCGCCGCCCACACCCCGACGCGCTTCACGACCGGTCACCCTCGTAGTGCACGTACCGGCGCGACAACCGCACCTGCACGGCCGTGATGACCGCGATCACCGCGAACAGGCCCCACGCCAACGCCGACGCGTAGCCCATCCGCAGCGACCCGAACGCTTCCTGGAACAGGTGGATCACGTAGAACAGCGCGGCGTCGCCCTCGGCGGAGGCCTTGGCCCGCGCGCCGAAGAACATCGCGTACGCCTCGGTGAACACCTGCAACGACGCGATCGTGTTCACCACGACGGTGAAGTACACCGTGCCGCTGATGCCGGGCAGCGTCACGTGCCAGAACTGCCGCCACGGGCTCGCGCCGTCCAGCCGCGCCGCCTCGTACCGCTCGACCGGCACGCGGGTCAGCGCCGCCAGGTACAGCACCGCCGTGCTGCCGACCGTCCACAGGCCCATCACCACCAGCCCCGGTTTGATCCACGCCGGGTCGGTGGTCCAGTTCGGGCCCTGGAAGCCGAACCAGCCCAGGAACCCGTTCACCGCGCCGTGCTGCCCGTTGAGCAGCAGCAGGAACATGGCCGCCAACGCCACGGGCGGTGTCATCACCGGCAGGTAGAGGATGGTGCGGAAGAACCCGCTGCCGCGTCCGGCCCGGCGCAGCAGGCTCGCCAAGCCCAGCGCCAGCACGATCTGCGACGGCACGTGCAGCGCGGCGAAGAACACCGTGTTCCACAGCGCCGTGCCGACGCGTTCGTCGCCCAACGCCTCGCGGTAGTTCTCCAGGCCGACGAACGCGGGCGGCTTGAGCATGTCGTAGTGCGTCAGCGACAGCCACAGGCTGAACAGCATCGGCCCGGCGGTGAACGCCAGGAACCCGATCACCCACGGCAGCAGGAACAACCACCCCGCCCGCGCCTCACGTCCGCTGACCGTCACGGCCCTACCTCCCGCCCACCCGTTTGAGCGCCCGTTCCGCTTCGCGCTGGGCCTGCGCCATCGCCTCTTCGGGGCTCTGCTGCCCGACCAGGACGCGGTTCACCGCGCCCTCCCAGGCGCGCACCAACTCGCTCGCGGCCGGGCTCGGCGGCAGCGCGAACGCCTTGTCCTGCAACGACAGCACCACCGGTACGCCTTTGGCCAGGATCGGATTTCCCCTGGGGGCGAACACCTCGCGGAAGATCCGCTCGTCGGCGTCCCGGTTGGCGGTGAACGTGCCGCCGTAGGGCTTCCCGGCCTTGGCCAACGCGTCCCGCCGCGCGGTCGCGGCCGTGACCCAGGTACGCGTGTCGGTCATCGTGACCAGGAAGCGGCAGGCCAGGTCGGGGTGCCGGGCACCTTTCGGGATCGCCCACGCCTGGCCGCCGGACTCGGTCAGCACCCGCCCGTCGCGGTCCGTGAACGGCGCGATCGTCACGTCGGCGTCGGGGGAGTTGGTGGCCAGCGTGTTGAGGTACCAGGAGTCCATCGGCATCGCGGCGAGCTGCCCGGTCACGTACTGGTTGTTCGCGCCGAACTGGTCGAACGTGTCGCGGAACGCCTTGAACGACGCCCAGCCGCCCTGCCGGGCCACCAGGTCGGTGGTGTGCCGGACCGCCTCCACCACGCGCGGGTCGTCCAGCCGCGCGCCGGGGCCGACCAGCTCGGCGCCGTTCGCCTTGGCCCACAGCGGCAGGAACTCCGGGATCTTCGGGTCGAAGCCGATGCGCTCCACCCGACCGTCGCCGACCTCCTTCAGCCGGTCCGCCAGCGCGCCCATGCCCGCCCAGTCGGAGGTGGACAGCGTCGCCGGGTCGAGGCCCGCGGCCCGCACCACCGGGTTGTTGACGATCATCAGCCGGACGCTGGAGAACTCCGGCAACCCGTACACCTCGCCCTGGTAGGTGACCTGGCGCAGGGCGGCGTCCCGGAACCGCCCGAGGTCGACGCCGTGGTCGCGCACGCAGGCGTCCAGGCTCTGCACCGCGCCACGTGCCGCGTAGCCGCCGAGCTTGCGGCGTTCCGCGTAGACCAGGTCCGGTGGGTCGCCCGCGGCGACGGCGGAGAGGAACTGCTGCTCGTCGAACGCGCCCTCGGTGATCCGCAGGTCGACGCCGGGGTTGGCCTCGCGGAACACCGCCACGCGTGCCGTCGCGTGCTCGTCCGGCAGGCCGAACCCCATGGTGACCAGCGCGTCGGACGTGTCCGAGCCCAACCCGCCGCACCCGGCGACGACCAGCAGCAACGTGACCAGGAGCCCCCGCATGCCCGCCTCCCCGTGCCCGACGTCGCCGATGACGTCACCGACTCGGTTCCCCTGCGGAAGCCGCGTCACACCAAGGTCGCCCGGTTGGCGCAAAGCGCGGGTGTGCGCAGGTTTGCGTTACCTTGCGCAACCCGGTGGCGGCACCCCGCCGGCGATCGGGCCGGGGCGCTGCCGGGAGAATCCCGCTCGTCACACCGTCGAGCGGGGAGGTCGAACCATGAGTACCGCCGCATCGTCCACCGGCCGGTGGGTGCACACGTGGGTGTCCGCGCCGCAGCTGACCGAGCCGGGCAACCTGCCGCCCGCGCCGTTCACCCGGGACGGGCAGGTGCTCGCCGATGCCACGCTGCGGCAGACCGCGCGCGTCACGGTCGGCGGTGACCGGCTGCGGCTGCGGTTCTCCAACGCGTTCGGCGGCGCGGTCCTGCCGATCACGGCCGTGACGGTCGCGCGGCCGGTCGGCGGGCGGGCCGGGGTGGGCGCGGTGGAGTCGGGATCGGTCCGGCCGGTCACGTTCCACGGTCGTGCGGGCGTCGTGGTGCCGGTCGGGGCGCAGGTCGTGTCGGACCCGCTGGACTTCCCGGTCGGGCCGGAGGCGAACCTGACCGTGACGGCGTACCTGGCGGACGGGCAGGCGTCGGACCTGGTGACGTCGCACCCGGGCTCGCGGACGACCTCCCACCTGCTGGCGGGCGACCACGTCGAGGCGGACGACCTGCCCGGTGCGACGACCACCGACCACTGGTACTTCCTCAGCGGGATCGAGGTGTGGTCGGAGCGGGGCGGATCGGCCGTGGTCACGCTCGGTGATTCCCTGACCGACGGGCGGGGCTCCACCACCAACGGCAACGACCGCTGGCCAGACCGCCTGTCGGCCCGGCTGCGGGCGGAGCCGCCCACCGCGGACGTCGCGGTGCTCAACCAGGGGATCGGTGGGAACCAGGTCTTCGGCGACGGGCTCGGGCCGAGCGCGCTGGCGCGGTTCGACCGCGATGTGCCTGCGCAGAGCGGGGTGAGGTGGCTGGTGCTGTTCGAGGGCATCAACGACCTCTGCACCGCGGAGGCTTCGGCGGTCGTGCAGAAGCAGGTCGTGGGCGACCTGTGTGCGGCTTATGAGCAGGTGGTTGTGCGTGCGCACGCGCACGGGATCAAGGTGTACGGGGCGACGTTGGCGCCGCTGGGCGGCAACGAGGCGTACGACGACCCGGGTGGGCACCGTGAGGCGGCACGCCAGGAGGTCAACGAGTGGATCCGCGGCAGCGGGGTGTTCGACGCGGTGCTCGACTTCGACGCGGTGGTGCGTGACCCGGAGGACCCGCGACGGCTGCGGGGCGAGTACGACGAAGGCGATCACCTGCACATGACCCCGGCCGGTTACCGGGCACTCGCCGACGCTGTTCCGCTGGAGCTGTTCTCCCCGTCCAACTGAGACGGTGTGCCGAGTCGTTGCCGCGTAAAAGTTTCGTGCGCTGTCCACACTCGTGAACGTCGACAGTGGACGGCCGGTTTTCCTTGCCCGGTGGGGTTGAGTCGACCTAGTTTGGTGATGTCGCCGAGTTCGGCGAACGTCACCGAATCCGCATCGGGAGGAACCTGTCCATGATCGGCGTGCACCCCGCGTGGCTCCCCGCCTCCGCGTTCCGGTCGCTCGGCTCGCGCCGGGTCCGCGTCATCGGGGACGGGCCGGTCGTCGGGACGGTCCGCGGCGAGGTCGGGGCGGCGGTGGCCGAGCACGGTGGCGCGCTGGTCGACGACGGGCCGGCGGACCTGGAGCTGGTGTGCGGCCCCGACGACGGTGAGACCGATCCCGAGGCGTTCGTGGTGGGGCGCTCCGGCTCGACCACCGTGGTGCGCGCGATCGACGGCGTCGGCCTGCTGTACGGCTTCCACCACGTGGTGCGGCTGGGTGAGGCGGCGTTCACGGGTGAGGCGAGGGCGCGCAGGCACGCGCCGCGACAGCCGGTGCGGATGCTGGACCACTGGGACAACATCGAGGTGCACCCGGTGATGGGGCAGGTCGAACGCGGGTACGCGGGCGGTTCGATCTTCTACGCCGACGGCGCGGTGCGTGCCGATCTCTCCCGGGCACGGGCCTACGCGCGGCTGCTCGGCTCGATCGGCGTCAACCGGGTCGGCCTGAACAACGTCAACGTGCACCGCACCGAGGCGCGGCTGCTGACCGACCTGCTGCCGGACGTGGTGCGGCTGGCCGAGGTGTTCCGGCCGCACGGGATCAGGGTGCACCTGTCGGTGAGCTTCGCCGCGCCGATGACGCTCGGCGGACTGCCCACGGCCGACCCTCTGGACCCGGCGGTGGGGGAGTGGTGGGCGCGCACGACCGCCGAGGTGTACGCGGCGATCCCCGATTTCGGCGGGTACGTCGTGAAGGCCGACTCGGAGGGGCAGCCCGGCCCGTTCGCGTACGGCCGCGACCACGCGGACGGTGCGAACGTGCTGGCCCGCGCGCTGGCGCCGTTCGGCGGCACGGTGTTCTGGCGGGCGTTCGTCTACAACCACCGGCAGGACTGGCGTGACCGCTCGACCGATCGCGCGCGTGCGGCTCACGACCACTTCGCCCCGCTGGACGGCTCGTTCGACCCGAACGTGGTGCTGCAGGTGAAGGCCGGTCCGATGGACTTCCAGGTGCGCGAGCCGCTGTCGCCGGTGATCGCCGCCATGCCGCGCACCCGGCTCGCGGTCGAGTTGCAGGTGACGCAGGAGTACACCGGGCAGCAGAAGCACGTGTGCTACCTCAACCCGATGTGGCGGGAGATGCTTGGGTTCCGGCCGTGGGGCGAGGGCGAGGGTGAGGGTGAGCTGACGGTCGTGGACATCGCCGGTGGGCGGGGTGCCGCTCCGGCCGGTGGCGTGGTGGCGGTGTCGAACGTCGGCGAGGACCCGTTCTGGACCGGGCACCCGTTGGCGCAGGCGAACCTGTTCGGGTTCGGGCGGCTCGCGTGGGACGACCGGCTCACGCCGGAGGCGGTGCTGGACGAGTGGATCGGGTTGACGTTCCCGGGTCCGGCGGACGTGCGTGAGGCGTTGCACGAGGTCATGGACGGGTCGTGGTTGACGTATGAGAGGTACACGGCGCCGTTGGGGGTCGGGTTCATGGTGAACCCGGGCAACCACTACGGGCCCAGCGTGGACGGGTACGAGTACTCGCCGTGGGGGACGTACCACTTCGCTGATCGCGATGGTGTGGGGGTGGATCGGACGCGGGGTACCGGGACGGGGTTCACCGGGCAGTTCCCGGCGCCGTGGCGGGACGTGTACGAGTCGGTCGAGACGTGTCCGGACGAGTTGTTGCTGTTCTTCCACCACGTGCCGTATGGGCACGTCCTGCACTCGGGCAAGACGGTGATCCAGCACATCTACGACACCCACTTCGCGGGGTGTGAGGAGGTGTCGCGGATGGTGGAGACGTGGGCGCGGCTCAAGGATGACGTGCCGGCGGAGGTGTTCGAGCGGGTTGGTGGGCTGCTGGAGGAGCAGTTGCGGTGTGCGATCGAGTGGCGTGATCAGGTGAACACGTACTTCTGGCGCAAGTCCGGTGTTCCGGACGCCCACGGCCGCACTCTCTACTGAGCGTCGGATCGCGGCTCGGTGGTTGGGTCGGCTCGGTGGTTGGGGCGCGGCTCGGTGGTTGGGTCAGGCTCGATTTGACATGGGGCCCCTTACGGGTACTCCAGGCAGGCCAAAGCCGGGCAGGCCTGGCGGATAAAGCGCCCGCCAAGCCTGCCCGGCTTCGACCAGCCTAAAGCACCCGAACCCCATGTAAAATCGGGCCTTCTGCGGTCGGGCTGCGGTCCCGTCGTGGGCGCGAGTCGAACGCTCGGGTTCCGTGTGTCGTACGTTCAGGTCGGGTGTGTCCTACGTTCGGAACGCGTGTGTCCTACGTTCGCGTCACCCGTGTCCTACGTTCAGAACACCCGAGTTCAACGCTCAGAACACGGCACAGCCGGCCTGACCTGAGGGTTGAACTCGGGGTACCTGAACGTGGGACACGCGCGTTCTGAACGTAGGACACGCGGGCATGGCAGTGCGAGGGGTCGGCGGGCTCCGGGGGGAGTGCCCTGCCGACCCCTCGCGGGGGAGTCCGCCTCCAGGGATGGCCTGGGTGTCCTGGAGGCGGACGGGGGCGTGAGGGTCAGCGGCCGGTCAGTTCCAGGTCCGGCCGCGGCGGCGTCGGGGCCTCGTGCTCGCGCAGCTGGAAGCGGTCGTGGAAGGGGCGCAGGAACTTCGGGGCCCACCAGTTCCACTTGCCCAGCAACGTCATCGTGGACGGCACGAGCACGCACCGCACGATCGTGGCGTCGATCAGCACCGCCACGAACAGGCCGATGCCCAGCTCCTCCACGTCGGCCAGGTCGGCGATGGTGAACCCGGTGAACACGATCAGCACCAGCGCCGCCGCCGACGTGATCACGCGACCGCTGCGCTGCAACCCGCGCCGCACCGCCGTGTCCGTGTCCTCGCCCGCGTCCACGTGCTCCTTGATCCGGCCGAGCAGGAACACCTCGTAGTCCATCGAGAAGCCGAACGCGAACGCCGACACCAGCAGCAGGATGTACGGGCTCAGCCCGCCCACCACCAACGTGTCCAGCACACCGGACAGGAACCCGTGCTGGAAGATCGCCACCATCACGCCGATCGTGGCGCCCAGCGACAGCACGTTCATGAAGATCGCCTTGATCGGCACGGCCAGCGAGCCGGTCATCAAAAACAGCAGCACGAACATCGACAGCAGCACGATGGCGATCGCCAACGGCAGGCCCTCGGTCGTCTTGTCCCACAGGTCGACGATCACCGCCGCGTCACCGAGCACCCACGACTCGCCGCCCGGCGGCCGGTCGGCGCGCACCCGCCCCACGAACTCCTGCGCCGCCTTGCTCTGGCTGTCGCCGTCGAGGTCGAACGCGATCGTGGACAGGTTGTCGCCGGTCGACGCGGACGGGCGGGCCCGGGGCGCGGACGGGTCGTCCCGCCACCGCTGCGCCCACGCGTCCAGCTCCGACGGGCCGGTCCGCGCCACCACGACCACCGGCGGCTGCACGGCCACGCCGAATTTGTCCTGCAGCACGTCGGCCGCCCGCGCGGACTCCATCACGTCCCGCGGCAACCCGGCCAGCTGCGGCAGCTTCGCCGTCGTGGTGAGCGCGGGCAGCGCCAGCAGCAGCAGGACCGCCGACGCGATCACCGTGACGATGATCGGACGCCCCTGGGTGAACCGCGCCAGCCGGGCGAACCCGCCGCGCTCGGAGCTGTCCGCCCGCGACTCGCGGGCGATCGCCTTCGCCGACGGCCGGACCCGCTTGCCGAAGAACCCCAGCAGCGCCGCCGTCAACGTCAGCGCCGCCGCCATCGCGATCAACGTCGCCGAGATGCCCGCCGCGCCCATGGTCTGCAACCGCGGCACGTCGAACGCGAGGAGCCCGCTCAACGCCGCCGAAACCGTCAGTCCGCTGAACAGGATGGTTCGCCCGGCCGTCGCCCACGTGCGCGCCGCGGCCTCGTCCGGCGCCCGCCCGGCGGCCAGCTCGTCCCGGTAGCGGGCCACCAGCAGCAGCCCGTAGTCGATGGACAGGCCCAGGCCCAGCAGCGACACCACCGACATGACGGTGCTGTCCAGGTTGAGGAACGTGGAGAACAGCAGCACCATCGCGAACGACCCGGCGACCGCGGCGATCGCCGCGATCAGCGGCAGCAGCGCGGCCAGCAGGCCGCCGAACACGATGATCAGCGCGATCAGGATGATCGGCAACGTGCTCAGCTCGGCGCGCAGCGTGTCGCGGCCGGAGGTCGTGTTGGTCTCCTGCGCCTGCGGCTCGTCGCCGCCGATCACCACCTCCGCGCCGGGCACGTCGTCGGCCACCCGGTGCAGCCGGTCGGAGACGTCCTCGAGGACCTGCTTCTTGTCGGCCTTCGGCATCTTGCCGAAGCGCACGGTGATCTGCGCGGCCGTGCCGTCGGCCGACACGACCGGGTCGTCCACGGTCTTGATGCCGCCGATGCCGCGCACGTCGTCGATCGCGCGGTCCATCGCCGCCACGGCGCCGGCCGAGCGCACGTCACCGCCGTCCACGACGGCGACCAGCTTGTCGTAGTAGTCGCCCTCGTTGGTCAGGATTTGACGGGCGATGTTGGATTCCATGCCCTGAGAGGGCTTGTTGAGCGCCAGACTGCCGAACAGCGGGCTGAACGCCGCGCCGCCGATCACCATGACCAGGAGCCAGGCCCCGAGGACCCACCAGCGCCGCCGGTAACAGAAGCGCCCCATCCGAGATAGCATGGTCACAGCTTGTCGACCGGACGACCACGTGTCGTTAAGGCCTTCCCCCGGCTTTACCTGCACCCAAGTACAGGTCGGGAACGGGCGCAGGCGTCATGGTGCGGCCTGCGGGGGGACCGTACGGTGGGGAAATGATCGCCAGCGACGCGGCCGGGGCGCGGTCACGCGCGCTCGCGCTCGCCGTGCTCCGAGAGCCGGTGGGGCGACGGGCGTGGTTGGCGACGATGCACCTGGCGACCGGCGCGCTCGTCGCGGTCACGACGGCGCTCGTGCTGCTCGTGCTCATCGCGTTGACCGGCCTGCTGGCGGTGACGGTCGTCGGCGCGGTCGCGTGCCTGGCGGCGGTGGTGATCGTGGTGGACGCCTCCGTGCACGTCCAGCGGGCCCGCTTCGTCGCGTTCCTCGACGTGCACCTGCACGTCGACCGCCGGGTCCCGTCGTCCGGGATGTGGGTGGGCAGGATGCCGGCCCGGGTGCGTGAGCCCGCCGTGTGGCGGCGGTTCGGCTACCACCTGCTGGCCTCGGTGCTCGCGCCGCTCAGCGCGGCCGTCGTGCTGTCGGCGTGGGTCGCGGCCGTCGTGCTGCCACTGTTCGCCCTGTTCAGGCTCCTGTCCGGGGACGACGTGCCGTGGTTGTGGGTGATCGGTGTGGTCGCGTTCTTCGCCGCGCCGTGGCTCGCCCGCGCCGGCGTCGGGCTCGACCTGGTGCTGGCGCGGGCGTTGTTGCAGCGCAGTGCGCGCGACGTGCTGGCCGAGCAAGTGGAGTCGCTGGTGGAGAGCCGGGCCGGGCTGCGCGAGGCCGCGGACGCCGAGCGACGCCGGATCGAGCGCGACCTGCACGACGGCGCGCAGCAGCAGCTCACCTCGCTGGCGATGAACTTGGGCATCGCCCGGCAGACGCTGCCCGACCTGCCCGACCCGGCGCGCGAGGTCATCGTGTCCGCGCACGAGGACGCCAAGTCGGCGCTGGCCGACCTGCGCAACCTGGTCCGCGCCTGCACCCGGCCGTGCTGGACGAACGTGGGCTGGAAGCGGCGCTGGCCGGTGTGTGCGCCCGCTCCCCGGTGCCGGTGCGGCTGGACGTCGAGGTCACCGCGCGTCCGTCGGCGGGTGTCGAGGCGGTCGCCTACTTCGTGGTCTCCGAGAGCCTGACCAACATCGCCAAGCACGCGCGGGCCACGTGCGCGGAGGTATCCGTGCGGACGGTCGGCGGTCTGTTGTCGATAAGGGTCGTGGACGACGGCGTCGGCGGCGCGGGGGAGAAGCACGGTTCAGGGCTGCGCGGCCTGCGCCAGCGGGTGGCCGCGGTGGACGGTGTGCTGACCCTGGACAGCCCCGTCGGCCGGGGGACGTCGATCGAGGTGGAGCTGCCGTGCGAGTGATGATCGTCGAGGAGGAACGCCCGGACCTGGTGATCACCGACGTCCGGATGCCGCCGGACTTCCGCGACGAAGGGCTGCGGGCCGCGCTCGTGCTGCGGCGCGAGTGGCCCGGCCTGGCGGTGCTGGTGCTGTCGCAGTACGTGGAGGAGCGGTACGCCACCGAGTTGCTGTCCTCCCACAACTCCGGTGTCGGCTACCTGCTCAAGGACCGGGTGGCCGACGTCGCCGAGTTCATCGACGCGGTTACGGCGGGTGCTCGCGGGCGGCACCGTCCTCGACCCGGACGTGGTGGCGCAACTGCTGGTCAAGCACCGGCAGCGGCCACTGGACCGGTTGACGCCGCGCGAGTCGGAGGTGCTGCGGCTGATGGCCGAGGGCCGGTCCGACTCGGGCATCGCGGGCGCGCTGTCGGTCAGCGAGAGCGCCGTGGCCAAGCACGTGAACAGCTTCTTCGTGAAGCTGGACATCCCGATCAAGGACACCGACCACCGCCGCGTGATCGCGGTGCAGCGGTTCCTGCAGAGCTGAGGGGAGGCAACGGTGAGCGCACAGACCACCGCCGGGCACCGCGGCCGCCGGGCGTGGCTGGTCGCGGGGGCGCTGTCGGTGACCGCGGGGCTGGTCCTCGGCGGCCTGTACCTGTGGTCGTGGATCGGCAACCGGTCCGAGGGGCAGCACCAGACCTACGCGCGATCGGCCGCACGGGTCGAGGTCGACACCAAGTCCGTGGACGTCACGGTGGTGGCCGGCCGGTCCGACCGGGTGGTCGTGGACCGGGAGCTGCGGTGGTCGTTCGGGCGGCCGGTGATCCGCGAGGTGTGGGACGGGGACGTGCTGCGGATCAGCGCCGAGTGCCCGTCCGCGCCACGGCTGCCCGGCTGCTCGGTGCGCTACCGGATCGAGGTGCCCAGGGCCGCGGCGGTCCAGGCGCGCACGACGTCCGGCTCGCTCTCGGTGACCGGGGTGGACGGCGAGCTGCGGCTCACCACGAACTCGGGTCGGCTGACGGCCGACGGCGTCGGCGGCGCGCTGTGGGCCAGCGCCCAGTCCGGGGACATCGTGGCGACCGGGCTGCGGTCGGAGACGGTGGACGTCTCCAGCACCTCCGGCCGCTCGGCGCTCGGCTTCGCGGGCACGCCGCGCGTGGTGACGGCCAACGTGCGCTCCGGTGACCTCGACCTGCGCGTGCCGCGGGGCGGCGGCCCTTATGCGGTGCTGCTCAGCGTCCAGTCCGGCGCCCGCACGACCCCGACGACCTGGCCGTGCTGTGCTACGGCTCGGCCAGGGTCGAGCTGGTCGGCACGCTGATCTCCTACGACGCGCTGGGGCACGGCGTGCGGCGGACCAGGGACGCGCTGCGCCTCACCGCCGACGACCGGCTGCTCAGCTGGCTGCCGCCGGACCACTACACCGGCCTGATGAACCTGGTGACGGTGCTGGCGATCGGTGGCACGGCGGTGCTGATGCCGCCGCGCGAGTTCGCCCGCGACCCGCTCGCGTGGCTGCACCTGGTCGACCGCCACCGCGTCACGGTCAGCGGCGCCGCGCCGGCCGCGTACGCCCGCTGCGTGGCCGCCGCCGCGCAACGGCCGGTCGACGGGATCGACCTGTCGAGCTGGCGGATCGCCTACACCTCGCCGGTGGCCCTGGAGCACCCGGTGCTGACCGCGTTCGCCGAGGCCGCGGCGCCGTTCGGGTTCGACCCGGCGGCGCTGTGCGTGGCGTACTGCCTGCCCGAGGCCACCTTCCTGGTCACCTCCTCCGAGCCCGGCGTGCAGCCGCGCGCGGTGCGGGTCTCGCGGTCGGCGCTGGAGAAGAACACGCTCGTCGAGTCGGCCCACCCGGACGGCCCGGTGCTGATCGGCGCCGGCCGGGTGGACCACCTCGACGTGCGGGTGGTGGACCCCGACTCGGCCCGGGCGCTGCCCGACCGCCGCGTCGGCGAGGTGTGGCTGCGGGTCGGCGGGTTGGCGCTGGGCTACTGGCGCCAGGACGCGGAGACCGCCCGCAGCTTCGGCGCCACCCTCGACAACGGCGAGACCGGGTTCTTCCGCACCGGCGACCTCGGCGTGCTGGACGACGGCGAGCTGTACGTCCTGGGCGGCGCGGACGGCATGCTCTCGGTGTCCGGGCGGACGTTGCGGGCGCTGGACCTCGAACGCGAGCTGGCCGAGCTGTTCCGCGGCTGGGCGGGCACCGGGCGAGCGTGTTCACCGTCGCCGTGCCGGACGAGGAGGTCGTCGTGGTGCAGGAGGCCGACCACGACGACCCCGACGAGCTGAGGGCGCAGGCCGCGGCCGTGCGGTCCTGGCTGCGCCGGCGCGCACGGGTCCGGTTCGGCAGCGTGGTGTTCCTGCGCGCCGGCGGCATCCCGGCGATCCGCTGCGACCGCACGCGCCGCGCGCTGGTCAAGAACCTGTTCGCGGCACGGGCGACCAGCCCGGTCTACGAGGAGCTCGACGTGGACGTTCGGCGCCGCTACCGGGCCGCGCCGACCCGCGAGAGGAGACGGGATGTCCGGATCGCAGGCTGACCGCGGCACCGGCGTCCACTTCACCCTCCTCGGCACCGTGGACGTCACCGTGGCCGGCGAGCGCATAGGCCTGCGCGCCGCGAAGCTGCGCACCGTGCTGGCGTTGCTGCTGCTGGGGCGCGGCAGCCTGGTGTCGGACGCGCGGATCACCGAGATGCTGTGGGGCGACGACCCGCCGGCGACCGCCGAGGCGCAGATCCAGACCTACGTCTCCCGGCTGCGCAAGATCCTCGGCAGCGGGTGCGCGATCACGCGGCTGCGGCCCGGCTACGTCCTCGACGTCGGCACGGCGCGGCTCGACCTGATCGAGTTCGAGCGCATCGCCGCCGCGGGGCGCCAGGCCGCCACGGTCGGGCGCACGGTCGCGGCGGCCGAACTGCTGTCCCGGGCGTTGGCGGTGTGGAGCGGACCGGCCCTGGCCGGTGTCACCGAGATCCTCGAAGCCGTGGCCACGCCGGACCTGGAGGAACGCCGCCTGGTGGTGCTGGAGGACCGGGTGGCGGTCGACATGGCGCTGGGCAGGCACGGTGACCTCGTCGCCGAGCTGACCGGCCTGGTCGGGCAGCACCCGCTGCGGGAACGGCTGCGCGGCCAGCTGATGACCGTGCTGAACGTGACCGGCCGCCAGGCAGAGGCGCTGAACTGCTACCACGAGCACCGGCGGCGGCTGGCCGCGGAGATGGGCATCGACCCGGGCGCGGAACTGCGCCGGATCTACGGGCAGGTGCTCGAAGCGGCACCGGACCGGCCCGAGCGCGCCACCGTGTCGGCGTGGAACCCGCGCGGCCCGAAGACGAGCGTGCCCGCGCACCTGCCGCCCGACATCGCCGACTTCACCGGCCGCGCCACGCACCTGGCCACCCTGCGGGCGTTGCTGCGCCCGGACCCCCGGCGGTCGTCCGCCGCGGCGTGCGTGATCTCGGGGATGGCGGGAGTGGGCAAGACCGCCCTCGCCCTGCACGCCGCGCACCGCGCCCGCGCCGACTTCCCCGACGGGCAGTGCTACCTCGACCTGCGCGGCACCACCGCGCCGGTCAAGCCCTACGACGCGCTGGGCAAGCTGCTCACCGCCCTGGGCGTGCCCGCCGCGGACCTGCCGTCCGACCTGGAGGAACGGGTCCGGCTCTACCGCGGCCGGCTCGACGGCAGGCGCATGCTCGTGGTGCTGGACGACGCCGCGGACGAACGGCAGGTCCGGCCGCTGCTGCCCGGCGACCCGAAGTGCGGCGTGCTCGTCACCGGGCGGGCCAGGCTCTCCGCGCTGCCCGGCGTGCCGCTGATCGACCTGGACGTGCTCCCGACGGCCGAGGCGGTGGACCTGCTCGGCCGGATCGTCGGCAGGCGGCGAACACCGCCCGACGCCGAGACCGCCGAGCGGATCGCGCTCCGGTGCGGCGGACTGCCGCTGGCGGTGCGCATCGCGGGCGCGCGGCTGGTCGCCAAGCCGCACCTGCGGCCCGTCGACCTCGCCGCGCGGCTCGACGACCGCCGCCACCGGCTCGACGAGCTCCGGTTCGCCGACCTGGACGTGCGGGCGAGCCTGGCGCTGAGCTACCGCGGGCTGCCCGCGGCGGCACAACGCGCGTTCCGGCTGCTCGCGCTGCTCGACCAGCCGCGGTTCTCCGTGTGGAACGCCGCGGTCGTGCTGGACGCGACCGTCGGCGAGGCGCGGGAGCTGGCCGAGCGACTGGTGGACGCGCGGCTGCTCGACGTGCCGGACGCGGAGCTGCCCGGCCAGGACCGCTACGCCTACCACGACCTGGTCCGCGCCGTGGCGGCCGAACTCGTGGCCGAGGACGACCCGGTGGACGACCGGGTCGCGGCCCTGCACCGCGCGCACGCCAGCATGCGTGACTCGACCGACTGACCTGGGGGACCATCGGATGTCCTGGTTGCGCACCTTCGTGCCCAGGCCGCGGCCGCTCCTGCGGCTGTTCTGCTTCCCGCACGCCGGCGGCACGGCCGGCGCGTACCGGTCGTGGACCGGCCTGCTGCCCCCCGAGGTCGAGCTGGTGGCCGTGCAGTACCCCGGGCGCCACGACCGGTTCGGCGAGCCGTGCGTGACGTCGATGGAGGACCTGGTCGCGGGCGCCGCGGCGGACATGCGCCCGCTGCTCGACCGGCCGTACGCGTTGTTCGGGCACAGCATGGGCGCCACCGCGGCGTTCGAGACGGCTCGCGCGTTCCAGCGCGCCGGGCTGCCCGCGCCGGTGAGGCTGTTCGCGTCGGCCCGCGCCGCGCCGTCGCGGTCGCGCCCGGTCGACGTGGACACCGACAGCGACGCGGCACTGCTGGCCCACGTCCGCGAGCTGGGCAGCGCGGGCGGCAGGCACCTCGACGCCGAACCCCGGCTGCGGCCCGTCGTCCTGCCCGCCCTGCGCGGTGACCTGGTGGTCCTCAACTCCTACCGCTTCGCAGGCGGGCCGCTGCGCTGCCCGATCACCGCCCTGTCCGGCAGCGCGGACGACAACGTCCCGCCCGAGGAGATCTGGGCCTGGCAGCGGCACACCACCCAGCCGCTGCACCACGTCGAGCTGCCCGGCGGCCACTTCTACCTGGAGACCGCGACGGCCGAACTGGTCGAGCTGGTGCTGCGCCAGGTGCTCGCCCCGGTGTGAAGCGGGGGATTGACGACGGTAGCCGGTGTTGGCATGGTCTGAACCAGTGAGAGCGCTCTCTCATCGACCTGTCGGGGTGCGCGGCCGGACCTGCATCCGGGCGCGCGCCTCCCTGCCGACAAGGAGATCCACGTGCGTCTGACAACGTTGACAAAGATCGGAGTGGCGTCCGTGCTCGCGGTGAGCGGGCTGGTGGTCGCCCCGGCGGCCCAGGCCGCGCCGGAGCTGTCGCCGGGCCTGGTGTCCGCGATGCGGACCGCGTTCGGGCTGACCGAGCAGCAGGCGTTGACCCGGCTCGACCAGGAAGCGAAGGCGACCCGTCGGGCGCCGTCCGCGCGCACCGCCGCCGGGTCGTCGTTCGGCGGCAGCTGGTTCGACGCGGACCGGGGCGTGCTCGTGGTCGGCGTGACCGACGAGGCCGCCGCCGACCGGGTCCGCGCCACGGGCGCCGAGGCGCGGCTGGTCACCCGGACCGCCGCCGAGCTGGACCGGCTCAAGGACCGGGTGGACGCGCTGTCCGCGGCGGGCGCGGTGCCCGCGGCCGTCACCAGCTGGCACCCGGACCCGCGCCGCGGCGCGGTGGTGGTCGACGTCCAGCCCGGCGTGCAGACCGCGGAGGTCGCGCGGTTCCTGGCCGAGGCGCGCAAGTCCGGCCCCGTCGAGGTGAACACCAAGGGCGTCACCGCGCCCGTGCCGTTCGCCGCCGGAACCGTCGGCGGCGACCCGTACTACACCGGCAACGTCCGCTGCTCCATCGGCTTCTCGGTGCACGGCGGCTACGTCACGGCCGGGCACTGCGGCGGCACCGGCGCGCAGGTGTACGGCTGGGACCGGTCCTGGCAGGGCCAGTTCGCCGGTTCCTCGTTCCCCGGCAACGACTACGCGTGGGTCCGCACCGGCGGCGGCTGGTGGAACGTGCCCGTCGTGCTCGGCTGGGGCACGGTCCCCGACGCGCTGGTGCGCGGTTCCTGGGAGGCACCGGTCGGCACCTCGGTCTGCCGCTCGGGCTCGACCACCCGCTGGCACTGCGGCGTGATCCAGTCGCGCAACGAGACCATCCACTACGCGCAGGGTGACGTGCACCAGATGGCCGGCACCAGCGTGTGCGCCGAGGGTGGCGACTCCGGTGGCTCGTTCATCACCGGCGACCAGGCCCAGGGCGTGACGTCCGGAGGGTACGGCAACTGCTCGTCCGGCGGTCGGACGTGGTTCCAGCCGATCAACGAGATCCTGTCCGTCTACGGCCTGAGGCTGCTCACCGCCTGACGGCGACCGCGGACCCGCTCGCGCTCGCGGGCGGGTCCGCGCACGGCTCACCGCGGGGACCGGCCGACCGCCCGCCACGACGTCGGTGCGGTGTAGTGGGTGGGACGTGTCCACGGCTGCCGTGCTCGTGTCGTCGTCGTGGTCGCCGGCGCCCGCAGTGCCGCCAGCGCGATGAGCAGCGCGGCAACTTCCACCTCGTCCGGGTGCCCGCCCCGGATCGCGACGGCGACCGTCATGACGGCGGGTTGCCGTGCTTGCGGTACGGCTGCCCGGCGTGCTTCGCGCGCAGCACCGCCAGCGACTCGGCGAGCACGGCCCGGGTGCGCACCGGGTCGATCACGTCGTCCACCAGACCGCGTTCGGCGGCGTAGTAGGGGTGCATCAGCTCGTCGCGGTACTCGGTGATGCGGTCCCGCCTCGCCGCCGCCGGGTCCGGTGCGGCGGCGATCTCCTTGCGGAACACCACGTTCGCCGCGCCCTCGGCGCCCATGACGGCGATCTCGTTGATGGGCCAGGCGAAGGAGAGGTCCGCGCCGATGGAACGGGAGTCCATCACGATGTAGGCGCCGCCGTACGCCTTGCGCACGATGACCTGCACCCGCGGCACGGTCGCCGCGCAGTAGGCGTAGAGCAGCTTGGCACCGTGGCGGATGATGCCGCGGTGCTCCTGGTCGCTGCCGGGCAGGAAACCGGGCACGTCCACCAGGGTGACGAGCGGGATGTTGAACGCGTCGCAGGTCTGCACGAACCGCGCGGCCTTCTCGGCGGCGGCGATGTCGAGCACGCCCGCCAGCACCATCGGCTGGTTGGCGATGACACCGACCACGTGCCCGTCGATCCGGCCGAGCCCGCACAGCACGTTGCCCGCCCAGTTCTCGTGGAACTCCAGGAAATCGCCGTCGTCGAGCACTTCGGTGACGACCCGGCCCATGTCGTAGGGCAGGGACGGGTCGGCGGGCACCAGGTCGAGCAGGGCGGTGTTGAGGCGGTCGGCCGGGTCGTCGCCACCGACGGCGGGAGGCGCTTCCTGGTTGTTGGCCGGCAGCATCGAGATGAGGTAGCGCACGTCCTCCAGGCAGCTGACCTCGTCGTCGTGGACGAACGTGGCGACCCCCGACTCACGGGCGTGCACGTCGGCGCCGCCGAGCTGCTCGTGCGTGATCACCTCACCGGTCACCGCCTGCACCACGTCCGGGCCGGTGACGAACATCTGCGCGGTGCCGCGCACCATGAACACGAAATCGGTCAACGCGGGCGAGTACGCGGCACCACCCGCGCACGGGCCGAGCAGCACGCTGATCTGGGGGATCACGCCGGAGGCCCGGACGTTGCGCCGGAAGATGCCGCCGTAGCCGGCCAGACCCGTGACGCCTTCCTGGATGCGCGCGCCCGCGCCGTCGTTGAGGCTGACCAGCGGTGCGCCCGCCGCCTCGGCCAGGTCCATGAGCTTGTGGATCTTCTGCGCGTGCGCCTCGCCCAGCGAGCCGCCGAAGACCCGGAAGTCGTGGGCGTAGACGAAGACCCGCCTGCCGTCCACCGTGCCCCAGCCGGTGACCACGCCGTCACCGGGAGGGTGGCGGCGCTCCATGCCGAACCCGACCGCGCGGTGCTTGCGCAGCCCTTCCAGCTCCACGAACGAGCCGGGGTCCAGCAGGACGTCCAGCCGTTCCCACACGGTCAGCTTGCCCTTGGCGTGTTGCCGGGCCGTGGCGGTCGCGTCCGGTCCGGAGCGGACGCTCGCCCTCAGCGCGTGCAGCGCGGCCACCCGGTCGCGCAGCGTTTCCGGTGCGCTTTCCGCGGTCCAGGCCACCGCGGGTGCCCTCTGGTCGAATGTCGTCACGCCTTCGAGCGTAGGAATCGCGGGTCGTGCGGAGCCATACCCCTTAGGAGGCAGTGGACGTGCTCACCGCGTGCCGCGGGAATTGCGGCAGCACCGTTTCCGCGATTTCGTGCAGCACCTCGTCAACGGGCCGGGAACTGCTCCGCAGGCTCAACGACAGGTGGCTCACGCCGAGTTCGTCGAGCCGGCCCAGGTGGTCGAGGAACGCGTCGCCGCCCAGCCGCAGGCCGTGGAAGATCGGCGACGGCCCGGTGGTCCGGTTCTCGGCCAGGTCCAGCATCATCGGCATCAGGTACGGCTTGCTGTTGCCCGCCTCGTCGGTCGACGCGCGCCACTGGGCGATCTGCCCGGCCAGGGACGAGACGTCGCGCGGGTAGTTGAACCAGCCGTCGGCGTGCCGCGCGATCCAGTCCAGCGACTGGCGTGCCCGGCCCGCCACGACCAGCGGCACCGTGCCGCCGACGGGTTTGGGCAGCACGTCCAGCGCCAGGTCGGCGTGCACGCCGAGGTCGGGCACGCTGATGCCGGCACCGGGCTCGGGGGTGGCCCAGGCGGCGCGCAAGGTGTCCACGGCGCTGCGGAAGATCCGGTCGCGGCGGTCGAAGTCGACGCCGAACAGCGGGTACTCCACCGGCCGGTCGCCGCTGGCGATGCCGAGCACGAACCGGCCGCCGCTGAGCACGTCGACCGTCGCGGCGGCCTTGGCCACCAGCAGCGGGTTGCGCAGCGGGAGCGCCACGGCGGCGGTGCCGAGCACGGCGCCGGTGGTGGTCGCGGCCAGGTGGCCCAGGTGGGTGAAGGTCTCGAAGACCGTGCCGGCGTCGCCGAACCGGACCTGGTCGTGGACGGGCACGTCGCGCACCCACAGGGCGGCGAAGCCGAGTCGGTCGGCCAGCGCCGCCAGCTCCGCGTGCCGGACCAGGTCCGGAACGCCGCGCCGCGCCGTCGAGGTGAAGTCGTTGTCCAGGGGCAGGTCGATGCCCACGGTGAGTTGACCGGTCGGCCGGTCGAGCCGCCGCAATGCGTTCGACGGGGTCATGCAAAATCCTTTGTGCCGTGATTACCGATACGACGAACGTTACTGGTGCCGATGGCGCGAACACGGCCACTACATCGGAAGTATGAGTGCCCGGAATCGAAAGGTGCACCCGATTCCGCACCCCGCGACGGCACGGCGGGACGGGCTGTCCGGTTGGACAGCCCGTCCTGGCCGCACGTCCGGCGTTCAGCCGGCCAGCGTCGCCGGGTCGGGCGCCTTCCTCGCCGTGGTCGCGGTGGCGAGGAACGACAGCACCGGCTGCGGCCGGGAGACCGGTGCCAGCGCGGCCAGGTGCCCGTCGGGGCGCACCAGTGCGACCACCGGTCGCCGACCGAACACCGCCACCAGCCCGGCACGCTCCCGAGCCGGTAACCCGGCCAGGTCGCACACGGCGGCGGTGCCGTCGAGCAGCGCGGTCACCTCGGCCCGGTCCTCGGCCCAGGCGCCCGGCGTCGCGGCACCCGGCCACAGCAACGCGGTGAACCGCTCGGGGTCCAGCAGACCGCGCCCGATCCTCGGCCCGTTGGTCGAGTGGAACGGCACCCGTTGGCCGGGGCGCACGCGCTTGGGCTGAGGGCGCAGCAGCGACCGTTGCTGCGGCTTGCCGTACGCGAGACCGACCCCGCCGATCAGCGGTGCGGCCACCTTCTCCAGCATCCCGGTCACCCGCGCGGTGCTCACCACCACGTCGCGCACCAGGCTCGGCAGCGGCTTGACCTGCCGGGCGGCCAGGATCTGCTTGTCCACCACGGCGGTCACCTGCTGCGCCGCCCGGCGCCGCTCGGCGTCGTAGGTGTCCAGGATCGGCTCGGGCAGCCTGCCCCGGATCACCCCGCCCAGCTTCCACCCCAGGTTGAACGCGTCCTGGATGCCCAGGTTCAGCCCCTGCCCACCCAGCGGCACCACGCAGTGCGCGGAGTCGCCGACCAGGAACGTGCGGCCGATCCGGAAGCGCTCGGCGATGCCCGGTCGCGGCTGGAAGGTCCGGATCCACTTGGGCTCGCCGATCCGGTAGGGCAGGCTCGCCCGCTTGTTCACGATCTCCTGGAGCTGCTCGCGGGTGAACGACTCCCAGCCGTCACCCACCGGCGGCACGATCGAGGCCATCCGGCCGACACCGTCGGTCATCGGGATCATCGGCAGCAGGCCGTTGCGGGAGTAGTGGTACTCCACCTCGGTGCCCAGCGGTCCGCTGACCGGGAAGTCGCCGATCGAGATGCCCAGCTCGAACGGCTTGCCGGGGTACGGGACCTCCAGCAGCCGCCGCGTGGTGCTGCCCACGCCGTCCGACCCGATCACCCACTTCGGCCGGGCGGTGCGCACCACGCCGTCCGCACCGCGCAGCTCGACGGCGGGTCCGTCCGGGTCGATGGCCTCCAGGGTGGTGCCCAGCTCGTAGACGCCGCCCAGGTCGGCGAAGCGGCGGCGCAGCACCTTCTCGATCTCGCGCTGCGGCAGGGACAGGGTGAACGGCAGGGCGGTGCCCAGCCGGTCCATCGGCACGGTGCCCAGCCGCCGCCCGCCGGAGAAGTAGCCGACCCCGGTGATCCGGAAACCCAGCGACACCAGGTCGTCCACCACGCCGATGCGGTGCAGCAGCTCCAGCATGCGCGGCCAGATCAGCACCGCGCGCGAGTGCGGGTCGCCGTCGTCGAGCACCTCCTTGCGGTCGACCACGCGCACGGACACGCCTTGCTGCAACAGGTCGCAGGCCAGCATGGTGCCCACCGCGCCGCCACCGATCACCAGAACGTCGGGCTCGCCCGCCCGCTCAGCCATCTGCATGACTCCTTCCTAGAAAACCGCGATGTCGGGCCACACCAAGGCGCAGGCGCCCCAGGTGACACCGCCGCCGAACGCGGCGAGCACGACCCGGTCACCGCTGCTCAGCTCGTCGCGCTGGGCGGCGTCTGCCAGGGCCAGGGGGATGGAGGCGGCCGAGGTGTTGCCGACCTTGTCGAGGTTGACCACGAGCCGGTCGGGTGCCATCCCGAGTTCCTCGGCGACCGCGCGCAGGATGCGCACGTTGGCCTGGTGGCCGACGAACCGGTCGACGTCGTCCACCCGCCACCCGGCGCGGTCCAGCACGACGCGCGCCGAGCCGGCCATGCGCTGGACCGCCGCGCGGAACACGCGCTTGCCGTCCATCCGGAAGTAGACGTCGGCCGGGTCGGCGGGCACGCCGCCGGAGCGCTGCCGCGACCCGCCACCCGGGATCACAATCACGTCGGCCAGGGTGCCGTCGCTGCCCAGGTCGAACTCCAGCAGCGCGCCCGGCTCGTCCTGCTCGCCCGCGCCGAGCACGACCGCGCCCGCGCCGTCGCCGAAGATCACCGACGTGGTGCGGTCGGTGGGGTCGAGGATCGAGCTGTAGGTCTCCGCGCCGATCACCAACACCGACTCGGCCAGCCCGGAGGCCACCGCACCCGCGCCGGAGGCCAGCGCGTAGACGAAGCCCGTGCAGACCGCGGCCAGGTCGTAGGCGGGCACGTGGCCCAGCCCCAGGCGGGCGGCCACCGACGGGGCGGTGGCCGGGCAGGGGTGGTCCGGGGTGGTGGTGGCCACGATGACGAGGTCCACGTGGTCGACGTCGGCTGCCTTGAGGGCGCGCGAGCCCGCGTCCACCGCCAGGTCGCTCGTCGCCACCCCGGGAGCGACGACGTGGCGCTGGCCGATGCCCGTGCGGGTGCGGATCCACTCGTCGGACGTGTCCAGCCGCTCGGCCAGCATCGCGTTGGTGACGGCGTCCGGTGGCACCACGGCACCGAGGCCGCGAACGACGGCGGCCCGGCTCACCGGTCACCCCTCGCGGCGGCGGTGACGGGTTCGTCCGTCGTCGGGGTGTTCGCTGACGACAACATCTGCACCTCGCTTCGCTTCCGACTCCCTCGGCCCAACGCGCGAACCGCGTTGGGCCGAAAATGACCTTAAGTGCAGGTCAGAAGGTTGAACCGGCTCGTGTTTCCAAAGAACACCCGCTGACCGAAAGTGGTATTCGCACCGACCGCGGAACAAGCGAAAGGGCCCCGGACAGGGGCCCTTTCGGTGATCTTGCTCGCTGGTGGTCGTCGGGTCAGGACGCGGCCCGCTCCACCACCGGTGCCTCGGCCGGTGCCGCCGACACCAGACGTGACTTGCGCAGGAACAGCGCGACGAGCAGCGCGCCGCCCACCACGATGGCGGCGTCGACCAGCACGGCCGTGGTGACACCGCCCAGCACCGCGTCCTGGCGGCTGGAGGTGGTCTCCAGCAGGTGGATGCGGCTGGACGCGATGGCGCTCAGGATCGGGATGCCGATGGTGATGCCGACCTGCTGCGTCATCGACGTCAACCCGGTGGCCAGGCCCTGCTCGTCGTCGGGCAGGCCCGAGGTGGCGGTCACCATGTACGCCACGATCGCGACCATGTGCCCGAAACCGGCGACGGAGGTGGCCACGATGACCAGCCACACGCTGCCGGGTTCGCGGTCGACCAGGAACAGCGCGGCGGTCATGACGCCCTGCACGAGCAGACCCATGACCAACGTGGTCGGGCTGCCGAACCTGGCGATGATGCGGGGCGCCAGGATGCCGCCGAGGAACGCCGCCACGCCGAGCACGGCGAACACCAGGCCGGCCGCCAGCGCCGAGTAGCCCAGCACCTCCTGCAGGTACAGCGTCATCAGGAAGATCGCCGAGGTCTCCATCGTGAAGCTGATCAGGCCACCGAAGTTGCCCCAGCTCACCGTCGGCCGCACGAGGATGCGCATCGACGCCAGCGGCGACGGCACGCGCAGTTCGATGAACACGAAGGCCACCAGCAGGACCGCGGCCACCGCCAGCGACAGCAGGCCGACCGGGTCGCCCCAGCCGTCCTCGCCCTGCTTGGAGATGCCGTAGACCAGGGCGACCAGGCCGAGGCTGACGGTGATCGCGCCCGGGACGTCGAGCTTGGCGCGCTGCGTCGGCTTGCTCTCGGTCAGCACGATCGGGGCCAGCGCGATCACGATCAGACCGACCGGCACGTTGATCAGGAACGCCCACCGCCAGCTGGCGACACCGGTGAGCACACCGCCCAGGACGGCGCCCGCGGTGAAGCCCGCGGACAGCAGCGCGCCGTTGAGGCCCAACGCGCGGTCACGCAACGGTCCTTCCGGGAACGACGTGGTCAGCAGGGACATCGCCGAGGGGATCACGATGCCCGTCGCCAAGCCCTGCGCGACCCGGGCCAGGATCAGCAGCGTCGGCGTGTTGGCCAGACCGCCCACCAACGACGCCACCACCAGCAGCACCATGCCGACGATCAGCATGCGCCGCCGACCGGCCAGGTCGGCGATCCGGCCGAACACCAGGGTGAACCCGGCGGACGCCAGCGCGAACGACGTGGCGATCCACTGGAAGTTCTCCAACTCGAAACCGAGGCCGTTGCCGATCACCGGAATGGCCACGTTCAGGATGGAGAAGTCGGCGGACACCATGAACTGGGCGCCGAGCAACAGCACGAGGATTACTTTTTGGCGGCTCGTCATCACCGGGGGCGATGTGGTCGCCGGCGCTGGGTCTACAGTCGACATCTCACGGCCTTTCATCACGTCGCTCGTCGTGCAGTCGGCTGCGCCGCTCGAATCGGCTTTGTCCTGCATTTCCGAGGCATTTCGTGCCAGAGGCTAGCGCCGGCCGGGCCGTGTGGGATGCTGAGTGCACCCGAAGTTCGGGCGGACTACAACCAAAGTAGTAGTGACTGCACCAAAGGTGTAGTGCTCGCCTGTCGACCGCCGCCGGTCGCCCGTGGAACAGTGGTCCGGGCCGGCCCGAATGCGCCTCTAATGCACCTCCACACCTGTGCGGTCAAGGAGAGACGATATGACAGCCACCACCCCGTTGGGCACCACCGGGATGGAGATCAGCAGGATCGGGTTCGGCGCCTGGGCGGCAGGCGGCAGTGACTGGAAGTTCGGGTGGGGACCGCAGGACGACGCCGATTCCGTCGCGACCATCCTCGCGCTGGTCGAGCGCGGCGTGAACTGGATCGACACCGCGCCTGCCTACGGCGTCGGGCACTCCGAGGAGGTCGTCGGGAAGGCACTGGCGCAGCTGCCCGTGGCGGACCGGCCGCTCGTGTTCACCAAGGTCGGGCTCGTGTGGACCGACACCGAGGACCTCGCCGGCTCGCCGCGCAAGGTGATGCGCGCCGAGTACGTCCGCCGCGACGTCGAGGCGTCGCTGCGCAGGCTCGGGGTCGACCGGATCGACCTGCTCCAGGTGCACTGGCCCGGTGACGGCGCCCTCGCGGTGCCGGACGGCGACGACCCGCTGGCCGAGCGGTGGGCGACCCCGCTGGCCGAGTACTGGCAGACCATGGTGGAGTTGAAGCGGGAAGGCCTGGTGCGCGCCATCGGCCTGTCCAACCACGGTGTCGCCGAGCTCGCCGAGGCCGAGGCGATCGCGCACGTGGAGACCCTCCAGCCGCCGTTCTCGCTGCTGCAGCGCGATGCCGTGCCGGAACTGGCCTGGTGTGCCGACCACGGCACGGGCACGATCGTCTACCAGCCGCTGCACTCGGGCCTGCTCACCGGCGCGTTCTCGCGGGAGCGCGCCGAGGCGCTGCCCGCTGGCGACTGGCGGCGCGGTTCGCCGGACTTCACCACGAACCTGGACCGCAACCTGGCCCTGGTGGACGCGCTGCGGCCCATCGCCGACGGTCACGGCACCACGGTGTCCAGCGTCGCCATCGCCTGGGCGCTGTCGGTGCGCGGTGTCACCGGCGCCATCGTCGGCGCGCGCCGCCCCGAGCAGCTGCGCGACTGGATCGATGCGACCTCGCTGGAGTTGACGCCCGGCGACTTGGACGCCATCGCGTCGGCGATCGAGGCGACGGGTGCGGGCAGCGGTCCGGCACGCCCTTGATCCGGTGCCCGTCCCGGTGCTCCGCGGGGAGTGAGTCCATGAGCACATCGCGCGGGGCGCGGTAGCCCTGCTCGACGGTGTCAGTGCCGCCGTCGAGAACTCGATCGACAAGCCGACCGGGCACACCCCGGCGGGCACACACGGGGCGGCGGCGGCGACACCGATCGCCGCCGCCGCGGCCGTGCCCGCGTCGCTGGGCGTGCTGCCGGTCGGCACGCGGTTCCGGGTGCCCGCCGGCGGGTCGGTCGGTGTGCGTCGTCACCGAAGTGCGTGATCAGCCACGCCGACCTGAATCCGACACCTCGTCGTAACTTCGGCTCCGAATCCGGACGAGTGGCCCACGGCCTGCTTTGCGCAACCCCACGTCCAGTACTCGGTCGGGTGGCGCGTGGCCAATACATTTCGCCCCCTAATAGCCCACTCCGCGAGATGACTTCGGGGTGTCCGGCGAGACGTTGACTCGTGGTTGAGCCGTGCTAATGTCGGGTGCAGGCCGGGTCCCCGGTGAGATCCGGGTCGATCTCGCCGGGGACCGCTACTGGGGGAAGACAGGGGGCCACATTGCTGCTCCGCTATATGCGGTTGGCGATTCGGCAGCCATTACGGCGTGCGCCGGCACGGGGCGACGTGGCCCGCAGGAATAGCTCGGTGCCCGAAGTGCCCGGTCGGGCCCTTCGCCGGGTGCCGTCACGCCCACAGCCGCCGGACGTCCTGGTCGCCAGTGCCGTCGGGGCCGGGACAGCAGCGGTTCAGCACGTGGCCTAGTCATCCATTCCGTTGGAGTCGCCGAGCCGTCCTGACGGAATGCACCCTTTCCGGTCATGTGGCGAAGCGAGCGGTCATTCCGGTCCCGCACCACGAGTGCGGTCGAGTGGTCCTGGGAACTGTCGACCGAGACGTGACGGAGAAAGCATGAAAAGCAAGGTGACGGGGAGCACCTCGGACAGCGGGTGGTTACCCAAGCAGCGAGGTGACGTCGAGCACGGCGCGGAGGTCGCACCGGTCTGGGCGCGGTTCGTCGACCACCGTGACGCGCTGCTCGACGAGTACGGCAGGAGGCTGCGGGCGATGCACTCCGCCCTGGCCGAGGACGAGGACACGTTGCGCGGCTGCGTGGCGCACGCCGAGTCGATCCTGGACGAGTGCGCCGCGAGCCTGCGCGAAGGCCGGGTCGTGACCAGCGACGACAGCTGGGTCGTGGCGTCGGGGATCGGCACCCGGCCGGCCACGGGCAACGTGCACCCGATCGAGTCGATCAGGGCCGCGGCCGTGCTGATCGAGCTGACCGTCCGGGCCCTCCAGGACGTCTGCGGCGAGGACCGGGCGGGGGTGTCGCTGCTGTGCACGGCGATGCTCACGCTGAACCAGTCGATCTCGCTGCGGATGCACGTGGCGTCCATCGCCTACGACCGGTTCCTGTACGAGCAGTTCAAGCAGGCCCAGGTCGACGGCGTGCACAGCCTCGCCCGGGAGATCCACGACCACGTGGGCAACGGCGTGAGCCTGGCGCACCGGCAGCTGGAGTTGTACGACGTGCTGCACTCCGAGGACTGCGGCATCGCGCGGGACCGGGTGGCGCGGGCCCGCCTGGTGCTGACCGAGACGCTGGACACCACCCGCAGGCTGATCGCCGGGTTGCGGGCGCGGGTACCGGTCTCCGGGTTGCGGGAGGCGCTGGAGGCGTTCGTCGCCTCGGTCGACTGCACCGAGGTCGAGGTCGTCGTGGAGGGTGACGAGCACCGGCTGTCCCGCGACGTGGTGGGCGAGCTCTACACGGTGGTCCGGGAAGCGCTGCGCAACGCGATCCGGCACGCCTGCGCGTCGCGGATCCGCGCGCACGTCGAGATCACGCCGTGGCGGGTGGTCGCCGTGGTCGAGGACGACGGCATCGGCTTCGACCGCCGCCGCACCGGGCACGGGCTCGCGTCGATGACCGAGCGCACCACGCTGCTCGGCGGCGAGCTGACCATCACCAGCGCCCGCGGCACCGGCACGCGCCTCGAGGTCTCGATCCCGTTGATGGAGCCGGGACATGCGATCGGTGCCTGACCGCGCGCCGATCCGCATCGTCGTCGCCGACGACCACACGCTGCTGCGCGAGGCGGTCTGCGACATGCTCCGCATGGAATCGGGCTTCCTGATCGTCGGTGAGGCCGACGACGGCGCCAGCGCCGTGGTGATGGCCGAGCGGACGCGGCCCGACGTGGTGCTGCTGGACGTGGGCATGCCGGGCAACCACCCGGTGTTCACCGTCCGCAGGATCGCCGAGGTCGCGCCCGACACCCAGGTCATCATCGTGAGCATGTACGCCGAACAGCGGCTCGTGCGGGAACTGCTGTCCCTCGGCGTGCGCGGCTACCTGCACAAGAGCGTGAGCAGGCAGGAGCTGGCCGCGGCGATCCGCACCGTGTGCGCCGACAACCGGCGGGTCGTCGTCTCGGTGGCCTGGATGCCCAGCGCCGAGACCGAGGACGACGGCGGGCTGCTGTCCACCCGGGAGCGCGAGGTGCTGGCGCTGGTCGCCCAGGCGATGAGCAACCGGCAGATCGCGACCCGGCTGGACATCACCGAGGGGACGGTGAAGAGGCACCTGCGCAACGTCTTCGGCAAGCTGGCCGCGGTGTCCAGGATCGACGCGGTCAACAAGGCGGTGGCCGCGGGGCTGATCCCGGCGCCGGAGGACCGGCGGGCGCTCAGTCCACGCGCGGTGGGCGGGGCGGGACCGGGCGGGTCGCCTGCGCGGGGCTGATGAGCCCGGCGTCGACGGCCTTGTTCACCGCGTCGATGCGCGACACGGCGCCGATCTTGGCGAAGATGTTGTGCAGGTGGCGTTTGACGGTGGCTTCGGTGATGCCCAGGCGCGCGGCGATCTGGCGGTTGCTCAACGCCTGCGCGACCAGTTCGAGCAGACCCCGCTCACGGCGCGAGAGCGGGGTCTCGCGCTCCTCGGCCCGGTCGATGCTCGCCGCCGCCGGCGACACCGAGATCTGCACCGACCGGTCGTCGCGCACCGTGCTGCGGATGACCGAGACCAGGTGCTGCCTGCTGACGCCCTTGCTCAGGTAGCCGCGCACGCCCTGGGCGAGCATGTCCTGCACGAACGCCGGCGTGTCGTACATGCTCAGGATCACTACGCGGGTGCGCGGTGCGACCTCCCGCAGCCGCTGCACGGTCAGGGCGGCGGGGATGCCGGGCATGTCGATGTCCAGCAGCACCACGTCGGGGCACAGCTCGGCGGCGGCCGCGACCAGGGCCGTGCCGTCGCCCACGTCGGCGACGACGTCGAAGTCCGGTTCGGCGTTGAGCGACTCGCGCAGCATCTCGCGCAGGATCACGTGGTCGTCGGCGAGCAGGACGGTGATCCTGTCGGGGTGTGCCGGGGTCACGGCAGCGGCAGCTCGACGTCGACGCGCGACCCCGTGGCCGTCGCGGTCACCACGCAGCTGCCGCCCAGCGAACCGGCGCGTTCACGCATGGACACCAGGCCGAAGCCCTGCCGTGCCGCCGCACGCGCCGGGTCGAACCCGATGCCGTCGTCCTCCACGGACGCGGTGATCGTCTCGCTGGTGATGTCCACCAGCACCACGGCCTTCTCCGCCGCGGCGTGGGCGAACACGTTGAGCAGGGCCTCGCGCAGGATCAGGAACAGCTCCTTGCGGTGCCGGTCGGGCACCAGGCGCTGGTTGCCGGTCACCTTGACGTGCACGACGGTGCGCCACGCGCCCGCCGTGTCGGCGAAGGCGACGATCTCCTGCTCCAGGTCGAGCGCGGCGGGCCCGTCGGAGAACTCGGTGATCAGCTGGCGGACGATGGACAACGCCGCGGACAGGTGCTCGCGCGCACCGCTGATCCGCTTCGCGGCGGCGGCCCGGTCGTCGGCCGCCTCGTACAGCTCGACCAGCTCCAGCTGGTGCATGGCGATGCTCAGCTCGTGGCCCAGCTGGTCGTGGACCTCGCGGGCCAATTGGCGGCGCTCGCGGCGGCGCGCCTCGTCGGCGGTGCGCAGGATCGACGTGTCGTAGGAGTCGCCGATGGCGTGCATCTGGGAGGCGAGGTTGCGGTGCAGCACGGTCAGCACGGCGGCCAGGTCCGGCACCAGCTGCGGCTGCTCGGCCGCGACCCGCAGCAGCTCGGCCAGGACCACGTCCATCAGCACACCGGTGCCGCCGGGCGGCGTGGCCGGCTCCGGCTGCTGCGGCTGCTGCTGGACCGGCGGCGCCGTGCGTGCCAGGTCGGTGACCGTGGCGGTGAGGATGGCGTCCGCGCGCGCCAGGCACTCGGGCAGCACCGCCGGGTCCTTGCCCAGCAGGCTCCCGCTGTCGCGCAGCCTGGCCTCCAGGCGCACCAGGATCTCGGCGCGCCGGTCGGCGAGTAAGCCGCCGGCGGTGACGTCGTCGGCACGTGCCTTCGGCATCTCGAATTCCCCCAAAAATCCCGCAGGTCGCACGTCGAGGCACGGCACTGTGCGTGATGTGGATGATACCGCGCGCTGCCGTCGTTTCCGGCGGGGTTCACCGCGGCGCTGCGGTGAACCCCGAGCCGGGCGGTCTCAGCCCGCGACACCGGCCAGGGCGGGCCAGCCCCGGTCGGCGGCGCGCGCGACGAGCACCGGGTCGGCGCCGACGACCACGGGGCGTCCTACCAGGTCCAGCAGCGGCAGGTCGCTGACGTGGTCGCCGTAGGCCGAGCACGCCGCCAGGTCCAGGCCGAGGGTTTCGGCGCAGTCGCGCACCGCCCCGGCCTTGGCCGCACCGATCATCGGCGTGGCGACCGACCCGGTGTAGTGGCCGTCGAGCACCTCCGGCCGCGAGCACAGCACGACATCGGCGCCCACGTGCTCGGCGATCGGGTCCAGGCACGGCGGGAAGGACCCGGACACCAGCACGATCGCCTCGCCGGCCGCGGCGTGCTCCCGCAGCCGGTCGAGCACCGGCCGGTGGAACAGCCGCCCGCCGCGCAGCTCGGCGTCGAACCACGCCCGCCCGTGCCCGGCCAGCTCGGCCTCACCGCGGCCCGCGAAGGTCCGGAAGTACTCGGCCAGCGCGGCGGTGCGGGTACCGGTCTCGCCGGCCAGCCGCACCCGCTCGCGCACGGCCGCGTACTCGGTGTCCGGGCGCCCGCGCAGCCGCAGGTGGAAGGCCAGGAACCGGAAGACGCTCTTGACGGCGATGAGGGTGTCGTCGACGTCGAAGAACGCCGCGGCCGGCCTGCTCACACCGCGACCCGCTTGGCCTCGACCAGCGAGGCCGCCTCACCCAGGCTCAGCTCGGGCGTCAGCTCGCCGTCGGGCAGCTTCACGCCGAAGCGGCGCTCCAGCACCACGGACAGCTCGACCAGCACCAGCGAGTCGACGTCCAGGTTCTCGAACGTGACGTCGGCGTCCACGTCGTCGCCGAACACACCGTACTTCTCCACGAGCGCCTCGCGGATCACGTCCACCACGGATTCCACGGTCTTGTCTCCCTCTCTCGTCAGGTGCTCTCGGTCAGACGGCGGCCGTGGCGCGTTCGGTCTCCACGCGCACGTCCATCGCCGCGTACTCGGCCTCGGCCAGGGCGATCGCGCTGTCGACGTCGCGGGCCACCGGCAGGTCGAAGATCTCGGTGATGCGGCGCAACCGCTCGGGCAGCGTGCCGCCCACGACGTGGTACGGGATGCCCAGCTCGGTCAGCGTCGCCTTCAGGTGCTCGTCGGACAGCGAGCGGAACCGCTCGTTGACCGGGCGGTGCCCGTCGGCGGCCAGCGGCAGCTCGTTGGGCAGGTGCACGAACGCGTCGAAGGTGGCCTTCACGTGCCGCTTGAAGGCGTGCCCGATCTGCTCCATGACCTCCTCGAAGAACGCCAGCTCCGGCGTCTTCTCGACCGACTCCAGGTCGGACAGGTGCACCGAGTCGTTCGGGTTGATGCCGACGGTCACCCGCACCGCGCCGTAGATCCACTCCTGCAGCGACGAGCCGTCGGAGATGAAGCCGTCCCACAGCCTGCTCTCGTGCACCGCGCGGTCCACGTGCCGCACGACGATCATCTGCAGCAGTTCCGCGGCGGTGCACTCCTCCAGCGCCTTGCCGGGTGCCGCCTCGGGCAGGATCTCGCGCATGGTCTTGGCCCGGGTCCGCGGGATGCCGGTGTAGTGCGACAGCGCCATCCCGGTGATGGTCTTGCCGGAGGAGTACGTTCCGGAGATTCCCAACCGCATGTCTTTGTCCGCCTTCGTTTCTCGGTGATCCGGGTCGGGGGCAGGTGAGGTCAGGGCGAGTGGGGCAGCCGGTGGGCCACGGCGCACCGGGTGACCACGCCGAGGCTGTCGCCGACGATGGTGGCCGTGCGCCAGACGCCGTTCGGCGTCTCGAGCAGCGCCGGGTCGAGCAGTTCGGCGACCGCGGGGAACCAGTCGCCCGCGCGTCGTGCGGCGGGCGGGCAGGCGGTGATCGTGGTGTGCCGCATCCACAACGTGTTGCTGGACGCGCGGTCCATGTCGTCGGTGGTGTAGAGCAGCACCTGGCCCAGTTGGAGGGCCACCACGAACGAGTCGACCATGGACACGACCGGGCCCGCCGCGGAGTCGACCCCGCCGTCGGCGAACGGGTCGTCCGGCGGCTCCACCAGCACGTTGGCGGTGGCGTGCGCGGCGGTCACGTCGACGACCACGTCCGCCACGGTCTGCCGCCACGAGCGGAAGCCGCCGCCGTAGAGACCGGGGTAGTCCGCGCCGAAGCGGGCGTCGAGGTCGGCCGGGGACGCCGCCGGGCCGCCCGCGTCGTGCTCCAGCAGGACGCGGACCCGCATGGCGGCGACCTTGACGTCCACCGTGGAGAGCAGTCGGCGTTCGCCCTCCGGCGCGGTGGAGACGTGGGTGGCGCTGACCGGCAGCGAGAAGAGGTTGCCCTCCACCGGCTTGGCCGGCGCCTTGATGTCCACCCGGCGCAGCCACGTCCGGCCGCGGGCCGCGAGGTCGAGGCCGTTGCGTTGCGCGGTCAGCAGCTCGGCCGCCCGCACCGCGAGGATCAGCACGTCGATGGTGGACAGGTGCGGGCGCAGCTCGGTGTCCTCGGTCTTGCGCGACCAGTCCGCCGGGTAGCGGATCTCGACCGTGGCGGCCAGCCCGTCGGCCGCGCCGTGCAGCCGGGTGTCGCCGACCGCGTAATCCACCCGGCGGTAACCCGAGCCGAAGAACCGGGTGGCGCCGGGGCCCAGGTGGTCGTCCACGGACTTGAGCAGCAGCGCCCCGCTGGTGTTCGAAGTCATGTCGGTCCCCTTTCGCTCATTCCGGGGACGACGTTAGGGCGCGCGAGGCCATTCCGGAGGGGTGTGTACCACCTATTGCCCCGCCGATTCTCCTAAAGTGGTAGCGGGCTGCCGCCCGGAACGCGGAAAAGGCCGACACCCGCGGGTGTCGGCCTTTTCGCGCGGTGGGTCAGAACGTCGAGGCGTGCTCCTCGGCCTGTGCCTTGGCGGCCGCGAAGGCGGCTTCGGGGTCGGCGTTCAGCGCATTGCCGTCGAAGTGGACCTCGGTCACGTCGGTGATGCCGACGAACCGGAGCCAGTCCTTGAAGAACGTGCTGCGGAAGTCCACGCCGAACTCCTGCGGCACACCGTCGGCGTACACGCCGCTGGAGTAGACGACGAACGCCTTGCGCCCGGTCATCAGGCCGCTGTACCCGGCGGCGGGGTCGAACCCGAACACCCAGCCCGGCTGCGTCACCACGTCGATCCAGTGCTTGAGGGCGTAGGGCACGCCCGCGTTCCACATCGGGATGTTGAAGACGTACTCGTCCGCCGCGGCGAACCGGTCGAACACCGCCCGCGCCTGCGTCCAGACGTCGACCTGCTCGGGGGTCTGCTCCTGCCCGCCGAACGCGGCCATCTTCGCCGCGGCGGCCGTGGTGCCGAATTCGGGCAGGCTGTCCTCGAACACCGACAGGACGTCGACCTTGGTCTCCGGCTTGCGGTCCTTGTACGCGGACAGGAACGCCCCGGCGATGGCGAGCGACTGGCTCGCCGCGCCCCGCGGCGAGGCGTTTACGTGCAGCAGTTGGCTCATGTGGGAGTGCCTTCCAGGTTCGGGAGCCGGCCTGTGCAATCAAAGGCACGTCGGGGCGCGGATTCAACGCCGCTGCCACTTTGGTCGTGCACGAATGGGTCGAAAGTTGTACGGCGGCCGAAGCCGGTGCCTGTCCGCCTGGTGGAACACCTGCGCAGGGACCCGCTGAACACTGTTGCGTCCGTCACGTCCGGGCCTCTACGGTGGCCAATCGAAGCGCTTCGATGGCGAGGGAGCTCCACGCTTCCCCGGGACGAAGGGGGAGACGATCCGTGTCGAGAGCCCGTCGCTCGCTGCTGGTGCCGCTGATCGCGGCGCTGCTCCTGGCGCCACTGCCCGCGCACGCCCAGGAGCTGCCGTTCCGGGATCCGGACCTGCCGCGTGCCGCCCGGATCGACGACCTGCTCGGCCGGTTGACCGTGGACGAGAAGGTCTCGTTGCTGCACCAGTACCAGCCGGCGATACCCAGGCTCGGGATCGGCGCGTTCAAGACCGGCACCGAAGCGCTGCACGGAGTGGCGTGGCTGGGCGAGTCGACGGTCTTCCCGCAGGCATTGGGCCTGGCCAACACGTGGAACCCCGAACTGGTCGAACGGGTCGGCGCGGTGACCGGCCGCGAGGCCCGCGGCTTCCACGCGCGCAACCCCGCGTTCAACGGCCTCAACCTGTGGGCGCCGGTGGTGAACCTGTTGCGCGACCCGAGGTGGGGCCGCAACGAGGAGGGCTACTCGGAGGACCCGTACCTGACCGGCCGGATCTCCACCGCGTTCGGGCGGGGCATCCAGGGCGACCACCCCGACTACCTGCGGGCCGCGCCGACGTTGAAGCACTACGTCGCCTACAACGTCGAGGACGACCGGATCACCGTCGACTCGATCGTGCCGCCGCGGATCCTGAAGGACTACGACGAGGCCGCGTTCAAGCCGGCCATCTCGGCGAACGCCGCCACCGGCGTGATGGCCTCCTACAACCTGGTCAACGGCCGCCCCACGCACGTCGGCCCGGAGCTGGACGAGGTCGTGCGGTCGTGGACCGACGAGGACCTGATGATCGTCGGTGACGCGGGCGGCGCGTCCAACGTCTTCGGCTCGCAGCGCTACTACGCCACCAGGCCGGAGGCGAACGCGGCGTCCATCCGGGCGGGGCTGGACAGCTTCACCGAGAACGACCGCGACTCGGCCCAGACCACGACGGCGATCAAGACCGCGCTGGCCCAAGGCCTGATCACCTTGGCCGACGTCGAGGACGCGGCGCGGCACGTGCTGTCGGTCCGGTTCCGGCTCGGCGAGTTCGACCCGCCCGGCCGCAACCCGTACGCGGCCATCACGCCGGACGTGATCGACGCGCCGGAGCACCGGCAGCTGGCCCGTGAGGTGGCCGCCGAGCAGGTCGTGCTGCTGCGCAACGACGCAGGCACCCTGCCGCTGTCCACCGCGGACACCAAGAAGGTCGCCGTCGTCGGCCAGCTCGCCGACACGCTGTACGAGGACTGGTACTCCGGCACCATGCCCTACCGGATCACCCCGGTGAAAGGGCTCGCCGAGCGGGCCGAGGTCACGTCGAGCGAGGGCGTCGACCGGATCAGGTTGAAGGACCTGGCCACCGGCAGGTACGTCACGGCGTCCACCGCCGCCACCGGCGCCGCGCTCACCGCCACCGAGGTGTCGCCGGGCGAGGCGAGCGGGCTCGACGTGTTCGACTGGGGCGAGGGTACGGTCACGCTGCGGACCGCCGCCAACGGCAGGACGGTGTCACTGGGCGACGGCCGCAGCCTGGTCGACAACGCGGTGCAACCCACCGGCTGGTTCGTCCAGCAGCAGTTCAAGCTCGTGGCCCAACCGGACGGCTCGCACGTGCTGGAGTACGCGGGCAACGACGTCACCCAGTCCTGGTTCGGCCCGAACAAGTACGTGGTCGTCGGCGTGGACGGCAGGCTCACCCTGGGTGCCGCCTCGGTCGGTGACGCCGCGAAGTTCGGGCGCGAGGTCGTGCGCAGCGGCGTGGACAGCGCGGTGGAGGCGGCGAAGGGCGCGGACGCCGCCGTCGTGGTGGTCGGCAGCATGCCGTTCGTCAACGGCCGCGAGGACGACGACCGCAAGACCACCGTGCTGCCGGCCGGTCAGCGTGCCGTGATCGACGCGGTGCGCCGGGCGAACCCGCGCACGATCGTCGTGCTGGAGAGCAGCTACCCGTACGCGGGTGATTGGGACACCGCCGACCTGCCCGCGATCCTGTGGACCACGCACGCGGGCCAGGAGACCGGCCACGCGATCGCCGACGTGTTGTTCGGCGACCACAACCCGAGCGCCAGGCTGACCCAGACCTGGTACCGGTCCGACGCCGACCTGCCGGACAAGCTGCGGTACGACATCTCGAAGTCCGGGCACACCTACCAGTACTTCCGCGGCAAGCCGCTGTACCCGTTCGGGTACGGGCTGAGCTACACGTCGTTCCGCTACTCGAAGATGCGGGTGGACCGGGCCGTGGTGGACGCCTCCGGCGAGGTGAAGGTCCGCGTGGACGTGACCAACACCGGCGACCGGGCGGGCGCCGAGGTCGTCCAGCTGTACTCGCACCAGAAGAAGTCACGGGTCCGGCAGCCGGTCAAGCAGCTGCGCGCGTTCGAGCGGGTGGAGCTGCGGCCCGGTGAGACGAAGACCGTCGAGCTGACCGTCCGCGCGGCCGACCTGGCGTTCTGGGACGTGACGCGGGAGAAGCGGGTGGTGGAGAGCGCACCGCACGACCTGGCGGTCGGGCCGCTGACCCGCACGATCAGCGTGCGCGGCGAGACGATCCCGCCGCGTGACCTGGGCAGGACCACGCAGGCGCAGAACTTCGACGACTACTCCGGCGTGACCCTGGTGGACACCACCAAGGAACGCGGCACCGCCGTCGCCTCGACCGCACCCGGCCAGTGGATCAGCTTCGAGGACGTGGAGCTGGGCCGGACGGCCCGTTCGCTGACGGCCCGGGTGGCGAACCCGGACGCGCCGACGACGGTCGAGGTGCGCCTCGGCGGACCCACCGGCCGGCTGGTGGGCACGCTCGCCGTGCCGACCACGACCGACAAGTACTCCTGGACCGCGGTCTCCTCGCCGTTGCGCGGCGCGACCGGTCGGCAGGACGTGTACCTGGTCTTCACGGGGAAGGCCCGGATCGACAACCTCACCGTGGAGGGATCATCCTGATGCCCAAGCGACTCCTGGTGGCCGCGGTGGCGGCCCTGATGGCCGTGGCCGGCTGCGGAGGTTCGGAGGAGGCCTCCGACCCCAACACGCTCAAGCTGTGGCACTACGAGGGGCCGGACAGCGCCATGGGCGTGGCGTGGGCGGAGGCGATCAAGCAGTTCGAGGCCACCCACCCGGGCGTGAAGGTGCAGTTCGAGGAGAAGGGCTTCGAGCAGATCCAGAAGACCGCCTCGATGGTGCTCAACTCCAAGGACGCGCCGGACATCCTGGAGTACAACAAGGGCAACGCGACGGCCGGTCTGCTGTCCAAGCAGGGCCTGCTGACCGACCTGAGCGAGGAAGTGGCCAAGCGCGGGTGGGACCGCAAGCTCGGGCCCGGCATCGACACCACCGCCAAGTACGACGAGCGCGGCGTGATGGGTTCCGGGAAGTGGTACGGCATCCCCAACTACGCCGAGTACGTGATGGTCTACTACAACAAGACGATGTTCGACCAGCAAGGGCTGGCCGCGCCCAAGACGTTCGACGAGCTGACCGCCGCGATGGACAAGTTCGCCAAGGCGGGCGTCACGCCGCTCGCGCTGGGCGGCGCGGAGTACCCGGCGATGCAGCTGTTCTACCAACTGGCGTTGACGAAGGCCGACCGCGCGTGGGTCGACAAGTTCCAGCGCTACACCGATGACGTGAACTTCCACGACAACACGTGGGTGTTCGGCGCGGAGACGTTCGCCAAGTGGCTGCGCGAGGGCTACATCTCCAAGGACTCCGCCGGGGTGAAGGCCGAGGACATGGGCCTGGCGTTCATGCAGGGCAAGCACCCGATCATGGTCAGCGGCAGCTGGTGGTACGGCCGGGTGCAGGCTCAGGTCAAGGACTTCGAGTGGGCCTCGGTGCCGTGGCCGGGGATGACGTCCGGGTCCAGCGGCAACCTGTGGGTCGTGCCCGCGGGCTCGAAGAACAAGCAGCTGGCCTACGACTTCATCGAGATCACCATGTCACCGGCGATCCAGGACAAGCTGCGTGACGCGGGCGGTATCGCGGTCGCGCCGAGCGACACGCCCGTGACCGACCCGAAGACCAAGCAGCTGGGCGACGACTTCAAGGCGATCAGCGACGCCGACAAGCTGGCCTTCTACCCGGACTGGCCCGCGCCCGGCTTCTACGACGCGCAGGTGTCGTCGGTGCAGAAGCTGATCACCGGTCAGCTCGGGCCGCACGAGGTGCTGACCGAACTGGCCGACTACTACAAGGAGAACACCGCGAGCGTCGGCAAATGAGCTTGGTCCCCACCTCGATCCGTGACCGCGGGTCGTACCTGCTCTTCCTGATTCCCGGCGGCCTGCTGCTGCTCGCGGTGATCCTGGTGCCGTTCGGCATGAACATCGGCATCAGCTTCACCGAGTGGTCCGGTGCCGGCACGCCGGAGTGGATCGGGTTGGACAACTACACCCGACTGATGTCGGACGGCACGTTCTGGGCGTCGTTCCGGCACAACGTCGGGCTGGTGGTGGCGATGGCGGTCCTGCCGACCCTGGCGGGACTCGTCATCGCCGCGGCCCTGTTCGACTTCATCGGCAAGCACTTCGGGGCACGGCACGCCGCCGTGCTGCGGGCGTGCATCTATTTGCCGCAGGTGCTGCCCATCGCGGTGGCCGGGATCGTGTGGAGCTGGATCCTGGCCCCGCAGGACGGCGCGCTCAACGAGGTGCTGCGCGCGGTCGGGCTGGATTCCTTCGCGCAGAACTGGCTCGGTGACCCGGACCTGGCGCTGTGGACCGTGATGGGCGTGCTGCTGTGGATCCAGGTCGGCTACCCGGTGGTGATCTTCATGGCCGGGATGCAGCGGGTGGACCCGTCGCTGCACGAGGCCGCCGAGCTGGACGGCGCGTCGTGGTGGGGCCGGTTCTTCCACGTCACCGTGCCGCAGATCCGGCCGGAGATCTTCGTCGTGCTGCTGACCTGCACCATCGCCGCGCTGAAGGTGTTCGCGCCGATCTACGTGCTGACCAGGGGCGGGCCGGGCGGTTCGACGAACGTGCCGTCCTACTACTCGTTCCAGAACTTCTTCGAGAAGACCCAGGTCGGCTACGGCGCCGCGATCGCCACTGTGCTCACCGTGCTGATCCTGGTGCTCACGACGGTGTTCCTGCGCGTGCAGAACCGGGGTGAGCGCTGATGCGGCGGCACGCGGTGCTGTGGTCGATGGTCCTGCTGGCCGCGGTGATGCTGGTGCCGTTCGTCATCGTGGCGCTCAACGCGGTGAAGACACCGGCCGAGTACTCCACCGGCGGGCCGCTGGACCTGCCTTCCGGTATCTCGCTGGAGGGGATCGTCGCGTTCTGGGAACGCGTGGACTTCGGCGAGAAGCTGTGGAACAGCGTGGTGATCAGCGGGTCGGTGGCCGTGCTTGCGGTGGTCGTGTCGGTGTTCAACGCCTACGCGCTGGGCATCGGCCGAGTGCGGGGCAGGATGTGGATCCTCGTGGTGTTCCTCATCGCCAACACCCTGCCGCAGGAGGCGCTGGTCTACCCGCTGTACTTCCTGGCCAACGAGGTCGGGCTGTACGACACGAAACTGGCCGTGATCATCATCTTCACGGTGATCCAGGCCGCGTTCGGCACCTACCTGCTCACCTCGACGCTCGGCGGCTTCCCCCGTGAACTGCTGGAGGCCGCCCGCATCGACGGTGCGAACAAGTGGCAGACGCTGGTGCGGATCGTGGTGCCGATCAGCCGGCCAACCCTGGGCGTGCTGTTCGTGTTCTTCTTCATCTGGACCTGGAACGAGTTCTTCCTCCCGCTGGTGCTGCTGATCTCCAACGAGAACCAGACCGTGCCGGTGGCGCTCGGTGTGCTGCAAGGCCAACGGATGATGGACGCCACCATGACCAGCGCCTCGGCGCTGCTCGGCGTCATCCCGGCCATCGTCTTCTTCCTGATCTTCCAACGCGCGTTGACCCGCGGCATCACGGCAGGGGCAGTCAAGTAATGGGTTGTGTGTGGACGTATCACTTCGCCCCGGCACATGACACCGCGTTGGGCGATGTTGTGCGCCGCGTTGTGGTCGGCGTGCCCGACGAAGCCGCACCGGCCAGTGTGGCGGCACGTCCCGGTCGACCGCCAAGGAAAACCTCAAGCTACAGAGAGATTCCGACCGGAGGCCCGTTACGCGGGCCGGACAGTCCGGGATCGGATTCTCCAGGCAACAGACGGTCAGGCTTTCGCCGATTGGAGTTCGGGTGAAGTTCAGCGACGGGTACTGGCTGCTGCGGCCTGGTGTGCAGGCCGCTCACCCGGTGGAGGTGCGTGACGTCACGGTGGGGAACGGGGAGGTCGTCGTGCACGCGTCGACCCTGCCCATCCGGCACCGGGGTGACACGCTCAAAGGCCCTGCGGTCACGTTGGGGCTCACCTCGCCGATGGCCGACGTGATCGGGGTGACGATCACGCACTTCTCGGGTGAGGCGCCGAAGGAGCCGGTGTTCGCGCTGGCCGCCGACAGCGCGCACGAGGCGAAGGTGGTGGAGGACGACGCCGGGGTGGTGATGACCTCGGGGGCGTTGTCGGTCCGAGTGCACCGGGGCGAGCAGTGGCGGGTCGACTTCACCGCCGACGGGCGTTCGCTGACCAGCAGTGGCACCAAGGGCATCGGTTTCATGACCGTGGACGGTGTCCACCACGTGCGCGAGCAGTTGACCATGGGTGTCGGTGACGCGGTCTACGGGCTGGGGGAGCGGTTCGGGCCGTTGGTCAAGAACGGCCAGACGGTGGACATCTGGAACGCCGACGGCGGCACGAGCAGCGAGCAGGCGTACAAGAACGTCCCCTTCTACCTGACCAACGCGGGCTACGGGATCTTCGTCAACCACCCCGGGCACGTGTCGTTCGAGGTGGGCTCCGAGGCGGTGTCGAAGGTCCAGTTCAGCGTCGAGGGCCAAGCGCTGGAGTACTTCCTGATCTACGGCCCCAGCCCGCGCGAGATCCTGCGCAAGTACACCGCGCTGACCGGACGCCCGGCGTTGCCGCCCGCGTGGTCGTTCGGGCTGTGGCTGTCGACGTCGTTCACCACGTCCTACGACGAGGAGACGGTGTCGGGGTTCATCGACGGGATGCTGACGCGCGACCTGCCGTTGAGCGTGTTCCACTTCGACTGCTTCTGGATGCGCGAGTTCCACTGGTGCGACTTCGAGTGGGACCCGCGCACGTTCCCGGACCCGGTCGGCATGCTGGAGCGCCTGCGCGCCCGCGGTCTGCGGATCTCGGTGTGGATCAACCCCTACATCGCGCAGCGGTCGCCGTTGTTCGCCGAGGGCAAGGCGAACGGCTACCTGCTGCGCAAGCCCAACGGCGACGTGTGGCAGTGGGACCAGTGGCAGCCGGGCATGGCACTGGTGGACTTCACCAACCCGGCCGCCCGCGCCTGGTACGCCTCGAAGCTCGACGCGTTGCTGGCCCAGGGCGTGGACTGCTTCAAGACCGACTTCGGCGAGCGCGTCCCGACGGACGTGGTGTACCACGACGGCTCCGACCCCGAGCGGATGCACAACCACTACACCCACCTCTACAACCGGACCGTGTTCGAGGTGCTGCGCAAGCGGCGCGGTGACGGTGACGCGGTGGTGTTCGCCCGGTCCGCCACCGCGGGCTCGCAGCAGTTCCCGGTGCACTGGGGCGGTGACTGCGAGGCCACCTACGAGTCGATGGCCGAGAGCCTGCGTGGCGGGCTGTCGCTGGGCATGTCCGGCTTCGGCTACTGGAGCCACGACATCGGCGGGTTCGAGGGCACGCCGTCGGCGGCGTTGTTCAAGCGGTGGATCGCGTTCGGCCTGCTGTCCTCGCACAGCCGACTGCACGGCAGCTCCTCCTACCGCGTGCCGTGGCTGTTCGACGAGGAGTCGGTCGACGTCCTGCGGCGGTTCGTCAAGCTGAAGCTGCGGCTGATGCCGTACCTGGACGGTGCCGCGCGGCAGGCGTCGGCCGAGGGCGTGCCGATGATGCGGGCGATGGTGGTGGAGTTCCCGGACGACCCGGGCTGCGCCCACCTGGAACGCCAGTACATGCTCGGCGACGACCTGCTGGTCGCGCCGGTGTTCTCCGACGACGGCGACGTGTCGTACTACGTCCCCGAGGGCACGTGGACGCACCTGCTGACCGGTGAGACGGTGCGAGGTCCGCGCTGGGTGCGCGACCGCTGCGACTTCCTCACCGCACCCGTCCTGGTCCGCCCGAACACCATCCTGCCCGTCGGCGCGGTGGACGACAGGCCGGACTACGACTACGCCGAGGACGTCACGCTGCGGGCCTACCAGCTGGCCGACGGCGACCACGTGACGGTGGCCGGCGGCACGACGTTCCGCACCCACCGCGCGGGCGACGAGATCCGCGTCGAGGTCGAGGGCGCGCCGGCGCGGTGGCAGTTGCTGCTCGTCGGCGCCCAGGCGGTCGATGCCGTGGACGGCGGCACGGTCGGCGAACACCCCGACGGAGTGCTCATCGGCACCGAGGGCGGCGCCCTGACCCTGCGAGGGATCCGATGAGGCTGTTGGCGGTTGTGCTCGTGCTGCTGGGCTCGCTGACCGCGACCTCTCCGGTGGCCGCGGCCCCGGTGCCGGACGGCAAGCGGCACGAGGTGTCCTACGACAAGTACTCGCTGACGGTGGACGGCGAGCGGGTCATGCTGTGGTCGGGGGAGTTCCACTACTTCCGGCTGCCCAGCCCCGAGCTGTGGCGCGACGTGCTGGAGAAGATCCGGGCCGCCGGGTTCACCGGCGTGTCGCTGTACTTCCACTGGGGCTACCACTCGCCGTCGCCGGGCGTGTACGACTTCACCGGCGTGCGGGACGTGGACCGGTTGCTGCGCATGGCCGACGAGCTCGGCCTGTACGTGGTGGCCCGGCCCGGGCCGTACATCAACGCGGAGACCAGCGGCGGTGGTTTCCCGGCGTGGCTGAAGACGGTGGAGGGCCGCGCGCGGTCCAGCGACCCCGGTTACACGGCGGCGTACACGGACTGGCTCAACCGCATCAACCCGATCATCGCCCGGCACACCGTCGGCCGCGGCGGTTCGGTGATCGCCTACAACGTGGAGAACGAGTACGCGGTCAACGTCGACCCGGCCTACATGGAGAACCTCCAGAGGCTCGCCCGTGACGCCGGTATCGACGTGCCGATCGTGCACAACAACTGCTGCGGCGGCGACCTGGCGAACTGGTCGTCCGGGCAGGGCGCGGTGCAGATCCCGGGCGTGGACGACTACCCGCAGTCGTTCGAGTGCCACAACCCGGACGCCTGGGGCCCGTGGGGCGACGGCGTCACGCGCAGGCTGCGCGACGACGCCCCTGTGTACGCCGCCGAGTACCAGGCAGGCGCGATCGACCTGAACAACGCCGGGTACGACAAGTGCCGCGAGCTGACCGGCCCGGCCTACATGAAGGTGTTCTACAAGAACAACGCCATCACCAGCGGCGCCACCATGTTCGGCTACTACATGACGTTCGGCGGCACGTCGTGGGGCTGGCTGCCGCAGCCGAACGACGTCTACACCTCCTACGACTACGGCTCGGCGATCACCGAGTCGCGGCAGCTCACCGCCAAGTACGACGAGTTCAAGCGGCAGGGCTACTTCATGACCTCGGTCGCGCCGCTGACCAAGACCGACCAGGTGCCCGCGCCCGCGCCCGCCGACCCCGCGGTGGGGACGGTGGCGCGGGCGAACCCGGACACCGGGACGCAGTTCGTGCTGGTGCGGCAGGCCGACCGGGCGGGCACCGCCGACCTGGCCACGACGCTGGACTGGGCCACCCCGGACGGCCGCTACCAGGTGCCGGTTCGGGTCGACGGCCGGGACGCCAAGATCCTCGTCGCCGGGTACGACCTGGGCGGCCAGCGGCTGGTGTGGTCGAACTCCGAGATCCTGACCCACGTGGACGTGTCGGGCCGGGACGTGGCCGTGCTCTACGGCCGTGACGGCGAACCGGGCTCGACCGTCCTGCGCTACGACTCGGCGCCGACCGTGCGGCTCCTCGAAGGCCAGGTCCGCGGCTCCTACGACAACGGTGACCTGCGCCTGGACTACACCCACACCGGGCTCTCCCGCGTGCTGGTCACCGGCGGCGGGCGGCAGCCGATGCTGCTGATGCTGGGCACCGACGAGACCGCCGCGCGGTTCTGGCGCCAGGACACCGTGGCCGGGCCGGTGCTCGTCCGCGGCACCTCGCTGGTCCGGTCCGCCGAGGTCAGGGGCGACCGGGTGGCGTTGCGCGCCGACACCGACCGGGCGACCGAGGTGGAGGTGTTCGCCCCGGCCCGTCACCTGTCCGTCGGCGGGCGTCCGGTGCCGGTGCGGCACACGGCCGGCGGTTCCCTGCTCGGCTCGCTGCCCGGCCCGGACCAGGTGCGCCTGCCCGAGCTGACCGACTGGCAGTACCGGCCGGAAGCACCCGGCCAGGGCGAGTCCGGCTGGACCACGGCGGACAAGACCACCACGGCCAGCCCGATCAAGCCCAAGACGCTGCCCGTGCTCTACGCCGACGAGTACGGCCACCACAACGGCAACGTCTGGTACCGCGGCCGGTTCACCGCCACCGGGGCGGAGAAGACCGTGTCGGTCAACGCCATCACCGGCAGGCGCGGCCACTACCTGGTCTGGCTCAACGGGCGTTACCTCGGCTCCGCCGCCGGTGGCACGCAGGCCGACTCGGAGCCGGTCAACCCCGATCCCGGACGCGGTGACTTCGCCGTGCCCGAGGGGTTGCTCGCCGCCGGGCAGCGGGCGGAGCTGACCGTGCTGGTCGGGAACATGGGCCACAACGACGACTGGACCGCCGACGACGTGCGCCACAAGCAGCCGCGCGGGCTGTTCGGGGTGGTGGTCGAGGGCTCGACCGCGCCGATCTCGTGGCAGATCCGGGGTTCCCGGCCCATGGACGGCGAACGCGGCCCGATGAACACCGGTGGCCTGTACGGCGAACGCGCGGGCTGGCACCTGCCCGGCTCCGGTGGTTGGCAGCGACCGCCGGGCGAGTTGACGCCGGGCGTGTCCTGGTACCGCACGAACTTCGAGCTGGACCTGCCGCGCGGGCACGACGTCTCGCTCGGCCTGGAGTTCTCCGACACCACCGCCCGCGGCTACCGCGTGCTGATCTTCGTCAACGGCTGGAACATGGGCCAGTACCTCAACGGCGTCGGCCCCCAGCGGGAGTTCGTGCTGCCACGGGGTGTGCTGCGCGACCACAACACGCTCACCTTCGCCGTGATCTCGACCGAGGCGGCGCAGGGTGACCCCGGGAAGGTGAGCCTGGTGACCCTAGGCAACCACCGGACCGGTGCTGCCGCGGGCCGTTAGCCGGGGCGGCAGCAGCCGGACCTCGGGTTCGGCCTGGCCGTCGAGCTGGCGCATCGCCAGCTCGACGGCCAGCCGGCCGAGTTTCACCGCCGGGAGGTCCACCGAGGACAGCGGCACGGCCTGCGCCTGCGCCACGTCCGCCGGGCAGACCGCCAGCACGGAGATGTCCCGCGGCACCCGCAGGTCGCGCTTGGCCAGCTCCGACAGCAGCGGGCCGAGGATGGCCTCGTTGTGCACCACCAGCCCGGTGACCGGGGTGCGGCGGTCCAGCAGGCCGTCCAGGCACTCGCGCAGGCCGTCGTAGGTGGGCACGCAGGCCAGCGCGTCGGCCTCCACGCCCCGGCTCGCGGCCGTCGCCCGGAACCCGCTGAGGAACCGGCCGGCGTAGCTCGTGCCGCGCTGATAGACGGCGGGGGAGGGGCCGATGAGCGCGATGTCGCGGTGGCCGAGGTCGGCCAGGTGGTGCACGCAGTCCGCACCGGCGGCGGTGAAGTCGAGGTCGACGCAGGTCAGCTCGTGCGGGTGGTCCGGCACGCCGATCAGCACCGCCGGTCGGGCCAGTTCGCGCAGCACGGGCACCCGCGGCTCGGCCGCTTCGACGTCCATCACGATGATCGCGTCGGCGAGGGACGAGGCCACCACCCGGTGGAGCCCCTCCGCGCCCTCGTCTGCGGTCAGCAGCAGCACGTCGTGGTCGTGCGAGCGGGCCTCGGAGACCGTGGCGGTGACGAACTGCATGACCACGGGGACGTTCAGGTCGGTGCGCAGCGGCACGACCAGGGCGACCACGTTCGTGCGGTTGCTCGCCAACGCCCGCGCGCCCGCGTTCGGGCGGTACCCGAGCTGGGCGATGCTGTGGTGCACGCGGCGCCTGGTGGTCTCCGAGATCGAGCGCTTGCCGGACAGCACGTACGACACGGTGCTGGGCGAGACTCCCGCGGCCCGGGCGACGTCGGCGATCGTGACCATCGGTGGATCATAGTACTCCGGCGTCGCCGCGACGCCCTGGAGGTCCATTGTGGACCAGACCACCGCGGCTGGTCGCCGTGGGTCTGGATCGTTTCCGTTGCCGGGACGAAGCCGCCGTCGGCCGCCTCTCCGCGGCAGCGCCTACCCCAACGCCCGCAGTCCGGTGAGGTAGTCGGCGAGGAGACCGCGGCAGAACGCCACGTGGTCGGGGCCGTAGCCGCGGGGGCCGCACTCGATCACGAGCAGCAGGCCCAGGTAGAGGTGGTACAGCGCCAGGCGGTGCCGGAAGGCGGGGGTGAAGTCGAGGACGCCGCCCGCCTCGGTGTACCCGGTGACGAGGTCGCTGCCCGGGCCGGCGTCGCCGCCGAACGCCAGGGAGACCAGTTCGGCCGCCGGGTCACCCCAGAACGCCCGTTCGTGGTCGATGAGCCCGACGACCCGGGGTGGCCGGTCACCGTCGTCGGGGAGGCCGATGAAGATCGTCCTTCGTGGACGATCAACCTGTGGACACCCCGCTGTTGACGATCAAGCCTCCGCATCGCGGCCCGATCACCGGTGGCCGGGCGCAGTTCGTCAGCGGCGGCAGGGACGGCACCGTGCTGCGGTGGGACGCCGGAACCGGACGCCGTGAGGGAGAACTGTCCACCGACGCACGCTGTGCGCGTGACCGGGTGGGCCGCGCCCGAGTCCGCGAAGTGCTCGCACGCGGTACGGCCCCAGTGGTTCGACTACGCCGGTGACCTCGTCGTGGTCGAGGACCCGGTCAGCCTGGTGACCCCGGGGTACATCGACGGCGGGTGGTGCTATTACGGCCTTGCCCCGGGCAAGCACCCCGTCTACGTGGGCACCCACCCCTGCCGCGACGACGACTCCGATCCCGACGCGTTCACGTACGCCGTCAGCATGGTTGTGGTCGCGGCTGGAGCCACGCGGCCGAGTGGGCGTCGCGCCCCTTCGACGAAGAAGGAGGTCCCGACTTCGTCGCCGGTGCGCTGGAGGCCATCAAGGCCAAGGGGCCGCGCTACCGGCGGGACAACTGGGTGAACGTGGTCTGCGACCAGGTGACCGGCGCGAACGCCTTCGTCTTCCCGGTGGACACCGAGAGCGCCGGCGGCCACGAGGACGAGGACGTGCTGGTGCTGCAGGCGGTCACCTGGTGACCCCGATCCCGGCCGAGGCCGGGCGAACGAGCCGCGGTGCCACTGTGGGCACCGCGGCTCGCGTGATCACCGTGCCGACCGGTCAGAGGCCGAACCACAGGTAGTAGATGCCGCCGGGCTTGGCCTGGACCGCGCAGGCCTTCCACACCCCCTGGCTGAGCTTGGTCACGCACACCAGCTGGGCGGCGGTTCCGCTGGTGTACCAGGCGTAGTAGTACGGGGTGGTGGCCTTCGGCGGGTTGCCGGCCACCGGCATGGTCGTGCCACCGGCCCCGCCGGTGCCGGGGTTGGCCGTGGCGGCGCCGGCGGACAGGGTGAGCGCGGCGATGACGAGCGCTACTGCCGCCGCGAACTTGCGGAGCATGCATTCTCCTTGTGGGTGTTTGTTCGACAACAGGCTCGGAGAGCCTGAAGACCTGGTGATCAACAGGGAACGCGGGTCGGGCGAGGCGGATTACGTCGCCGCCAGCGCTGTGGTCGGCGTGAGGCGTGCCGCTCGGATGGCGGGGAACAGGCCGGCGAGAACGCCGATGAGCACCGCCGCGCCCGCACCGCCCACGGCGGCGAGCGGCGGTATGGTGGCCGGCCAGCCGCGAGTGGCCGCGTAGCTCGCGGCGCCGAGGACGCCGATCGTCACCCCGGCCAACCCGCCGAAGAGGCACAGCACGACGGATTCGGTGAGGAACTGCGTGCGGATCTGTCCTCGCGTGGCACCCAGGGCACGGCGGAGCCCGATCTCCCGTTTGCGCTCCAGCACCGAGATCACCATGGTGTTGGCCACGCCGATCGCCCCGACCAGCAGTGCCACCCCGGCGAGGCCGAGGAAGAGCCCGGAGAACGTGGTTTCCGCGATCCTCTTGGCGGCCAGTGCGTCCGACGGGCGGCTGACCTCGATGCGTGCCGGGTTCTCCGGGAACACGGTCGCGGCCAGGACGGACCGCACGGCTTCCAGTTGCGACTCCCGTGCCCGGACGTACACCACGGTCGGGTGCCCGTCGAAGTCGAGCCATTGTCGGGCCGCGGGCCAGCCGACGAGCACGGAGCGTTCGACGTCGGGCGCCAGGGGGATCGGGGCGAGCACGCCGATCACCGTGAACCACCGGTTGCCCAGCCACACGGTCGGCGCGGCGGACCCGGGCGGCAGGTCGGTGATGCCGAGCCGGGTCGCCGCCTTGTCGCCCAGTACGACCACGGGCAGGGCGGACGTGCCGTCGGTGAGGTAGTGGCCGGAGGCGACCCGGGCGCCGATGGCGGTCAGCAGGTCGCTGCGCGCGGCGAGCACCGTCAACCCCGAGGAGTGCTCCGGCGGGATGCGGTCGGAGCGACGTACTTGCGCGTGCGTGTTGGCGACCGCGCTCGTGTGCTCCACCGGCCCGATCCGTGCGGCCATCGCGGCCGCGTCCTCCGATACCGGTGGGAGTTCCTGGGTCAGCTGGTCGAAGGTGGCCTGTGCGCGCAGGAGGTTGGTGCCGAGCGCGGCGAGTTGCCGGTCGAGGGCCCGTTGGCCGGAGGCCGGGATCCCGGTCACGATCACCATCGTCGCGATGCCGATCGCGATGCCCAGCGCGGCGAGCAGGGCGCGCAGCGGACGGGTCCTCGGGCCGACCAGGCCGAGCCCGAACAGGTCGACCGGGCTGAGCCTGACCGGCGCGGCCGGTTCCCGCTTCACTCGATGGCTCCTTTCCCGAGCCGGATGTCGGACTGGACGCGGCCGTCGCGCAGCGTGATCCGGCGCGGGAGCGAGGCGGCGATGTCGCGGTCGTGGGTGACGACGGCGATGGTCGTGCCGTCCTGGTTCAGCCGGGTGAGCAAGGCCAGCACGTGCCGGCCGGTCGCGGTGTCGAGGGCGCCGGTCGGCTCGTCGGCGAGCACGATCGCCGGCTCGTTGACCAGTGCGCGCGCGATGGCGACGCGTTGGCGTTCTCCGCCGGACAGCTGGTGCGGGCGGTGACCGGTCCGTGCCGCGAGCCCGACCCGTTCCAGGGCGGCGACCGCGAGCCGGCGGCGCAGGCGCCGGGGCACGCCCGCGTAGAGCAGCCCGGTCGCCACGTTCTCGGCCGCGGTGAGCCCGTCGCTGAGGTGGAACTGCTGGAACACCAGGCCGATCCGGCGGGCCCGCAGTGCGGACACCCCGCGATCGGACAGCTCCGCCACGTCCTGCCCGCCCACCTCGACGGTCCCGCTGCTCGGGCGGTCCAGGGTGCTCATCAGGTGCAGCAGCGTCGACTTGCCGGACCCGGACGGGCCGACGATCGACAGCAGCTCACCCTGTTCGACGGTCAGCGAGACGTCGTCGAGCGCCCGTACGCCGCCGGGGTGGACCTTGGTCACGTGCCGGACGGCCAACACCACCGTCATGACGCCCGGACCACGCGCACGCCCTCGCCGAGCCCTTCGCCGGTGACCTCGACCAGGCCGCTCGCGAACATGCCGGTTCGCACGCCGACCAGCCGGGTATCGCCCTCCGCGGACACGACCTGCAGCGCGTACCCGCCCTCGCCGAGGGCCAGCAGCGCGGTCACGGGGACGGCGAGCACGTTCGCGCGGGTCGCGGTCACGACCGTGACCTGGACCGAACCGGAGTCGACCCCGGCGACCGCGTTGTGGTCGTCGATCGTGACGGTCGCGACCTGCTGTGCTTGCTCGCCCTGGCCGGAGGTGCCCTCACCGGAGTCCGCGGCGGTCGTGACCGCGCTGACGGTGCCGGTGGTGTCGGTTCCGCCGGGCAGACCCAGTGTGACCTTGTCGCCCGGACGGACGGCGGCGACGTCGACCTGTCGCGGGTCCAGGCCGGCGGACACCACTTTCTCGACGCGCGTGTAGGTCAACACGTCGTCCGCCGCCGGGGCGCCGGGCTGGGCCACGATCGAGGCGACCCTGAGCTTGCCCGGCAGCATCACGACGTCACCGACGGCGAGGGAGCCGGTCTCGGGCAACCCGTTGTTCTTCTGCCAGCGCTTGACCGCGTTCCGCGTGTCCTCGGTGAACACGTCGCCTTCGCCGGGGTCGCGGTAGCCCAGTGCGCGGAGGTTGTCGACCAGTTGCGCCACGTCCGGCCCGGGAGTCACACCGCGTTCGATCGTGCGGTACAGCGGGGTGTCGCCGAACAGCAGCGGCACCGGCTGGGCGTTCACCTCGTACAGCTTCTCGCCCCGGTCGACCACCGTGCCGATCGGGGGCAGTCAGGTCAGCCCGGGCGCCGACGTCGGCGCGGGCCGCGCGGTCGCCGGACCGCATCCGCCGGGTCGCCGAGGTCAGCACCCGCAGCGAGCGCAGTACGGGCCTGGCGAGCAGCATGCTGACCCCGACGGTCAGGACCAGCACGACCGCGGCGGCCAGGACGATCCGGGTCGTGCCCGCCGCGGGCAGCCCCACCACGGCGGGCCCGCTGACGAACAGCAGCGCGGCGGGCGTGACGTAGGGGGTCAGCAGCAGGTGCCTGCCCCAGCTCAGGCACTCGAAGAAGAGCTGCTGGTCGGTGCCCTCGTCGGCACGCACGAAGCCGCCGGACCCGGTGAGCAGGGCGGGGGAGCCGCGTGCGGCGCGGTCGGTGAAGCAGGTGTCCAGGTAGCTGTTGAGCATGAGCAGTGCCTGTGCTTCGGTGGCCTGCGGCTTCCGCACCGGCGAGTCCTCCGCGACACCGGTGCGGTCGCAGTCACCGAGCCCGCCGGGTGCGCGCACGAAGGACCGCCCGCTCGCCGACTCGACCACCGTGGCGGACCCGCCGTCGGCTCGCACGCACCGTGCCGCGGCCTCGGCCTCCGCCTTGACCTGCGCCCGTTCGGTCGGCAGCAGCCGGAACGGCCCGACCGCGCGCGGGTCGATCCGGTCGTCGGCGGCCCGCGGGGCCAGGGTGATGTCGACCGCCAGCGGATCGGCCACCGCGGCCGGTGTCGATGGCAGCGGTGGGTCGTCCGGCCCGAACGCGCCCGCGATGGGCACCCGGTTGCCGGTGGTGAGCCCGATCCGCTGGCCCGTCTCCCGGCTCAGGTCCGCGAGCACCGGCGCGATGCCGTCCCAGCCGGGATGGGTCGCCGCGTAGGACAGCACACGGTCGTAGATCCGTGCGACGGTCGCCTGGTTCTGGCCCTGTTCGGCTTGGATCATCCCGGTCGTGCTCTGCACCGAGAGCCACGCCGTCGCCGCGATCGAGCACATCGCCACCAGCACCGTCCCGGCGACCAGCCGTGCCCGCAGCCCGTACCGCCGCCGGGTGTCAGCCGCCGAGCCGACGACCATCGGTGATCTTGTAGCCGATGCCGTACACCGTGCGCAGGTACTCCGGTTCCCGCGGGTCGGCCTCGATCTTCTTGCGCAGGTTGCGGACGTGGACGTCGATCGTCCGCTCGGTGATGTGACCGTCCAACCCGAACGCCTGCTCCACCAGCTGCCCCCGGCTGAACACCTGGTCCGGTGCCGCGACCAGGGTCGCGAGGAGCCGGAACTCGGCGGGCGTGCACAAGACCCGGCGTTCACCGACACGAACCTCGTGCCGGATCGGGTCCAGGACGAGGTCGCCGATCCGGGGCGCGGTCGGGCGTTGTGCGCGTCGCAGCAACGACCGCACCCGGGCCATCAGTTCGCGTGGGTCGTAGGGCTTGGTCAGGTAGTCGTCCGCGCCGAGGTCGAACCCGAGCAGCTTGTCGTCGGCACCGACCCTCGCGGTCACCATCAGCACCGGCAGGTCGTACTCACGGCGCAACACCCGGCACACGTCCATGCCGTCGACCTTCGGCATCATCACGTCCAGGACGAGGAGATCGGGTCGGGTCCGTCGCACTTCGTCGATCGCCGCCCGTCCGTCGGCCACGACCAGCACGGAGTGCTCCTCGCGGACGAGGTACCGGCGCACGAGCTCGGCTTGCTTGGGATCGTCCTCGGCCACGAGCACGTAGGCGCACATCGCGTGCCTCCCTTCGGAACCCGTGCCATGATCGCCCCCGTGGTCCGGACGTCCGCCGCCGGGGTCGGGTTCGCCGGAACCCCCGGGTCCGGCGAACCCTGCCGTCACGCCGCCGCGTCCAGTCGCCGGCGCTGCTCATCGGTGAGTTCCAGCACCGCCCCGGCGAGTGCGTCGTCCAGTTGCTCGACCGTGCTGACGCCGACGATCGGGGTGGCGGCCGGGTTGCCGCCGGTCAGCCACGCCAGCACCACCTGGTTGCGGTTGGTGCCGGTTTCGCCGGCGACCTCGTCCAGGACCTTGAGCCGGTTGGTGGTGCCGGAGTGGTCGTATTCGGTGGGCAGTGGCTTGTCGGCGCGGGTGTAGCGGCCGCTGAGCAGCGGGGTGTAGGCCCACAGCGCCATGTCCGGGTGGTGTTCGAGGTAGTGGATCACCTCGTCGCTGACCTCCCCGAACCGGTGCACCACCATGGGCTGCGTGCCGGGGCGCGGTCGCAGGTAGGTGTGGTGCTGCTGCACGGCCGTGAAGCCGACGCCGCCGCGGTCCCGGGCGATCTGCCGGGCCCGTTCGACCTGCCAGACGGGGTAGTTGGAGCCGCCGAGGCGGCCGACCAGGCCCGCGGACACCAGCTCGTCGAACGCGGCGACCGTCTCCTCCAGCGGCGTCACCGGATCGGGCTTGTGCGCCCAGTACAGCTCGACGTGGTCCGTGCCGAGCCGCCGGAGGCTGCCCTCGATCCCGTTCTTGATCACACCGGCCGACAGGCCCTCGGCGGTCTCCGGGAACCGCCCCGCCTCGGTCGGCTCGCACCCCACCTTGGTGCTGATCCGGACGCGGTCGCGGACGCCGGGCCGGCTGGCCAACCAGCGTCCCAGCAACACCTCGCTCTGCCCGCCGAAGCCGCTCGCGTCCTCCCAGAACGAGTAGCAGTTCGCGGTGTCGATCCACACACCGCCCGCGTCCACGAAGCGGTCCAGGATCTCGAACGACCGGCGTTCGTCGGTCACCGTGCCGAACAACATCGCACCCAGGGCGAGCTTCTCAACCATGTCCACCACGCTAGGGCGATTCGGCCCGGCACTACGCTCCAATCCCGTGGCTGTTTCCCAGACCAATTTCGCGTGGGCGACGCTGGTGGACGTCGGCGGGCCGGGCCGGCTGCACGACCGGGTGGCGCGCGGGTTGCGCACCGCGATCCGGGACGGTCGGCTGGCGGAGGGTGACGCCGTGCCGCCGAGCCGGGCGCTGGCCGAGGAGCTGGGCTGCTCGCGCTGGGTCGTGACGGAGGCCTACGGGCAGCTCGTCGCGGAGGGCTACCTCGCCGCGCGGGTGGGTTCGGCGACGCGCGTATCGTGGTCGCCCCGGACGGCGGCGAAACCCCGCGCGCGGCGCACCCCGGCCGGGCCCGCCGTCCGCTACGACCTCGCGCCCGGCCTGCCCGACCTGCGCGCGTTCCCCCGGCGGCGGTGGGCGGACGCCGTGCGGTCGGTCATCGGCTCGGCCGGCCACTACGACCTCGACCTGCCGGACCCGGCCGGGCACGCCGTGCTGCGCGCCACCCTCGCGCAGTACCTGCGGCGTTCCCGTGGTGCGGACGCCGAGGCCGCGTCGGTGTCGGTGTGCGCCGGTGTCACCGACGGTCTGGCCCGCACGTGCCGCGCGCTGCGCGCCGAGGGGATCACGGACCTGGCCGTGGAAGACCCGGGCTGGCCTCGCCTGCGTGCCGCCGCGTCCAGCGCCGGTCTGCGCGTGCACCCCGTGCCGGTGGACGACGACGGCCTCCGCGTGGACGACCTGGCGCCCACCCCGGCCCGAGCGGTCGTGGTGGGCGCGGCGCACCAGTTCCCGACCGGCACGGTGCTGTCACCGGCGCGTCGGGCGGGCCTGATCCGCTGGGCACGCGAGGTGGACGGGTTCGTCATCGAGGACGACTACGACGCCGAGTTCCGCTACGACCACCACCCGGTCGCCGTGATGCAGGGCCTGGACCCCGGTCGGGTCTTCCTGCTGGGCACGGTCAGCAAGACCCTGTCGCCGGCGCTGGGCCTGGGCTGGCTGGTCGCGCCCGCCCCGGTGGTCCCGGCGCTGCGGGCGGCGAACCCGGTGGCCGCCGCCCCACCGGTGCTGGACCAGCTGGCGCTGGCCACGTTCATCGACCGCGGCTGGTACGACGCCCACCTGCGTGCGTCCCGACGTCGTTTCCGCACCCGCCGCGACCTGCTGCTCACCACCCTGGCGACCAGGCTGCCGCAGGCCCGCGCCTCGGGCACGGCCGCGGGCCTGCACGTCCTGCTGCACCTGCCGGACGGCACCGACACCCGCCGCACGGTCCGCGCCGCGGCCGCCGCGGGACTGCGGTTGGCCGACCTCGACGACTACCGCGTGACGCCATCGCCAGGCCGCGCCCTCGTCCTCGGGTACGGCAACATCGGCGACACCGAGATCCCCGCGGCCGTGGCGCTCCTGGGTGAGGTCCTGACCCGCTGATCATCACCGTGCGTACCCGATAGCCGCGAAATCGTGACGTTACGCTGACCCCGGGAGGTGGTGCGGGGTGCGGATGCCGTTTCGCGTGCACGCGTCGGTGCGGCCGGAGTTCGAGCGGCGGTGGGCGCGGGTGCGGGCGTTGATCCTGTTCGGGTTCCTCGCCCCACCCGCGGTGAGCCTGGCCGTCGCACTGGTCGCGCCCTGGTCCGGTGTGGTCGTGGTGGGGTGGTTCCTGCTGGTGATCGGCGGCGTGGTGTCGGTGTGGTTCCTGGTCGGGCGCGGCTACGTGCACCGGCCCGGGTGGTGGGCGGGGCTGGTCGCGTACACCGGCGCGGCGCAGGCGCTCGGCGTCGGCCTGCTCACCCGGCACGTCCTGCTCGCCGTGCCCACCGTCATCGCCACCGCGGTCGCCGGTGTGCTGGTGACGAAGGCGAAGGCGGTGCTGCTGGACGAGGTCGGCGGCGCGATCGCCGGAACCACGCTCGGCGTGCGCAGCGGATCGCAGCAGGTGCGCAACGTCACCGGGCACCCCGTGCTCGCGCACGCCGACTTCGACGGCGAACTGCTGCGCTGGCACGTGGTCACCGGACCGTCCACCCCGGACGTCTCCGGCGGCGAGCTGCCGTTGGCCGGGATCACCGACGTGTGGGTGGCCGAGACACCCGCCGCGCCCGGTGGCGAGGTGGTCGTGATCCGCACCGCCGCCGGGCACGACCTCGAACTGGTCGTCGGGCACCCGCACGACTTCGCCACCCTCCTCGACCGCCGGCTGCGGCTGCTCCGGGAGGACGACTGGTCTTGAGGCTGCCGGTTGCGGCATCGGCGTGACGTCGGCCGTTGTTACTCGTTGGTCAAGTAGACGTCCGACGACGGAAGGGGCAGCGGCCATGGCGACCGAACGGTTGCGGCTGGAGGACGGCACGGAGCTGAACGTGGCACGCAGCGGCCCGCCCGACGCCGAGTTGACCGTGGTGCTCGCCCACGGCTACGCGCTCGACCACCGCAGCTGGCACCGGGTCGTGGCGGCGTTGCCGGCATCCGTGCAGGTGATCGCCTACGACCACCGCGGCCACGGCACGTCCTCGCCTGCCGACAAGGACTCCGCGACGATCGAGCGGTTGGGCGACGACCTCGGCGAGCTGGTCGAACGACTGGTGCCCGAGGGCCGGGTCGTCCTCGCCGGTCACTCGATGGGCGGCATGGCCGCGATGGCGATGGCCGAACGCCGTCCCCGCCTGTACCGGCAGCGGGTGGCGGGCGTGGTGTTCGTCTCGACCGCGGCGACGGACCTGGCCGAGACGTCGCTGGCGTGGCCCAAGGCGCTGGGGAAGCTGGTCCGCGAGCTGGAACGCGCGTTCGGGCCGCTGGTGCGCGCGGTGCGGGAGAAGATCGAGCCCGCGAAGACGGCCGGGTTGCGCTGGTGGCTGTTCGGCGACGAGCCGCGCCAGGAGGACGTGGACCTCACCGCGGACATGGTGTGGTCGCACTGGCCGGAGACCATCGCGCTGTTCCGGCCCGCGGTCGACCGGTACGACCGGGAGGCGGCGCTGACCGTCGCCGGTGAACGCCCGGTGATCGCGATCGTCGGCGACGAGGACCGGCTGGTGCCCGAGTCCAACGCCAAGGCGCTGGCCGCGGCGGTCGGCGGCGAGTCGGTCGTGGTGGAGGACGCGGGCCACATGCTGCCGCTGGAAGCGCCCGCCGAGGTGGCGGCCCGGATCATGGAACTGGGCGCCTGACCTCGCGCGTGCCCGGCGACCGCGCTCGGCCGCCGGGCATGCGGTCCACTGTGGATCCCCGTTCCCGGTCGGGTCACCGTGATCAGGACGGCGGCGCGGCCCGGTAGCTCTCGGTGTAGTAGTCGCCGAGGCGTTGCCGGTAGTCGTCGGCGTCGAACGTGTCCGGGTCGTACTCCGGCGCCTGCCGCACCTGCTCCTTGGTGCGGTCGACGTGGACCTTCTTCGCGTCGTGGTCGACCTCGGCGACGGCGCCCACCGGCAGCACGACCTTCCGGTGGGACAGCCACGTGCCGGCGTCGACCAGCAGGCAGTCGGCGGGCACCCGGGCGTTGGACCGGTCGACCTCGCCGATCGAGCCGTCCAGCGCCTCGACCTCGTACCCGAGCAGGCCGATGTCCGGGCGGTCGTGGCGATCCGCGGACCGGGTAGCCTCGTCGGCTTCGGGGGAGTCGGTGTCGCGCCGGTCGAGCAGTTCCGCGACGTTGCGCCAGACCCACGGGGCGAAGGGGATGGGGAGCGGCTGCATCTCGGCCTCCTTGGTCGGATGGACAACCGGGGAGTACCCGTTCGAGTGACTGTCGAGTCTCGTCGCTACTTTGTGCTCACGATAACTTCAGTGTTGACCGAAATTGGTCCACCGGTCGGGGTGCGGCACTGGATCGGCATCGACCACGGCTGTTAGGTTTGATCACTGACGGTGATGAGGTGCCGTGGGGTGAGGTGGCCGATGGTGGCTGAGCCGCGACCCGAGCCGCGGGTCGTCCGCGTCGAAGGCGGCACCGGGGTGCAGATCGGCTCCGGCAACCAGCAGACCAACCACTACTACGCGGCCACCGGCGTGCGATGGCCCGTGCGGGTGGGCACGGTGCCGATGGTGGCCGACTGCTACCAGGAGCGTGCCGTCGGGGAAGGCCTCGCCGACACGGCCACGACCGTGATCACGGGGATGGGCGGCGTGGGCAAGACCCAGGTCGCCGCCCGGCACGTCCGCGCGTCGTGGACCGATCCGGCCGTCGACCTGGCGGTGTGGATCACGGCCGTGGACCGGGACGCGATCGTCGCCGGTTACGCGCAGGCCGCTCGGGCGATCGGACGGGCCGCGCGCGACGACGACCCCGCGGCGGCGGCCCCGGCGTTGGTGAACTGGCTGGCCACCACCGACCGCCGCTGGGTCGTGGTGCTCGACGACGTCCAGGACCCCGGGCACGTGCACGGCCTCTGGCCACCGGGTGGAGGCCGCACGATCGTGACGACCCGACGCCGGGACGCCGCGTTGCGCCGCACCGACCGGCGGATCGTGGAAGTCGACCCGTACACGACGGCCGAGTCGATGGCCTACCTGCGGTCGAAGGTGGCTCGGCCGGACCTGCTCGACGGCGCCGCGGACCTCGTCGCCGAGATGGGCGGGCTGCCGCTGGCCCTGGCACAGGCGGCGGCTTTCGTGCAGGACGTGGAGATCACCTGCGCGGAGTACGTGCGGCAGTTCCGCGCGGGCCGTGACGTCGCGCCGGACGCGTTGCCGGACGAGCACCGGCACACGGTCGACCGGACGTGGGCGCTGTCGGTCGAACGGGCCGACGAGCTGGCGCCGGTGGGCGTGGCGCGGCCGTTGCTGGAGTTGCTGTCGTTCCTCGATCCCAACGGGATCCCCATGGCGGTGGTGACCACTCCGGTGACCCTGGCCTACCTCGGGGTGCGCGCCGACCGGCAGGTTTCCGCGGAGGATGCCCTGCGCGCCGTGCAGGTGCTGCGTCGGCTGAGCCTCGCCGACACCGACCAGGCACAACCCCAACTCGGCCTCCGCGTCCACGCGCTCGTGCAGCGCGCGACCCGTGCGGCGATCGAGAGAGGACCCCTGATCGCCGGCTTCTCGGCCCAGGCGCTGCTCGACAGCTGGCCGGAGATCGAACGCGACCACCTCCTGGGGCAAGCGCTCCGGGCGAACGCCGCCGAGCTGATGCGGCACGCGCAGCCCGCTCTCTGGAGCGGAGGCGGGCACGCCGTGCTGCACCGGTACGGCCGGAGCCTGGGCGAGGCCGGTCTGGCCGGTTCCGCGCGGGACTACTTCGAGCACACGTCCGCGGTGTCCGCCCGGGTGCTCGGCGCGGATCACCCGACGACGCTCACCCTGCGCGGCGAGCTGGGCACCTGGCGGGGTTACTCGGGTGACGTCGCGGGCGCGGTCGCCGAGCTGGAACGACTGCTCGCCGACCGCGTGCGATTAGCGGGACCCGAGGACGAGACGACGTTGACCACGCGGCACAACTTGGCGTACTGGCGGGGTGAGTCCGGTGACCTGGCCGGTGCGGTGGCCGAGCTGGACCGGCAGTGGGAGGTCGAGCGCCGGGTGCTGGGGGAGGACGATCCGCAGACGTTGACGACCCGGTACACGCGTGCGCTGTGGCGGGGCCATGCGGAAGGGGAGGCGAGCGTGGTCGCCGAGTTCGAACGCCTCCTCGCCGACTGGGAGCGGGTGCGCGGTGCGGACGATCCCGGCACGCTGACCGTTCGGCACGAGCTGGCGCGCTGCCGGGGGAAGGCCGGTGATCCGGCGGGTGCGGTGGTCGAGTTCCGGCGCTTGGTCGCGGACCAGGAGCGGGTGCACGGCAGCTCGCACCCCCACACCCTGACCGGCCGGCACGAGCTGGCGAAGTGGCGGGGTGCGGCCGGGGACGTGGTCGGTGCCGTGGCCGAGTTCGAACTGTTGCTCGCGGACAACATCCGGCTACGAGGGCCGGATCACCCCGACACGCTGAGCACCCGGAGCGCCCTGTTGCGGCATCGCACCAGGCTCGGCGACCTGCCGGCGGTGGCACGGGGACTGGAGCAGCTCGTCGCGGACAGGACGCGGGTGCTGGGCCCCGACCACCCCCGAACGCTGACGACCCGCGGGAACCTGGCGACCGTGCGGGGTGGTTGCGGCGACGTGGCACGTGCCGTGGCCGAGACCGAACAACTCCTGCACGACCAGATCCGCGTCCTCGGCCCCGACCACCCCGACACCCGTGCCACCCGGGAGCACCTGGCTTTCTGGCGTGCGCGTGCGTGACGCGCGTCCAGTCCAGCCTCCCCACCCACACCCCCTTCTTCCCCTGATGTTTTCCGACCACCCGATGGGGTGTTCGTGACGTTCGCGGGACGGCTTGTCCTCAAGCTGGCGTGCCTCTTTACCGACCTGGTACGGGACTGCGTGGTGTGCGGGCGTCCCCGGGTGGAGGCTTGTGTGGTACGTCGGCAGTTGGTGGTTGGCGAGTTGCACGACGGGTCGGGCACCCAGCGCACTTGTGCGTACTGCTTGGTCGACCAGGCTTCGCTCGCACCGCCGAGCAGGGCATGGCCGGCGCAGGTCGGATCCCGCGCCGGCGTCGGGTCAGCAGGGGACTCCGAGGGTCTTGCCCAGGTCGGTCCACTCGTGGGTTCCGGCGCCGTTGACGACCACGAGCCGGTCCACGAGGTTGGTCCTGTCGGAGCCACAGAGGTTCTGGCGGGCTTGCTGGTTCTTGTCGGCTTTGAGGAATGCCTCCACGACGGGACGGATGCCCCCGTACTCCATTCCCGGCCCGACGTTGTGCTCCAGTTCGATCACCAGGACGCGCTCGAAACCCGGCGGGCAGTTCTCGTCGGAGCCGTCCTTCAGGCCGTTGAGCTGCCGGGCGCCATCGCGCATGTGTGTGCCCAGGCTGCCCAAGCTCGTCAGGGACTTGATCTGGACACAGCGCTTGACCGTCTTGCCGTCTTTGGTGCTGGTGTAGATCTCGTCGGCGTGGTACTGGTTACCGTCGTCGGCGGTGTAGTTCCCGTCGTACCAGACCCGTGCGGTCGGATCGGTTCGGAGCAGATGCACGACGTGCTCCAACTGGCGGCGTTTGTTTTTCATGTTGTCTTTGCCGAGTTCTTCGCCTCCGGCCTCGTTGATCCTCCTGCGCAGGTCGCCGGGGTTCTGCAGTCTGCCGGAGTCGACGACCTTCGCCCACAGCGGCAGTTGCCCGCTCCGGTTCGCGCGGTCGAGGGCCTTCAACGCGGACGCGTTGACCTTCACGGCGTCCGTGCCCGACGCCGGCGTGTCCTTGGTCATCGCATCCAACAGGCGAGTGGCCTCGGGCCGCTGCGGCACGTCGATACTGCTCAGCTCGGACTGCTTGTCGGGCTGCAGGCCCCGGGCCCGCAGCCGCTCGGTGACATCGGGGTCGGGGCCATACAGTGCCGAGGAGTACACCCACGCGTTCACCGTGTAGCGGACCGTCCCGCCCGTCCCCCGCGCCAGGTTGGTGTGGGTGAAGGTCACCTGCTTGGACCCGCCCGGCGCGAGGACGCCTAGCGGGGACGGCGCACCAGGGTCACCGGGGTCGTTGGTGTAGAGGGTCGCGTCGGCCGCCTGCCCGCCGGAGTTGGTGACCTCGACGGTGTGCGTGCAGGTCGGCGTGGTGCACAACGACGGGTTCAGACTGTTGATCTCGAACTCCGGCCCGCTTGGTGCCGGCCGGCCCCCTGGTCGGTTGGCTTCGTCGTCGGTCACGGCTTCGGCGGCGGCGGAGGCGACCGCAGAACGCGTGGCGTCGGCCTTGTCTTGCGTGGCCTGCCGAGGCGCCATCGACACGTAGGGCCGGGTGTCGTCAGTGTCCGGAGTATCAGCCTGCTGCGGCCGGTAGACCGCCGCGCCAGCCACCATCGGCCCGGCTGGACGCCACGCGGCGGGGTGGATCGGGCTGCCGCCCGCGTGCGGGTCCCCACCCAAGGCCAGCACTGCGTGCGGTGCCTCGTCGCCGATCAACACTGTCCACCCTCGTGCCGTGTATGCCGTGGCCGCGTGGCCGTCCGGGGTCTGCCAAGGCCCGTCCCGCTGCACGTCCGGGTCGGAGGTGACCTGTCGCACCAACTCGGCCAGCGCCTTGGGCGTGATCGTGCCCGCGTCCACCCCGAAGTTGTCCAACATGTAGTAGCCCGAGCGTTTCTCCGGCTTCACCCACCGGCCGGCGGAGGACAGAACGTTGGCGTACTGCGGACCCTGCTGCGCCCAAAACTCGGGATCGCCCCGCAGGTACAACTGCCCCTCGGACCATGCGGCGTCCGCCGACCCGACCTCCGGCTCCCGCAGCGTCCCCGCGGCCTGTCCGTCTGCGGTGACCGTCAGGTCGGCCTCGGTCACCGGCGGGTCCTGCTCGCCGAAAATGCCAGGCCGGTAGGTCACCGTCAGCTGGACCGCCGACCACGCCTGTAGTGCGTCCGCCGCTGCCGCCCCGACCTCGGCCGGCGGCGCAGCTGACGCGGACGCCGCAGCACCGCCGGGGTCCGCCGAGCCAGTCGGCCACGACAGCCAGACGACCAGCCCGGCCACCAGCGCCACTACCAGCCCGGCACCGCCCAACACCATCCTCTGACGCCGCCACGCTGGTCGCGTGCCCACCCCTTCATCGGGCGGAGCTTGCGCGAACGGCTGCTGCTGTGGCCACTCCGGTCCTGTCATAGCCGCCCCAATCCCCCTGGCGTCACGTCAACGACCCACGTGTGTACGCACAGTAACAGTCAGTGATGCAGCCGCCGTCACAACCTCGACGGCCAAGTACATCCAGGGCCGGAGCACGCGCCGGACCCGAGATGGCAATCGCCGCAGGCGGGGCCTGCGGTGCCCGGGACCGTGGACGAACTAGTCGAACTCCTGGCAGCCTCGGCGTCCTCGTACACGACACCACGCCTGACGGCGAACAGCAGTGGCGCACCCGCACGTCGGTGCCACACCCGTGCGACGTGCTGCCGGTACCGGAGGAATGGACCCGCAGGCCAGCCGAACTCCGACTCCACAGGGCGGCCGGCGCCGCGGACCGGACCTGCGGCCCGCGCAGACCAACCTCGCCACTGTGACATCGCACGCGCGCATCCCCGTCATCGTCGACTGGACGACGTCGACCGGACTGGCGTGCTTCTCCAGCCCACCCTTCCCTACCGACACCCTGCTGCCACGCGGCCTGCGGTACCGTGGGTCCTGAGTCCCGAGGGCGCCGGATGTCCTGAGGGCGCTGGATTCACCCGGTCCAGCGATCAGGTCCGGCAACTTTTCCGCCGACGATTTCGTTGCCGGGAAAGAAGGAGGCGGCGGCGCGGCACCCGAGCTGTCGGCTTTGGACGGCTTTGGGGCATCGCGACCAGGGCGTGGTCGATCTCGTCCTCGGGCCGCCGGTTCCGGTGGCCAGCAAGGGGTACGGACCCTCGCACGCCAGTGCGACACCCGCCCGATCGCGCTCTGCCGCACGCGCCCGATCGCGCTCTGCCGCGCGATCGCCCTGCGTCGCCGTCCGGAGCGAGTGACCTGGTCCGGAGCGGCCGACCTGTCACTGGCCGGTGGCGCTGTCACTGGCCGGTGGCGCTGTCACTGGCCGGTGGCGCGGCGCAGAAGTCCGTCGGCGACGAGTGCCACCAGCCTGTCGGCGCGTCGTGCCGGGTCCGGGAGGGATTCGGTGGCCAGGGAGATGCCGTTGGCGAGGTGCAGGACTTCGTCGACGGTGACGCCCGGATCGACCGAGCCCTCCTGGTGGGCGCGGGCGAGGAGTAGGCGCGCGGCTTCCCGGATCAAGGTGTGCGGCGAGAATCCCGGATCGGCGTCGTAGCCCGTCAGCGCCGGCCCGAGCCCTCGTGCGGTGGCGGCGTGCGCCACGACCGCACGCAGCCAGGTCACCAGAGCCGTGCCCGCGTTCGGTGCTGTCAGCAGGTCGTCTGCGCGAGCGCACAACGCCTGCACGCGGTCGCGGAGGACGGCTTCCAGCAGGTCGGCGCGGCGGGGGAAGTGGCGGTGCAGGGTGGCGGAGCCGACGCCGGCGCGGCGGGCGATTTCCTCCAGGGATCCGGCGGGTCCGGTTTCGGCGATCACGTCACTCGCGGCGGCGATCAGTTTGTCGCGGTTGCGGCGTGCGTCGGCCCGCCGTCGAGCCGGTGAGCCGGGGTTCTCTGCCATCGGTGGGACAACCTCCTGGCTAAGTGGGGTGGTGCCCCCGTATCGTAGTGCCGCGTAAGTGGGGTGGGTGCCCCATTTAGGGTGGTGCGGAGGGGGCGAAGGATGCGGATTGGTCTGGCGGTCGGTGACGTGCGCGGTCCTGCGACGTTGGACGCGGTGGTCGAGCAGGTGCGGGTGGCGGCTGACGGCGGCTTCGTCACGGCGTGGTCCAGTCAGGCGCTGGGCTGGGACGCGTTGACCACCATCGCGGTGGCCGGAGCGGCCGTCGCCGACGTCGCCTTGGGCACAGCCGTGGTCCCCGTTCCGCAGCGCCACCCGTTGGTGCTCGCCGGGCAGGCGTTGACCGTGCAGGCGGCGGTGGCGGGACGGCTGACCCTGGGCGTGGGCGCGGGTATCGGCGCGATGGTGTCGGGAACGTTCGGCCTGCCCACCGACCGGCCCGTGCAGCGGATGCGCGAGTACCTGACGGTGCTCGGCCCGCTGCTGCGCGGGGACAGCGTCGACTACCGCGGCGAGACGCTCACGGCGCTCGGGGCGGTGACCGTCCCCTCCGGGGTGCCGGCGCCGCCGGTGCTGGTCGCGGCGATGGGGCCGCGCATGGTGCGCCTGGCGGGCGAACTCGCCGACGGCGCCGTGACGTGGATGACGGGACCGAAAGCCCTCGGTGAGCACGTCGTTCCCCTGATCACCAAGGCGGCGGCCGACGCCGGACGACCGGCCCCGCGGGTCGTCGCCGGCCTGCCCGTGTGCGTCACCGACGCGGCCGACGACGTCCGGACCCGCATCGCCGAGCAGTTCGCGCTCGCCGCCCAAGTGCCCGAGTACCGCGCGACCCTCGACCGGGAAGGGGCGACCGGACCACAGGACGTCGCCGTCGTCGGCACCGAAACCGAAGTGGCACGGGCACTTGCCCGGTTCCGCGACGCCGGCGTCACCGAATTCCTCGCCGCACCCTACGGAACCGCCGACGAACAAGACCGCACCGTCGACCTGCTCGTCGGACTGGCGGACTCCGTGTCGCACGCCTGAGCGGTCCGGTGGAACGTTCGCGAGCCACTACCGGGGAGTCTTCTCACTGAACGTGATGGTTGCCGACCTCGAATTGATGACGCTCACTCCCTGATCGGGGTGGGGTGCGGTTTCACCCGGCCCTCGGCATATCGGCGGTGTAGAAGGGATTGGGTCGGTTCCGTTCGGGGCCGGGTGGCGCTCCACTGGGGAAGGTGGTCGCGAAGATGGGTGGCAAGCAGGATGGACCCGGCGGCAACGGCCGTGACGGGATGTCGGCGGACCAGGCGGCGCTGTTCCTGACCGGTGGACCGGCGGGGCGGGAACTGCGGGAGAGCAGCCACGAGGCAGGTGGGCCGCGGGACGGCCTGACCACGGCCGAGACCGCGCCGGTGCTCGAGTTGCACGTGTGCATGGGGCTCAACGCCTGCAAGGGCCACGACGAGTCCGGCAACGCGAAGCTGCCCGGCGAGGGCACCTGTGCCACGGCGCTGCACGTCTGCCACGGCGACAACCAGTGCCGGGGCCAGGGCGGCTGTGGTTACGCGGGCAGCGAGTTGGAGCAGACCAAGCCGGGCGAGCAGTCGTGCGCCGCCAACGGCAGTTGCGCCAGCCCGATCAACGAGTGCCGGGTGGCGTCGGCGGGTCCGTTCAAGGGCACCAGCGTGTGGAAGCTGGCCCGCAGCCGGTTCGAGACGCGGATGTGGTCGGCCGGCCTCGCGTTCAACCCGGCGCCCGGCATCGGCTACTCGAACGACAAGGTGCCGCCGTACGAAACGGATCGGGCGCAGCTCTTCGCCACGCTGAACGCGAGGCCCATCGTGACCCCGAGGACCGAGAAGCCGGGGAAGGCCAAGAAGGGTCGGAAGGGGCAGCAGGCCGAGGAGTCCGGGAAGGCCGGCATGCTGCCGCGCTACGTGGGCCGCCTCTGATGCCGGCACCCGACCGGCTCGGCCTGCCGGAGCTGGGTTTCGGCGTCGGGCTGCGCTCGCGCCACGCCGACCAGGTGCTCCGGGGACCGTCCGGGGTGGACTGGTTCGAGGTCATCACGGAGAACGTCCTGGACAACGGTGGTTACGCCCGGTACCTGCTCGACCAGGTCGCCGAGCGGTTCCCCGTGGTGCTGCACGGTGTGTCGCTGTCGATCGGGAGCACCGACCCGCTCGACCTGGACTACCTGCGCCGGGTGGGACGTTTGGCCACCGGGGTGGGCGCCGCGTGGGTGTCGGACCACCTGTGCTGGACCGGGGTCCTCGGGCTGAACACGCACGACCTGCTGCCGCTGCCGCTGACCGAGGAGTCGTTGCGCCACGTGGTGCGCCGCGTCCGGGTCGCGCAGGACGTGCTGGAACGTCCGCTGGTCCTGGAGAACCCGAGCACCTACCTGGGCTTCACCGAGTCGACCGTGCCGGAGAGCGAGTTCCTGGCCCGGTTGGCGGAGGAGTCCGGGTGCGGGTTGCTGCTGGACGTGAACAACGTCTACGTGTCGGCCGTCAACCACGAGTTCGACCCGTACGACTACATCCGCGCGCTGCCGGCCGACCGGATCGTGTACGTGCACCTCGCGGGCCACACGGACCGCGGCACGCACCTCATCGACACGCACGACCAGCCGGTGGCCGACCCGGTGTGGGACCTGTACGAGTTCACCACCGGCCTGCTGCCGCCGGTGTCGGTGCTGCTGGAGTGGGACGACCGGATCCCGCCGTTCAGGGTCCTGACCGCCGAGTTGGACAAGGCCCGGGAGCGGACGGCCCGTGTCGGCTGAGCGGTTGCGGCTGCTCCAGACCTGGTTGCAGGGCGCGATCCTGGACCCGGCGGGCGCCGGTGACGTGGCGGACGTGGTGGTGACGACGTCACGGCTGCCCGCGGCGCGGCGGCTGGCGATCTACCAGCACGGCTACCGCTCCCGGTTGGTCGACTGCCTGAGCGCGCACTACCCGGTCGCCCGGCACCTGCTCGGCGCGGAGCTGTTCGAGGAGTTCGCCCGGGAGTACCTGGCGGCCCGCCCGTCGCGCAGCTACACGTTGGAGGCGCTCGGCGCGGGGTTCGCGGACCACCTGGCCGCCGGTCGTCCGGACCTGGCCGCCGGAGAGCGGGAGCCGTGGATCGATCTGCTCTACGACGTCGTCCGCTTCGAGCGCGCCTTCACCGAGGCGCACGCCGCGGCCGGTGCGGAGTTCCGCGAACCACCACCGCCCGCGCCGGCGCTCGGCGACCCGGGCTGGGCCGACACCCTCGTGTCCACTGTGGAATGCCTGCGGTTGGTGCGGGCGAGTTTCCCGGTGCACACCTTCGCCGTCGCGGTGCGCGCCGGGCAGGACCCGCCGCTGCCGCAGGCGGGTGAGGTCCGGATGGTATTGGGGCGCACCGACTTCGTGGTGACCGTGGCCGAACTGGACGAACCGCGCTACCGGCTGCTGGCGGCGCTGCGAGCCGGAACGCCGCTGGGCCGGGCCGGTGACGACGCCGGCTTGACCCCCGGGCAGACCGACGCGTGCCTGCGCGCCTGGACGGCCGATCGACTGATCGTCGGAATCAACGGAAGGACGTCGCACCGATGACCACCACCCACACCGCTGTGCCCGGAGGGTACCGGGTTCCCAAGGCCGACCAACCGATCGACTCCGTCGATTCGCTGTTCTCGCACCTCTACGACGCGGCCCGGCTGGAGTTGTCGACCATCCCCCTGTACCTGTACGCGGCGTACTCGATCAAGACCGACAACGTGTCGCAGTGGTCGGCGGGGCCGGGCGCGTTCCGGCTGATCAAGAGCGTCGTGGTCGAGGAGATGCTGCACCTGTCCCTGGTGCGCAACCTGATCGTGGCCATCGGTCGCGGCGACCACATCAAGTTCCAGGACCCGGCGTTCATCCCGGCGTATCCCTCGGACATGTTGCACCGGGTGCCGCGGCTCGAGCTGAAGCTGGCCCCGTTGACCACGGACCTGGTGCGGGACGTCTTCATGCCGCTGGAACTCCCGGCGAAGGTGGGCGCGCCGGAGCAGTCGGGGGAGTACCAGACGATCGGGCAGTTCTACAAGGCGATCTTCGACGGTTTCGAGCGGCTGTGCGGTATCGATCCCACCGTGCCCACCCGACTCGGCCCGCCCAACGAGCAGGAGCTGGAGCTGGTCAAGCACAACCGGCTGGACCTGCAGTACACCAACACCTACTGGAACGAGGGCGGCGGTGGCGCGCCGATCATCGTGAACGACCTGCACGCGGCGCTCACCGCGATCAACGTGATCGTGGAGCAGGGCGAGGGCATGGACCCGGACCAGCAGGTGGTGCCGCTCGACCCGGCGGACCCGAAGACGGACCTGGCGACGGGCCTGTTCGAGGCGCCGCACTACGTGAAGTTCAAGCGCATCGCCGACGGCTGGGAGCTGATCGGCGACGTCCACCCGGTGCCGGAGAACCCGAGGGTGGCCGACTACCCGGAGACGGGCCACGTCCGCGACCTGGGCGTGTTGGCGTCGGCCGCCTACACCTACGTGCTCGCCATGCTCGACGAGATGTACCGCACCTCGGGGAAGGACGTGAAGCCCGGTGCGACGAGCCGGCGGTACGGGTTGGAGCGGCAGTTCGTCGCGGCGATGCAGGGCGTGCTGTTCGGGGTGATCAAGGAGCTGGTCCGCACGCCGATCAAGGAGGGCCCGCACAAGGGCAAGCAGGCCGCGCCGACGTTCGAGTTCTACGAGTTCCCGGACGACGTGCCGATGACCCGGCACCTGCAGGAACTGTGCGAGCGCGTGCTGCCGTCCTACCCGGCGCTCGGCGGGGACAACAGCGTGCACTGGCTGATCAAGGACCAGATGCCGAGGGACTTGGGCGCCGGCCGTTAGCTCGCGTGGCCGCGGCGGGAAGTGCCCGCCGCGGCCTGGGTGGCGTCACATCGCCTTCAGCCTGGTGAGGACGTTGGAGGTCGGGTGCGGGAAGGTGTAGTGCTGCTCGCCGATCAGGATGTCGAGGATGATCCGCTGCGTGTAGGCGAGGATGTCGTAGTTGTTCCCGCCGTCGAGTGACATGAGCCAGTAGTCTGCGGCGTAGCCGGAGATCGCGGCCCGCCGCTGTTCGAACGGGATGTTCATCACCGCGCCACCGTTGCCGGTGTCGACCTGGCAGTGGATGTAGTCGGTGATGGGGTGACCCGCCGCGACCAGGTCCACGATCGCGGCCTGGAGCGGCAGGTTGATCTGACCGGTCAGCTCGGGTTGCGGGTTCTGGTAGTTGTCCGGAGCGGTGAGGGTCGCCTGGTACGGCGAGGTGTCCAGTCCACCGGGGGTTGGCAGGGGCGGTTCCGCGTCGGGGATCAGCGGTGCGAAGAAGCCGTCCGTGCAGCTGCCCAGGGCGAGGACCGAGACACCGTGCGGCACCGAGATCTGCTTGCAGATCGTCTGGGTCGGGGGTTGCGGCTCGGGGTCGCCCGGTTCCAGGGCAGGGTTGTCCGTCGGGTACGGGTAGGGGCCGATCTGCTGCTTCTCCGTCACCAGGTGGAGCCACGCCCCGTTCTCCTCGTGGACGATGGTGTCGATGCCGGGGCCTTCGGCGAAGCGGATCTGCTGGTCGTAGAACAGCACGTACGGCGACTGCTGGTAGGTGCCGCCCCGGTTCGGCGCCTCCACCGGACTGGCGACGTCCTCCATGCCCTTGAACACGATCGTCTCGTAGTAGGTGAAGTTCTTGAGGATGTACCCGTAGTTCGCCCCGTTCTGGGCAGACTGCTGCGGCAGGGGCATGACGTTGTAGGAGTACGGGTTGGTCTGGTCGCCCTTGGTGGTGCCGGGCAGGTTCTGATTCGTCCACGTGCCGATCAGCAGCTGCTGGAAGCGTGACAGGTCCGCGATTTGTGCCTTCAGTGGCATCAGGCGCTCCAGGTGTTCTCGGCCCCCTGAGGCATGGTCGGCCGTCGCCGTCACGCGGATCAAGGGAACCCCGGAGGCGTCACCCGTCGTCGCATTTCACGTCACACGATCGGAGACGAGGTCCAGCGCCAGACCGACGGCGGCCGGCCTCCCTTGGGCAGGGCGGCGGCGTGCTGCGTGGTGCGTTCCAGGCCGGGGACGCGTTCCATGGTGCGGCCGAGGTTGGCGGGGTAGGGGCGGTCGCCGGTGAGGGATTCGGTGACGTCCAGGGCGTGCGCGGTGGTGAACTCGCGGCCCAGCAGACCGGCGGTGAACGCGGTGTCGCGCCACAGGTGGCCGGCCAGGATCGGGCGGCAGTCACCGACGATGCGGTCGTGGTCGAACGCCAGCGGCGGCACGTCGGCCAGCGGTGTCCACGTCGGGCCGTCGCCGGTCAGCTTCGCCGGGTCGACGGTGGCCCAGAGGGCGATCGACAACGTCGGGCCGCGCGGGTCGCGGGACGGTTCGTCGAACGTGGTCAGCTGGCCGGAGGCGGAGATCGCGTCCTCGGGCACGCCGAGCTTGCCGGTCACCGCGCGCCGTGCCGCGTCACGCAGCCGCTCGCCCTTGCCCAGCAGCACACCGGGCAGGGCGAGCTCACCGGCGAACGGTTCGAGCGCGCGCGGCGCGATGCCGAGCAGCACGGCGCGCGCCTGCGGGTCGAAGCGCAGCGCCAGCACGTCCACCGACACCAGGGTCGACTCGATCATGGCGCGATTGTCCCGCATTCAGCGAAGCGCCGGCGCGCGCACGGTGTAGTCGGCCCGGTCGGGTCCGGCGCCGGTGACCAGGACCGGCACTGCCAGGTCGTGTTCCAGCCACGTCACCGGGTCCGGCAGGTCGGTCAACGTCGGCGTGCGGTGGGCGAGGAACGCGGTGAGGTCCGCGGCCGGCAGGGGAGCGTCGTAGGCGGTGGCCACCTTGAGGTCGGCCGCGTCCAGGTGCGTGACGGCCAACCCGTCCACCCCGCCGCACGCGTCCACCGCGTACCGCAGCAGCACGGCGTCGAGGTGCCCGGCGCGCCACGCACCCTGGTACTCACCGGTGCCGTTGTGCCGTTCGGGGAACCGGGCGAGCACCTCGCCGTCCTCGGTCGGGAACGGTCCCGCGCCGTGGCGGGTGTGGTAGGTCCTGGTCACGCCGATCACCGTGGCGCGGCGGTGCCCGAGCAGGTCGCGGGCGTTGTCGGGAGTGACGGTGGACCAGGTGGTGTGCGGGTGGAACCCGCGCCACTGGTCCAGCAGCACGCCCTGGGCGCCTTCGAACACCAGTCGGCCGCGGTCGGCCAGGCGACCGACCTCGTCGCCGGTCGTGACGCGGACCGCGCCCGCGAAGTCCCGGTACAGCGACACGAGGTCGTCCACCGACGGCCCGGCGCCGATCAGCGGTTCGTAGAAGCGGGCCAGGGCGTCGAGCTTGGCCCGCAGCACGGCCGGGTCGGCGCAGTCGCCGACCGTCGGCGGTAGGCCCGGTACGCCGATGACCTGCTGGTGCTCCACCACGTCACCGGGCGCCGCGCCGCGGGCGGCGAGCAGCCCGTACCAGGTGGTCTCGCCGATGCCCTTGCCGCACGACCCGTGCCGGGCGTGCCCGCGAGCGTCCTCGCGGGCACGGTTGGCGGCGACGTGGATCGGAGTGGTGAGCAGCGCGTCGGCGTCGACCGACAGCAGCCGCAACGGGTCGGCGACGCCCAGTTCCGCCAGCTCGCGCGACTCGGTGGCCAGGGCGATCGGTTCGACCAGGACGTGCCGGGAGAGGTGGGTCGGCACGCCCGCGAGCGTGCCGGACCCGAACTGGCTGAACGTGTGGTTCCGGTCTCCGACGACGACGTTGTGCGCGGCCTGCGCGCCGCCGTTGAACCGGACCACCGACGTCACCGGCCCGTCGTGGCACAGCGCGTCGACCACCGCTCCCTTGCCCTCGTCGCCGAACCCGAGGCCGACGACGATGATGTGGCCGTCCATCACGTCAGCGTGACGTCGTCGGGGCCGTCGAGGGCCGGGGGAGCGGCCGTGGTGGCGACGGCCTTGCCGCCGACGTGGACCAGCGCCTTGCCCACGGCCTCGCTCTCCGCGATCGAGCCGACCTCGGCCAGGTCCACCATCGCCTGGTCCAGGTCGACGACCCGTTCCTCCATGCCGATCGTGGCGGCGATCAGCTCGCACACCGCGCCGGGGTCGTCCAGCTTGAGGAACCGCTGGCCGAGCAGGTCGCGCCAGTGGTCGGCGATCTGCTCGTCGTGGTAGTACGACGACTGGTTGGGCAGCACGAAGTACACGTGCCACTTGCGGCTCAGCTCCCGGTACACCGAGGCCGGGTCGATGTCCTGCTTGACGTCGTCACCGATGATCCGGCGGATGTGCCTGGCCTCCAGCCGCGGCTTGTTCAGCTCGTCGCCGATGAGGAACAGGTAGCCCTTGCGGCCCCGCTTCTGCCACGCGTCGGTGACCACGTGCCGGGCCACGAAGTAGGCGGCGAGCTCGTAGGACTCGCTCTTCTGCCCGCCGCCGTTGCCCTCCAGGAAGATGGTGCGCAGCTGCTCGTCCATCCGGTTGTCCGACTCGAACTGGCCGACCTGCAGCGGCACCCGGTCGCTGTCGGCGTCACCGATGCCGCCGAACATCAGCTGCGGGTCGGTGAGGTAGCCCTTGCGCTGCAGCAGGCCGTGCAGCTTGCCGAGCTTGCGCTGCATGATCTGCGGCACGCGGCCCATCGAGCCGGTGACGTCGAACAGCACCGCGATCGGCGTCGAGTCGGCGTGGTCGGCCGAGTCGCGGCACTCGCGGGCCACCACGCCCTTCGGGTCGAGCGACGGGTCGGCCGTCCACTCCTTCGACGGGCGCGAGCGCATCTTGGCGGTGTAGCCGAAGTCGTCGATGCCCTTGGCCGCGCGGAAGGTCCTGGCCGCCGCGTAGGCGTTGTCGTCCCACTTGCCGTGTCCCATGGTTCAGGCTCCTGTCCCGGGTAGTGCGAACGGGCGGAAGGTCCGTTCGCCGTAGAGGTCTTCGAGCAGGTCGTCGTACTCGGTGAGCAGGTCGACGGCGTCCGGCCGTCGGCCCGGGGCGTCCTGCGTGCAGCCGCGGGCGAACCTGCGCTGCGCGGTTTCGTCGTCCGCCAACAGGTCCAGCATGAGCGTGTGTGCCATGTGGACGTCGGTGGCGGGTGTGACCGGTCGTCCGTCGTGGACTTCCGGCGGGTAGGTGGTGGTCTTGTCGGTGGCCAGGAGCCGTTCGCCCGCGGACACCGCGAACGTCCAGCCGGCCAGCACGATGCCGTGCTGCGCGGGGTGCACCAGCACGTTCTCGGCGACGATCGCGCCGTGCACGAGGCCGATCCGGTGCGCGCCCGCGACCGCCCGCAGCAGCCTGCGGTGCATCCAGGCGTAGTCGCGGCCGTCGAGACCGCGCGGGAACGCCCGGCGCACGTCGGCGAGCGTGACGAAGCCGTCCACCAGCGGTGCGAGCACGGTGAACGCGCGCGAACCGCGGGCGACGTCACCGGAGGCGTCCACCAGGTGCGGGTAGTAGGGCCGCAGCCAGGTGTGCCCGTCGGTGAACCGGGCGAGTCGCCGCAGGGCGTCCCACTCGGCGTGCAGCAGCGGGTTGAGCGCCGGGTTGCGCACCACCTTGACCACGTGCGGCCCGTCGGTGCGGTAGACGTTGGCGACGCTGCCGACCGCGTACCGTTCGGTGAGCCGATAGGCGGCACGGTCGGTGCGCAGTTCGGTCGACGTCCCGTGCTGCCACTCGTGGTGCAGCCGGGTCAATTCCGCCGACGCCGCGTGCGCCCTGGTGTCATCCGCGCCGACCCGGTCCGGGTGCAGGACGGCGGCCAGTCGCCGGTACAGCCGCTGCGCCTCCTTGCGCCGGGTCGGGTCGGGGTCGAGCGGGCCGAACAGGTCGGTCGCCGAACCCGCCCGTTCGACTCGTTCGAGCGTTTCGTCCCTGGTGAACATAGTTTGAGTCTAGACGACTCAAACCTGTGGTCGGATGGAATAGCGCTGTGTTGCCGGTTACATTCCGCGCGGGTGGTGGTGGGCGGGTAGGGGAACGTTCACTGTCACGGACGGTCGTTGCGGCGTAACGGCAGGTCAGCGTCCCAATTGGGGGCGATCGGTGAAGGCGCGGCGGTCGCTACACAAAGTTTCGTTGAAGTTTCGGAGCGTGACGTATACGCTCAGGCTGCTCTGGGAGCGCTCCCAGCTCGATCACCATCTCGATCATCCGGAGATATAGGAGGCCCATCGATGCGTCTGCGCAGTACCTCCGGCTCTGTCACCAGACGGCGGGGCATCATCGCAGCGGTCATCAGCGTGCTGGCATGCACGTTCCTCGCGACACCATCGGCGTCGGCACACGGCACCATCGTCGGTCCGGCCACCCGCGCCTACCAGTGTTGGAACAGCTGGGGCAGCCAGCACACGAACCCTGCGATGCAGCAGCAGGACCCCATGTGCTACCAGGCTTTCCAGGCCAACGCCGACACCATGTGGAACTGGATGAGCGCACTGCGGGACGGCCTGCGGGGTAACTTCCAGGGGGCGACCCCCGACGGGACGCTCTGCAGCAACAACCTCTCGCGCAACAACGCCCTGAACAACCCCGGTAACTGGCGGACCACCAGCGTCGGCAGCAGCTTCCAGATGCACCTGTACGACCAGGCGAGCCACGGTGCCGACTACTTCCGGGTGTACGTCAGCAAGAACGGGTTCGACCCGAAGACCCAGCGCCTCGGCTGGGGCAACCTCGACCTGGTCACCACGACCGGCAGGTTCGCTCCCGCCAAGGACATCCGGTTCAACGTGACGACCAACGGTACCTACCGCGGACACCACGTCGTGTTCACGATCTGGCAGGCCTCGCACCTCGACCAGGCGTACATGTGGTGCAGTGACGTGAACTTCGGCTAGAACTCCGGCCGATCGACCGGAATCGCCAGTGCCCGGCCCGGCGCCACGCAACACCGGCGCCGGGCCGGGTTTTCCGCTGGAAGACGGCCGCGCGGCGCTTCGGGCACCGGATCGCCGCCGCGAGCCCGGCCACGACCACGCCGCGGGCCGGCGAGAACGAGCAGCCGTGGCAGTCGGTGGGAGAGGCCGGCAGCGGGGGACCGGCGGCCGTCGTCATGCCGTCGCCGGAGTCGGACACCGCGGACGCGAACCGCGGCTTGGTGAAGTCGAGGCCCAGTCGGCGCGCCATGCCCTCGGACGGTGTCGACCCCACCCGCCCGCGATCGGGATCAACCGGTGGACAGACCGTCCCGGCGGCACGCATGATTCGGTCGATCACGAACCACTGGGGGTTTCGCGCATGGCTTCGCCGTTGGACAACCCGGCCTGGACGTCGTTGACCGGGCCGCACGTCCACTTCGCCGAACGGCACGGGCAGGTGCTGCGCTACCGGCCGGACGTGGCGACGTTCGCGGCGCTGCCCGACCGGCCGGACGCCGACGTGTGGTCCGACGTGGCCGCGCTCGCCGGGCCGGGCGGGATCGTGCCGATCACCACCCCGCACACCCCGCCCGCCGACTGGGAGGTGGTCGAGCGGATCGACGCCGTGCAGCTGGTGGACGACGGCGTGCGGGTCGCCGAGGACGCCGAAGCGGTCCGGCTCGGCGCCGCCGACGTGCCCGAGATGATGGACCTGGTCGAACGGACCCAGCCCGGGCCGTTCCGGCCGCGCACCGTCGAACTGGGCACCTACCTCGGCATCCGGCGCGACGGCGCGCTGGTCGCGATGGCCGGTGAACGCCTCCACCCGCCGGGCTGGACGGAGATCAGCGCCGTGTGCACCGATCCCGCGTACCGGGGGCGAGGACTGGCGACCCGGCTGGTGCGGGCCGTGACCGCCGGCATCCGGGACCGCGGCGAACAAGCGCTGATGCACGCCTCCGCCACCAACACCTCCGCGATCCGGCTGTACGAGTCGCTGGGCTTCCGGGTGCGCACCGGCCTGGTCATCGTGCTGCTCCGCGTGCCCGCGCACGCCACGGCCGGTGTGCCCGCCTGACCGGGGGTGGTCCGCGGGGTCCTGACCGCGCCCCTGTACGGCTTGGCGCTCGGCGCGCTGTCCCTGGTCGGGCTGGCCCAGCTGGTGGTGGTGTTCGTGATCGGCCACGCCGGGATGCCGCCCCCGACCGTGCCGCTGCGCGCGGCGCGGTGGCTGCCCAACCTGTAGGCGGCTGGTCGGCCGGTGGTCGGGCACGCCCGTGCCGGTGCCCTACCGGCCGCCGCCGCCCAAGCCCGAACCGGACGCGGACGGCTGGTACCGCGACGAGGACGAGCTGTACCGCACGCCGTGGATCGCGGTGTTCAAGCGGCAGTGGGACTGGCTGACGCAGGACCCGGCCACCCTCCGCGACCACGGCTGGACGGTGCTCAACCCGGTCGTCGGCGGTGTGCCCGCGCTGCTGCCCGTCGGGTTGATCGCGGTGGGCGCGGGGCGGCCGTTGCCGTTCGGGGTGGTCCTGGTCGCGGCCGGGTTCGCGGTCGGGCCGCTGGTGATGCACTGGCAGGTGCGGTGGACGCCGGTGCTGCTCGGGCCGTCCGAACGCACCGGGCGCACCCGCGCATGGGCGTGGATCGCGCCGCGCGTGATGGCGGTCGTGCGGCTGGCGTCCGTGATCGGCACCGCGGTCGGCGGGCTCGGCCTGGCCGCCCTGCACCTGGTGGCGATCTTCCCGACGTCGCGGTTGTGGTGGCCGGAGGTGACCGCGTTGGGAGTGGTGCCGGGGCCGTTGTCGCCGCTGGTGGGTGTGGTCGCGACGGCCGCCGGGTTGGCGTTGGCACCGTTGGCACTGCCGGCGTACGCGCGGGTGAGCCGGCTGCTGCTCGCACCGACGAAGGCCGCGGTGCTGGCGCGCCGGGTGGACCGGCTCACCGCCGGCATCTTCGCCAAGTTCGGCCTGCCCGTCTCCGACGACACCAACCGCCGCGTGCTCGCCGTAATCGCCTACCTGAACAACACCCAGCCCTCCTGAACGCCCGACCCCGGGGTGAGGTTAGGTCAACCATCGGGACGGGTTCCAAGCGGATTCCGCGGGGACGGTCGCCTTCCTAGCCTTGGCTTCGCACAAGGACATGGGGCCGGGCGTACCGGTACTGGGGGGTGTACTCCGCATGGCGACGTCCGCTGAGAAGACGCGGTCGGACGAGGACGAATCGGTGCCCACCCGGACCAGGCGCGGCCGGTGGCTGGTGCCGGCGCTGCTGTTGGTCGCCTGGGTGGTGATCGGCGCCGTGGGCACCGACGACCAGGCAAGGCTGGGCGACGTGCTGGAGAACAGCAGCGAGGCGTTCCTACCGGCCTCAGCGGAGGCGACGAGGGTCGCCGAGATGAAGAAGGCGTTCGAGACCGAGGCGATCTCCCCGGCACTGCTGACCTTCAACCGCGACGGCGGCCTCACCGACGCCGACCAGGCCTACCTCCAGACCAAGCAGGCCGAGATCGCCGAAGTCGAGCACCCCGACCTGGACCCGCTCGGCGGCCTCGCCGAACGCACCCTGCCCGTCATCACCTCCGACGACGGCGAAGCCGCGCAGATCATCGTCGCGCTGGACGCGGCCCTGGGGGAGAAGGAAGTCTCGGTCGCCAAGGAACTGCGCCGCATCGCGGGCGAGGGCATCCCGCCGGGTCTGGAGGTCAACCTGACCGGTCCGGCGGGCATCGGGGTCGACCTCGACGGAGTGTTCGGTGCCATTGACGGCATGCTGCTGCTGGTCACCGTCGGCGCGGTCGTCGTCATCCTGCTGCCGATCCACCGCAGCCCGCTGATGCCGTTGATCGTGCTGGCGTCCAGCGGCCTGGCGCTCACCACCGCGTCCGCCGTCGTCTACCTGCCGGCCCGCGACGGCGTGCTCACCCTGGACAGCCAGGGCCAGGGCATCCTGATGGTGCTGGTCTTCGGCGCCGCCACGGACTACGCGCTGCTCGTCGTGGCCCGGTTCCGCGAAGAGCTGCACCTCACCGCCGACCGGTTCGACGCGGTGGGCAAGAGCGTGCGGGCCTGTGTCGCACCGCTGTTCGCCTCCGCGGGCACGGTCGCGCTCGGCCTGCTGTGCCTGCTGCTGTCGGACCTGAACAACAACCGCAGCCTCGGCCCGGTCGGCGCGATCGGCGTGGCCGCGTCCCTCGCCGCCACGCTCACGTTCCTGCCCGCGCTGCTCGCACTGTTCGGCCGCGCCTCGTTCTGGCCGTTCCGCCCGAGGCACGGCGGCCGACCACAGCGGCACGGCCTGTTCGCCAAGGTCGCCGACCTGGTCACGCGCGAGCCGCGCACGGTGTGGGCGGGCACGCTGGTGCTGCTGCTGGCCGCGGCGGCGTTCGCGCCCCAGTTCCGCGCCTCCGGCCTGGACTACGTCGACACGTTCACCCGGGACACCGAGTCGGTGCGCGGCCTGGAGGTGTCCGCCGAGCACTTCCCGGGCGGCGCGAACCTGCCCGGCACGGTCATCGCCAGGACCGACCGGCGGGACGCGGTGATCGCCGCCGCGCGGGCCGTGGACGGCGTCGCCCGGGTCACGCCCACGGTCGACCCCGAGACCGGGCAGCCGAAGGAGGCGAACGGGCTGTCGTCGATCGACGTGACGCTGCGCGACATCGCCACGTCACGGGCCGCGCAGGACACGGTGGTGCGGCTGCGCGAAGCCGTCCACGCGGTGCCCGGCGCGGACGCCCTGGTCGGCGGTGACAGCGCGGCCCTGCTCGACACCCGCACCACGGCCGAGCGGGACCGGTGGGTGATCATCCCGGCGCTGCTGGTCGTGATCCTGCTGATGCTGGTCCTGCTGCTGCGGTCCTTGCTCGCGCCGCTCCTGCTCACGCTGACCGTCGCGGTCTCCTGCACGGCGACCATCGGGGTGGCGGCACTGGTGATGCACCGGATCAGGGAGGAAACGGCCGGGGAAGGCACCCGTGAGGGCACCCGGCGCGGTCTCACGCTGGTCGGCGGGGTGATCGTGTCGGCCGGTGTGGTACTGGCGGCCACGTTCGGCGCCCTGGCGGTGCTGCCGCTGGTCGGCCTGGTGCAGATGGCGTTCCTGGTGTCGTTCGGCGTGCTGCTGGACACGCTGGTCGTCCGGTCGCTGCTGGTGCCCGCGTTGACCATCCACATCGGACGCCGGTTCTGGTGGCCGAGCAAGCCGGGCGAACCCGACGCCTGACCCGGGACCCCACCGGGGTGCTCGCGGGGTGCGGCGCCGCGCGGCGAGTGGTGGACTGGGACGACGTCCGACGACGGGGTGAGGATGGGACATGGCTTTGGACCAGGTCAAGACGACACAGACCACGGCGCCGTGGTGGACCTCGGCGGTGGTGTACCAGGTGTACCCGCGCAGCTTCGCCGACTCCAACGGTGACGGCGTGGGAGACCTCGACGGCATCACCGCGCGGTTGGACCACCTGGAGCGGTTGGGAGTGGACGTGGTCTGGCTGTCACCGGTGTACGCGTCACCGCACGCGGACAACGGCTACGACATCTCCGACTACCAGGCGATCGACCCGGTGTTCGGCACGCTGGAGGACTTCGACCGGCTGCTGGCCGAGGTGCACGCGAGGGGGATGAAGCTGGTGATGGACCTGGTGGTCAACCACACCTCCGACGAGCACCCGTGGTTCGTGGAGTCCCGGTCGTCCGAGGACAACCCGAAGCGGGACTGGTACTGGTGGCGTCCACCGCGCGAGGGGTTCGAGGCGGGCCAGCCGGGCGCGGAGCCGACGAACTGGGGCTCGTTCTTCTCAGGCCCGGCGTGGACGTTGGACGAGGCGACGGGGGAGTACTACCTGCACCTGTTCGACCGCAAGCAGCCGGACCTGAACTGGGAGAACCCCGAGGTCCGCCACGCGGTGTACGAGATGATGCGGTGGTGGCTGGACCGGGGCGTGGACGGCTTCCGGATGGACGTGATCAACCTGATCTCCAAGGACCCGGACCTGCCCGACGGCGCCACCACCGGCGTCGGCGGCCTCGGCGACGGGTTCCCGCACTTCGCCACCCGTCCCCGCGTGCACGACTTCCTGCGCGAGATGAACCGCGAGGTGTTCGAGGGCCGGTCGGGCGACTACCTGACGGTGGGGGAGATGCCGGGCGTGACGTGGGAGCAGGCCCGGCTGTTCACCGACCCCGCGCGGCGCGAGCTGGACATGGTGTTCCAGTTCGAGCACGTCTGGCTGGACCAGGGGCCGGGTGGCAAGTTCGACCCGAAGCCGCTGGACCTGCGCGACCTGAAGGCGTCGCTGGGCCGGTGGCAGACGGCGCTGGGCGAGGTCGGCTGGAACAGCCTCTACTGGAACAACCACGACCAGCCCCGCGTGGTGTCCCGGCTCGGCGACGACGGCGAGTACTGGCGCGAATCGGCCACGGCGCTGGCCACCGTGCTGCACCTGCACCGCGGCACCCCGTACGTCTACCAGGGCGAAGAACTCGGCATGACCAACGCGCCGTTCGCCGGCGTGCACGAGCTGCAGGACCTCGAATCGCTCAACCACTACCGCGAGGCCGTCGCCGCGGGAGCCGACCCGGAGAAGGTGCTGCGCGGCCTGCGCGCGATGGGCCGCGACAACGCCCGCACCCCCGTGCAGTGGGACGCCACCCCGAACGCCGGGTTCACCTCCGGCGAACCGTGGCTCGCGGTCAACCCCAACCACACCTGGCTCAACGCCGCCGCCCAGTACGACGACCCGGACTCCGTCTTCAACCACTACCGGCGGCTCATCGAGCTGCGCCACCGGCTCCCGGTCGTCGCCCTCGGCGACTTCCACATGGTCCTGGCCGACCACCCGCACCTCTACGCCTACGAACGCAGGCTGGACGACACGCGGCTGCTCGTCGTGGCCAACCTCAGCGGCACACCCCAGTCCGCCGAACTGGACCGCGAGTGGGCCACCGCCGACGTCGTCCTCACCAACACCCGGGAGGCGCCGCTGGTGTCACCCGGCCGCGTGGACCTCAGGCCGTGGGAGGCGCTGGTGTTCCAGAGGTGACCACGGCGGGCGCCAGCCGGCGCCCGATCCGCGCCGCCTTCTCGAAGAGCTGTTGCGCCCGGTACAGCTCCAGCGCCCTCACCCACGCGGCGTGCGCCTCCTCGGGGCAACCACGCCGGACCTCCGTCTCGCCCAACCGCTCCAGCAGATCGGCGAGCTCCGTGGCGTTGCCGAGGCGTTCGTGCACCGCGGCGGCGGCGTGGTAGCGCCCGGCGGCCACGTCGTGCTCGCCCGACCGTTCCGCGATGTACCCGAGGCTGTCCAGGGTCGCCGCCACGCCCACCTCGCTGCCCAGCTCCTCGTGCGCGGCCAACGCCTGCTCGCAGCACCGCCGCGCCTGCTCCAGGTCACCCGCCCGGGCGTGGCACCAGCCCAGCGAGTTCAGGCTGTGCGCGCGTTCCACCGGCGCGTCCAGCTCCTGGTAGATCCGCCACGTCTCGATCGCGTGCGCCAACGCGCGGTCGACGTGGTCGAGCTGTTCGAGGCTCTGCGTCAACGCGTAGTGCGAGTGCGCCTGGGCACGCAGGTCGCCCAGCTCCTCGGCGAGCGCGAGCGAGGTGTCCAGGTGGGTGAGCGCGGCGGCGGGCTCGCGGAGCGCGGCCAGGATCTGCCCGAGGAACCGGTGCGCGACCGCCTGCCGCGACTTCTCGCCCGACGCCTCCGCCGCCTCCACGCCGATCCGCCACACGGCCAGGTTGTCCCGCGAGTGGCCGGTGCGGCGGTGCACCGTGTTCACCGCCCACGCCAACTGCCACGCCTTGTCGTGCCACCGCTGGTCGGCGGCACACCGCTGCACGGCGAGCAGGCAAGCGTGCTCCTGCTCGAACCACCGCATCGCCGCGGCCAGGTCCGGGAGCGGCAGGGCGGTCGCGGCGTCCACCGGCTCGGTCGGCACGGTCGGTCGGTGCGGGTCCAGCAGCCGGTCCGCGACCAACGCCGTGTGCAGGTAGAAGTCGACCAGCCGGCGCCGTGCCGCGCTCGGGTCGGGGTGGTCCTGCTCGGCGGCGTAGAGCCGCACCAGGTCGTGCATCCGGTACCGGCCGGGCACGTGCTGTTGGAGCAGGTGCGCGGACTCCAGTTCGCGCAGCAGCACCCGCGCCGCGTTCGGGGTCGTGCCGAACAACGCCGCCGCCGCGTGCGCGCCGACGTCCGGCAGCTCCACCAGCCCCAACGCCCGGAACGCGTCCGCGGCCTCCGGGCGCAGCGCCCGCAGCGACGACGCGAACACCGCCCGCATGTTCGCCGTGATGTCCCCCGCGTCGAGCACGTCCAGCCGGGCGTCGGCGTCACGCAGCCCCTCGACCAGCCACCGCGTCGCCAACCCGGGCCGCACCGCCAGGTGCGCGGCCAGGATGCCCAGGGCCAGCGGCAGGCCGCCCGCGAACCCGAGCAGCTCGGCGGTGGCGTCCGGCTCACCGGCGAGCCGGTCGCGGCCGAGGTGGCGGGTCAGCAGCCGTTGCGCCGCCTCGTCGTCGAGCACGTCCACCGGCACCACCCCGGCGCCGTGCGCGGTCACCAGCCCGCCCAGCCGGTCCCGGCTCGTGACCAGCACGGCCGCCGACGAACCACCCGGCAGCAACGTCGACACCTGCGCCGAGTCACGCGCGTTGTCCAGCACCACGAGCACCCGCTTGCCCGCGACCAGCGTCCGGTACAGCGACGCCTGCGCGTCCGGGTCGGCGGGCACCGCGCCGGGCGCCACACCGAGCGCGTCGAGGAACCCCCGCACCGCCGCCTCCGGTGACGTGCGCTCGCCGTCCTGCGTGTAGCCGCGCAGGTTGACGTGCAGCTGACCGTCCGGGAACCGGTCCAGGTGCTGGTGCGCCCACTGCAACGCCAGCCACGTCTTGCCCACCCCGCCCGGACCGACGATCGCGGCCACCCCGCCACCGGACAGGGCCTCGGTGATCTCCGCCAGTTCGCGCGCCCGCCCGGTGAACAGCCGCGGCGCCAGCGGCAACTGGCGTGGTGCCGGGCGGTCCGCGTCCACTCGCGGTGGCGGGTCGCCACGCAGGATCCGGCCGTGCAGCTCGCGCAGCGCCGGACCGGGGTCGACGCCGATCTCGTCCGCCAGGGTCGCGCGGACCCGCTGGTAGTGCGCCAACGCGTCCGCCTGCCGCCCGGCCCGGTGCAGCGCCAGCAGGTACTGCCCGGCCAGCCGCTCGTCCAACGGGTGGGCGGCGACCTCGGCGGCCAGCGGCGCGAGCAGCGCGTCGTGCCGTCCCCGCCGCAGCTCCACGTCGAACTGGTCCAGCCGCGCGGCCAGCCGTTCCACCTCCAGCACCGCCCGCACCTCGTCCAGCCAGGGGCTGCCGAGGTGCGCGAACGGCTCGCCGCGCCACAGCCCGAACGCCTCGGCGAACAGCCCGGACGCCTCCCGGTCGTCGGCCGCGGCCCGGGCCCGTGCCACCAGGTCGCGGAAGACGTGCAGGTCGACGGCGTGCTCCGGGACGCGGCACACGTAGCCGTACGACGTGTGGTCGATCCGGAAGTCCTCGGCGTCGGCGAACGCGCCACGCAACCGGGAGACGTAGGACCGCAGCGCACCTCCCGCACGTGGCGGCACGTCCTCGCCCCACACCCGGCGCACCAGGTCGCCACCCGGCACGGCCCGACCCGCGTCGACCAGCAGGGCCACCAGCACGGACCGCTGCCTGGCGGGCCCCGGGTCCACCGCGACGTCACCGACCCGCGCCGACACCTCGCCCAGCACATCGAACCCGACCCGCACCCGTCCTCCGCCTCCCCACCCCGCCGAACTGCGGGTTCAACGATGGCACAACGCCCGCGCAACGCGTCACCGCGACAGTGATCCCGACCGACCGACGATGGGGGAGACCATGACCGGCACGACGATTCCCGCGGGCGACGGCCGCGCCTACTCGGACACCGAGTACACCCGGCAGGACGACCGGCCGGCTTGACCACTCGGGGCGTGACCTGCGAATTGCAGATTTCCACAATCGGCGGACAAGACCGACCGCGCACCCTGGTGCACGGCGACGCGGCTCGCAGGGCGGTGCCGCTGACCGGGGGAAGGGGAAGGTCCGCGACGCGCTGATCCGCGTCGCGGACGACACCGGTGGGCGCGGTGAGTCGTCAGGGGGGACGGCTCACCGCGCCCGGCAGCGGCTACATGCGTTCCGGGGCGACGATCCCCAGCAGGTCGAGCCCGTGGCCGAGGGTGCGCGCCGTCAACCGGCACAGGGCCAACCGGTTGCCGCGCACCGGTTCGTCGGCCTTGATGACCGGGCAGTTCTCGTAGAACGTGGTGAAGGCGCGGGCCAGGTCGTAGAGGTAGCCGCAGAGCCGGTGCGGTTCGAGGGTCGTCGCGACCTCGCCGAGCACGGCGCCGTAGGCGTCGAGTTCCAGCCCGAGGGCGCGTTCGGCGGGCTGGAGCGGGACGGTGGGGTCGACGGTGGTGTCCGGGTCCCCGGCCTTGCGCAGGATCGAGCGGATCCGGGCGTGGGCGTACTGGAGGTAGACGCCGGTGTTGCCGGTCAAGGACACCATGCGGTCGACGTCGAACGAGTAGTCCTTCACCCGCGACGTGGACAGGTCGGCGTACTTGACCGCGGCGATCCCCGCCAGTTCGGCGATCCGGTCCAGTTCGGCGGCGTCGAGCTCGGGGTTCTTCTCCTCCACGACCGCGCGTGCGCGGGACACGGCCGCGTCGAGCAGGTCCATCAGCCGCACGGTGCCACCCGCCCGCGTCTTGAACGGCCTGCCGTCCGGACCGAGGATCGTGCCGTAGGCGACGTGCTCGGCGGTGATTCCGCCGGTGAGCCACCCGGCGCGGCGGGCCGCCTCGAAGACGAGCTGGAAGTGCAGCGCCTGACGCGAGTCGGTGACGTACACCAACCGGTCCGCGGCGAGGTCGCGGATGCGGTAGCGGATGGTGGCCAGGTCGGTGGTGTCGTAGCCGTACCCGCCGTCGCGCTTGCGGACCATCAGGGTGACCGGCTTGCCCTCGGGCCCGGACACCTCGTCGGAGTAGAAGACCAGCGCACCCTCGCTCTCGACCGCGAGGCCCGCGGCGACCAGCTCGTCGACCGTGTCGCCCAACAGGGGGTTGTAGAACGACTCGCCGACCGAGTCCTCCGGCGTGAGCAGCACGTTCAACCGGTCGTAGATGGCGCGGAACGACCGCTCGGACTCGGCCACGATGTCCTGCCACACCGCGACGGTCGCCGGGTCGCCGGACTGCAGCGCGACGACGCGGGCACGGGCCCGGTCGGCGAACTCCGGATCGGCGTCGAACTCCGCCCGAGCCGACCGGTACAGGGTGTCCAATGCGGACACCGCGGACACCTCGTCGCCGAGCTCGTCCTGGTGCCACGCGGCGTCGGGGTGCTCGTCCAGGTACTGGATCAGCATCCCGAACTGCGTGCCGAAATCGCCCAGGTGGTTCTGCCGCACGACCTCCGCGCCGAGGAAGCCCACCACGCGGGCGAGGCTGTCGCCGATGATCGTCGTGCGCAGGTGCCCGACGTGCATCTCCTTGGCGATGTTGGGCGCCGAGTAGTCGACCACGGTGCGCCGTCCGTGCTCGGGCACGCCCACACCGAGGCGCGGGTCCACGAGGCGGGCCGCGACCTGGTCCCAGATCGCGCCGTCGGTCACGGTGACGTTGAGGAAACCGGGCCCGGACGGCACCGCCGAGGCGATCGGCCCGTCCGCGTCGAGCGCGGCCACGATGTCCGCGGCCAGGTCACGGGGCTTCACCCCGGTGCGCTTGGCCAGCGACAGCGCGGCGTTGCTCTGGAAGTCGGCGTGCTCGGATCGTCGCACCACGGGGTCGGCACCCGAGAGGTCCTCGCGGACCCGGCCGATCGCCTCTGACATCGCAGCAGCGATCCGTCCCAGCAGGGACGGCACCTCCTGGTGGTGGACACTCACCTGACACAGCCTCCTTCGTAGGGAGGCGATTGTTCCAGCACGGACCCGCACCGGCCGCTCCGACCCGGTGCCCGAAGCGGTGAAGCGGTGTTCGGCGTCCCGGTCGTGCGACCGGGCCCGCCGAACGCGTGCCGTGATCAGCCGATCGAGGCCAGGCGGTCGGCCGAGGGCGCGATCACGCGCTCGATCCAGCGCGGCAGGTCGCCGTCCGGCGAGCGGACGATGACCGTGTCGATGCCGAGTTCCGCGTAACCGGCCAGCGTCTTGGTGAAGGCGTCGACATCGCCCTCGCCCGGGATCGGACCGAGGTCCACCACGGTCTTGCGGATCCCGTCGTAGTCACGGCCCAGGTCGTCGCAGTGGCGGCGCAGCACGTCGAGCTTGTGCGCCACCACGTCCGGGGACGGGACGAGCAGGTTGGAGGCGTCGGCGTACCGGGCGACCAGCCGCAGCGTCTTCCGCTCACCGTTGCCGCCGATCATGATCTCCGGGTGCGGCGCGCTCAGCGGCGCGGGCACGCACCGGGTCTCGGCCAGCTGGTAGTGCTTGCCGTCGAACGGCCCGTTGTCCTCCGGGGCCCACATCTGCAAGCAGATCCGCAGCGCCTCCTCCATCCGCTCGAAGCGCTCGGCCAGCGGCGGGAACGGCACGCCCAGCCCCCGGTGCTCCCGCTCGTACCACGCGGCGCCGAGGCCCAACGTCGCGCGACCGCCGGACACCACGTCGAGCGTCGTGACGATCTTCGCCAGCAGACCGGGGTGGCGGTAGGTGACGCCCGTGACGAGCGCGCCGAGCCGGATGGTCGAGGTGTGCGCGGCGAGGAACCCGAGCGTCGTGTAGGCCTCCAGCATCGGCTCCTCGGCCGCGTCGTTGTGCTCCATCTGGAAGTAGTGGTCCATCACCGACAACCACGCGACACCGGCCGCCTCGGCCGCCGCGCCGGCCGCGGCCAACTCCGGGCCGAGCCGTGCCGCACCCTGGTTGAACCGGTTGATGTGCAGACCCAGTCGCACGTCGAGCTCCGTTCTCCACCCACGCCGTCATCGACGGCCGCGACGCCGGCGCCGCGACCGGCAACCTTCACCGCGTCTTCCGGCGCTGGAGCAGGGCGCCTCGCGGCACCGGCACCACGCCCCCATCCGGCCAGGATGAGGACGTGGTGCCGGCACCGCGATCCACCCGTCTGACCGGCGGAACACGGGGCGAAGGCTGCCGGTCGCGACGCTAGTGGCTGGAGTGCGCTCCAGGTCAAGCCCGTGGCAGGTCAGGGGATCAGCACGACCTTGCCGGTCACCGTGCCGGACTCGGCGAGCGCGACGGCGTCCGCGACCTGCGCCAACGGCACCCGGGCGGCCACCTGCGGGCGCAGGGAACCGTCGGCGAGCAGGGCCAGGACGGCGCCCAGGTCGCGGTTGAGGCGGACACGGAACTTCGGGACGTCGCGCTTTCCCGCCCAGATGTCGAAGAACGTCGCGCGGTGGCCGTTGGGCAGGGCGTTCCACCACAGCAGGCGGGCGAACAGCTTCAGCACGGGCAGGCGGGACGAGCCCCGCCGGTCGCGGGTGGACGCGGTGCCGTAGGCGACGAGCGTGCCGCGTGGCGCGAGCAGGCGGTAGGAGTCGACGATGCCCGGCCCGCCGACATGGTCGAACACCGCGTCCACGCCGTTCGGGGCGAGCGCGCGCACCCGCGCCGACAGGTCGGTGGCGCGGTAGTCGACCGGGGTGGCGCCGAGTTCGCGCACGGCGTCGTGGTGGCGGGGCGAGGCGGTGCCGATGACCCGTGCGCCGGCCAGCCGGGCGAGTTGCACCAGGGTCGAGCCGACGCCGCCGTTCGCGCCGTGCACCAGCACGGTCTGCCCTGCCGTGACCTTCGCGATGCCGTGCAGCATCTGCCACGCGGTGAGGCCGTTGACCACGAACGTCTCCGCCTCGGCCGGGTCGACGCCGGCGGGCACCGGCACCAGGTCCGCCGCGTCCACCAGCGCGTGGCTGGTCCAGCCGCCGATCTTGGTCAGCGCCGCGAACCGCCCGCCGACCAGAGCCGCGTCCACCCCCGGGCCGACCTCGGCGACCGTGCCGACCAGGTCGTAGCCGGGTACGAACGGGAACGGCGGCTGGTCGTAGTACTTGGCGCGGCGCATCTGCTGCTCGGCGAACGACACCCCGGTCGCCTCCACCCGGACGAGCGCCTGGCCGCGCGCGGGGACGGGACGGGCGCGGCGGCGCAGTTCGAGGCCGTCGGGCTCGACCACGCCCGGCAGCACGACTTCCAGGACCTGCTCGGCGGACTGCCGGTTCATCGCTTCCTCCACGGTGTGAGTGGTCAGTCACTCACTACGAGTGAACGCCGTCTCAAGCCACCTTGTCAAGCGACGAGTTGACAGGAGTGACTAGTCAGTCACACTCATCGCGACGGATACGCGTGCACCTCGGTCGCCTTGACGGCGGCCCACAACCCGGCACCGGGCTGGAGCCGGAGGTCGGCGACGGTCGCCGTGGTGATGTCCGCCAGCACGGGTGGCACGCCGTCCAGCCGCACGCGGGTGGTGTGCGCGTGCCGCTCGATCCCGGCCACGGTCACCGGCCACGCGTTGCGCGGGCTGCCGGTCGGGCGGTCGGGGTGCAGGCTGACCGCGCTCGGCGGGAACACCACGTGCACCGGCCCGGTCGCGGGCGCCGCCACGGTGAACCCGCCACCGCCGTCCAACGCCACCGTCGTGCCGCGCGCCGTGCCGCGGTACAGGTTGAGGCCGACCAGGTCGGCGACGTAGTCGGTGCGCGGTCGGCGGGCCACCTCGGTCGGCGTGCCCTGCTGCACGACCTCGCCGTGCTCCAGCACCACCAGCCGGTCGGCCAGCACCATCGCGTCCAACGGGTCGTGCGTGACGAGCAGCGTGTGGCCGGGGTAGTCGCGCAGGTGGTGGCCGAGTTCGGCGCGCACGTGCAGCCGGGTGGCGGCGTCCAGCGCGGCCAGCGGTTCGTCCAGCAGCAGCAGTTCCGGCTCGGTCGCGAGGGCACGGGCCAGCGCGACGCGTTGCGCCTGCCCGCCGGACAGCGTGCGCGGCTTGGCCTTCGCGTGCGCCGCCAACCCGACGCGGTCCAGCCACCGCGCCGCCTCCTCCCGCGCCGCGGCACGGGCCATGCCGCGCGCTCGCAGCCCGAAGGCGACGTTCTCCAGCGCGGACAGGTGCGCGAACAGCAGGTAGTCCTGGAACACCACGCCGATCGGGCGCCGTTCGGCGGGCCGGAACGCGTCCGGCGGCGCGTCCCACACCTCCTCGCCCAGCCGGATGTGCCCACCGGTCAACGGCAGCAGCCCCGCCAGGGCGCGCAGCGCGGTGCTCTTGCCCGCGCCGTTCGGCCCGAGCACGGCGACCACCTCGCCCGGTTCCACCACCAGCTCCGCGCCCAGCCGGAACGCGCCGCGGGCCACCCGCAGATCCGCGTACAACGTCACGACGGCCCGCTGATCCACCGGTCGCGCAACGCGGCCAGCACGCCGACGGACACCAGCAGCAGCACGACGCTCAGCACGATCGCCGCGTCCGGATCGGTCTCCAGGGCCAGGTACACGGCCAGCGGCATCGTCGTCGTCTCGCCGGGGAAGTTGCCCGCGAACGTGATGGTGGCCCCGAACTCGCCCAACGCCCGCGCCCAGCACAGCACCGTGCCCGCCACCACGCCCGGCAGGATCGACGGCAGCGTGACCCGGCGGAACGCCAGCCAGCGCGACGCGCCCAACGTCGCCGCTGCCTCCTCGTAGCGCGGGTCGGCCGCCCGCAACGCGCCCTCCACCGAGATGACCAGGAACGGCATCGCCACGAACGCCTCCGACAGCACCACCCCGGCCGTGGTGAACGGCAGCGAGACGCCGAACCACGCGTCCAGGTACTGCCCGACCAGCCCCCGCCTGCCGAGCACGAACAGCAACGCCACACCGCCCACCACCGGCGGCAGCACCAGCGGCACCGTCACCAACGCCCGCAGCACACCGCGACCCGGCACGTCACCGCGCGCCAGCAGCCACGCCAACGGCACGCCGAGCACCAGGCACAGCACCGTCGCCAGACTCGCGCACACCAACGACAACCGCAGCGCCTCGCCGACCGGCGCGCTGAACAGCCGGGACGGCAGCGTGTCCCACGGCGCGCGGACCAGCAGGCCCACCAGTGGCACGAGCAGGAACGCCAGGCCCGCGACGGCCGGCAGCACCAGCACGACCGGCAGCCGACCCCTGGTGCGACGACGAGTGCGATGAGGGGTCGACGTCACGGCGCCTCGAACCCGGCTTCGGCGAGCAGGGCCCGGCCCCGGTCGGACCGCACGTAGTCCACGAACGCCCGCGCACCGGCGGTGTTGCCCGCCTTGGCCAGCGGCGCGATCGGGTAGTCGTTGACCGCCTGGTCGGCTTCCGGGAACCCGATGCCCTCGACCTCGCCACCCGCGGACCGCACGTCCGTCCCGTACACCAGCGCCGCGTCCACCTCGCCGAGCCGCACCTTGGTCAGCGCGGCCTTCACGTCCTGCTCCAAGGTGTCCGGCCGGGGCGTCACCCCGGCGGCGGCGAACGCCCGCTTCGCCGCCGCGCCGCACGGCACCTGCTCCGCGCACAGCGCGACCTTGGCGTCGGCGTCGGCGAAGTCGGCCGGCCCGGTGATCCCCGCCGGGTTGCCCGCCGGGACCGCGATCTCCAGCCGGTTGCGCGCGAAGGTGACCGGCTCGGCCGCCGTGCCGCCCGCGTCGACCACCTGCGCCATGGTGGCGGGCGAGGCGGCGGCGAACACGTCCGCCGGCGCGCCCTGCCCGATCTGCTGCGCCAACGCCGAGCTGCCGCCGAAGTTGAACACCACGTCCACCCCGGGGTTGGCCGCTTCGAAGTCCTCGCCGAGCCGGGTGAACACCTCGGTCAACGACGCCGCCGCGAACACCGTGACCCGGCCGCCCGCCGCGCCGCCCGATCCCGCCGCGCCGCACCCGGCCACCGCCAGCAACACCGCCAACGCCAACGCCCGCATCACGCCTCCGGGATCTCGACCACGACGTGCGTGGACTTGATCGACGCCACCGCCACGCTGCCCACCTCCAGGCCCAGCTCGTCGGCCGACTCACGGCTCATGAGCGACACCACCCGGAACGGGCCGGCCTGCAGCTCCACCTGCGCCATGACCCCGTCCTTGACCACGCGGGTGACGATCCCCCGCATCCGGTTGCGCGCCGACGCGGCCACCGTCACCCCCGGTTCGGGTGCCTCGGCCAGGCGTTGCGCGAACTCGGCCAGCTCACGGCCGTCGACGCCCATGCGCCCGCTGTCCAGCCGCACCTCGGCCAAGCGGCCCTGCTCGACCCACCGGCGGACGGTGTCGTCGCTCACCCCGAGCAGCGACGCGGCCTCGCTGATCCGCAGATTCGGCATAGGAAGCAGTGTAACTCCGCACCTGCGGCTCGTTGTGATCTTGGTTTCACCCCACCACCTCCGGGTACGCCAACCCCACCCGGTGATCGGAGGAGCGCCATGACGAGCTCGACCGACCGCGTCGGCACCCGCCGTCGTCCCGTCCAAGCCCTCGCGCTGCTGGTCGGAGTGGTGTTCCTGCTGGTGGGAGTGCTGGGCTTCGTGCCGGGCGCGACGGCCGACCTCGACCGGATCGGGTTCGCCGGGCCGCACTCCGAGGCGCTGCTGTTCGGCCTGTTCCAGGTGTCGGTGCTGCACAACGCGCTGCACCTGCTGTTCGGCGTGGCCGGGATCCTGGCGGCCTCCTCGCGGGCCGCGTCACGCCTGTTCCTGGGCGCGGGCGGGTTCCTCTACCTGCTGCTGTGGGTCTACGGGTCGGTGGTGCACTCGACCGGTCACGACGGCGACGCGGCGAACTTCGCGCCGTTCAACCCGGCGGACAACCTGCTGCACCTCGGGCTCGGAGCCGGCATGATCATCTCGGCCGTGCTCGCCACGGTCCTCGAACGCGCCCAAGGCCGGTACCCCGGTCGCGAACAGCGCGGTGCGTGACCGCCCGGCTGACCGCCGCACGGACCGCGTCGCGTAAGTTCACCCAGGGAGGCGCTTGACTGGGAGGGCGTAGATGGCGAGTTCCGGAGGACGGCGGCATTTCGGGCGTGTGGACCCGTTCTGCCTGTTCATGGTCCTGCCGCTGGTAGTGATCGCGGGCATCCTCATCTGGGGTGGGCTGGCCTGGGTCGGCATCGTCGTCATCTTCTGCGCCGCCATCGTGGTCGTCATCGACTCGTGGACCAACCGGCCCCTGCCGTTCGAGCTGCCCGAGGACGACTACGACTACGACCCACCGCAGACCGGGCGTCGGGCGTACTAGCGGTTCAGGCGTACGTGTACAGGCCGCGGTGGTCCAGTGTGGAGGCCACCGTGACGCCGAAGGGCACCAGAGTCTCGTTCACGTCCACGACGTTGGCGACACCACCGCCGGGCAGGTAGCGGTCGGCGCCGAAGCCCCACCTCGCCTGCCAGAGGTGGTAGAGCCGGTCGACGTTGCAGTGGTGCAGGAAGAACACCGGGTCGTTCGGCGAGTCGATCTGCGCCATGTGCCCGCCGACCCAGACGTGGATCCGGTTGTGCAGGTTCGGCGCCAGGCCGCCCTCCACGCGGTTGCGCAGGCCGCTGCTGGACGAGGAGTTCCACGGCGACGCGTCGTAGCTCGACACGCCCATGACGGAGTCGGCGTCGGAGGTCGTGGGCAGCGAGCCGCGCAGCGCCATCGCCCGGCGCAGCGACGTCGAGGAGGTGGCGCTGACGTTGATCCGCCACCGCGTGGAGCCGGCGAACGGGGCGGTGGTGACCGGACCGTTGCCGCCGGAGCCGTTGCCGCCCATGAAGTCGGAGGTGAAGGGCGGGCCCGTGGTGGAACGGTTGGCCGTCCAGTTCCAGTACGGCAGGTCGACCGCGGGGTTGTGCGCCTTGAGGGCGTTCTCCAGCTCCAGCAGGTACTGCCGGTGCCACGGCAGGAACGACGACGACTGGTGCGCGTAGTTGTGGCTGCTGACGGTGGAGAAGTAGTCCATGTGGGTGCGCACGAACCAGTCGTAGTTGCGACCGCTGCTCTGCGCCTTCAGCGCCTTCACCGCGGCGACGAAGTCGGCCTTCTCGGTGGCCGTCAGCGCGGCCACGCTCTTGCGGGTGCCCATGGCTCGTGTCCTTTCGGGGCGGTCGGGCGCCGGTCACTTGTGCGAGTGGTCGGCGTGGTGGGTGAGCTCCTGGTCACCGAGCTGGTCCACGGCGAGCTTGGCCAGCTTCTTGAGGCCGTCCCGGTGCCGGCCCTCGTCGAGCGGGATGGGGTCGAAGTGGTTGAGCGTGCTGATCACGGCGGTGTAGGTCGCGGTGGAGTCGGTCGCCACGGGCACGTGTGAGCGCTACGCCCATGTGGGTGGGGCCGAAGTACCCACCGTGTCGGTCTTGCGTCTACAGGTGGTGGGTCAGCGCGCACGCAGCGTGAGGAGGGAGATCTCGCTCGGCGCGAAGACACGCAGCGGCGGGCCCCAGAACCCGGCGCCCCGGCTGGTGTAGAGCTGTGTGCGCTCACCGTGCCGGCTCAAGCCCGCCAGCACCGGCTGCTGCAGCCGCACGAGCAGGTGGAACGGCCAGATCTGGCCGCCGTGCGTGTGCCCGGACAGTTGGAGGTCGACGCCCCCGGCCACGGCCTTGCCGATCTCGCTCGGCTGGTGGGCCAGCAGCACCACGGGGTCGTCGGCGCGGGTGCCCGCCAGCGCCGCGTCGAGGTCCGCGCCGTGGCCGTCCTCGCCGGAGTACGCGCCGGTGACGTCGTCCACGCCCGCGAACACCAACCGCGCGTCACCGCGTTCCAGGACCCGGTGCTGGTTGTGCAAGCTCGTCCAGCCCAGCTCGGTCAGGTGGTCCAGCCAAGCCTGGGCGTTGGAGATGTACTCATGATTGCCCGACACGTAGAACCGGTGACGCGCTCGGACGTCACCCAAGGCGGCGGCCTGGCCGCGGCGCTGCACCACCGTGCCGTCCGCGATGTCGCCGACGTGCACGACGACGTCCGGCTCCAGCGCGTTCACCGCCGCCACCGTGTCCACGGACCACTTCGTGCGGTCGATCGCGCCGTAGTGGGTGTCGGCGAGCACCGCGACGGTCAGGCCGTCGAACGCCCCGTCCAGCCGGGGGAGCACCACGTCGGTCCGCTTCACCCGCGGCACCCGGCGCGCCTCGCGCAGGCCGTACCCGACCAGCGCGAGCCCGATGACGAGCAGCGTGATCGCGACGAACCGCGCCCGGAACGGGTTCTCCACCCCGGCGAACGCCAGCACGAGCCGCAGGACGTGCGTGATCACGGCCCACGCGAAGAACACCCAGGCGACGCCCAGCACGAGGTGCACGACCCGGGAGGCCCGGTCGGAGTGCCGGCGGCCGTGCGCGCGGACCAGCAGCAGCGGGAACGCCACCGACGTGACGACGAAGAACGCCGTGCCGACGACCTGCACCGGCCACGGCCACCGCGCACCCGGTGCGAGCAAACCCGTCCACGGCACCCAGAACAGCAGTGCGGTGACCGTGACGAGCACCGCCGCGAAGGTGACGCGTCGCCGCGCGGACGGGCGGGGTGGCGCGGTCGTCGTCGTGCTCGACATCGGTGCTCCTCAGGCGGCGTCACGGCCCTTACGGACCAGCGGGCTCTTATCGACGGTAGCCCGCCGTGCGGCCGGTGTCCAAGTTTGCCGCCGTGGTGCGCGGAAACCCCGGTCACATGGCTGACGACGACGAGCGCGAGATCAACCCGACGGAGGACTTCCGGGTCGAGACGCCGGAGGAGGACGAGCGGCTGGCCGAATCGCAGCGCACGATCGACGAGGCCAAGGTCGTCGCCGCCGACCTGGCGAAGACGACGCCGGACCCGCTGCCCGACAGCGAGCCGCCGGAAGGCTCGACTCCCGGTTCGTGAGCACGGATCGCCTTCACCGCGCCACGCTCGCCCCACGGGCTCCGGACCACTGTGGACTCACCCGAATGGCGGTTGAGAACGCGAACACCGATATGGATAGTTCGATCTTCCGCGAGGGTGTTCAGCCGACCGCCGCTTGACTTGGGGGTAACCGGGCGTGGCACGTCCAACCCGCACCGTGGTGGACGACCCGCTCTCGTCACCCGGTCGTCCCACGTTGCGCTGGATCAGGCTGCTCACCGACGCGTACTCCTGGATCAGCTCGGTCGCGTTCCTCGTCCAACTGCTCCTGATCGGGCTCGGGCCGGGTCGCCTGGTGCTCGCCGCGCTGGTGTCGTCCGTGCTGCTGTCCTGGGTACTGTGGCCCAAGCGGGACACGTGGTTGGTGGCGCTGGTGGAATGCGCGGTCGTGCACGGCGCGATGTTCGTGCTGCCCACCCCACAACCGGCCCTCGGCTTCGTGTTCGCGGTCACGGTGCGGCGTGCGCTGCGCGGCGGGCGGCACGAGCGGTTCCCGCTGCGTGCCATGCCCGCGCTGCTCGGCTTCCTGACCGGGTTCACGGCGTGGATCTCGGTCGGCTCGGCCGCGGTGACGGGCCCGGTGATCGCCTCCGTGGCCATGCCGTTGGTGGGTCTGGGTGTCGTGGCGATGGCGCTGCACGAGACGGTGCGCTCGGCGCGGCTGGTGCAGGACGCGCACCGCACCGTCGAGGCGGTGGTGCGGGCCAGTCCGGTCGGGCACGTGCTGCTCGACGCCGAAGGCGCGACCCGCCTGCACAACGACCGGGCGCGTGAGCTGCTGGCGTGGCCCGAGCGGCAGCCGGGGCGGGTGCCGTGCCCGCACGGTCCGGACATCACCGCCTGCACGCGCGGCTGCCGTTCGGCGGACGACGCGGTGGAGGTCCGCGTCACCCGCCCGGACGGCTCGGCCGGCGTGCTGGCGGTGCACGCGGTGCCGGTCCAGGACGTCTCCGGGCAGCACACGCTGGTCACCGCGCTGGACGTGAGCAAGCGCCGGGAGCTGGAGGACGCGTTGCGCGCCCGTGCCGAGCGGGACGAGCTGACCGGGCTCGCCGGGCGCGCGCACTTCCTGCACCAGGTGGACGAGGCGTTGCTGGCCGGTGAGGCGGTGGGCCTGCTGGTGATCGACCTCGACGGGTTCAAGGAGGTCAACGACGCCGAGGGGCACCAGGCGGGCGACTGGTACCTGGTGTCGGCGGCCGAGCGGATCAGCCGGGCCGTGGGACCGGTGGCCCCGGCGGCGCGGCTCGGTGGCGACGAGTTCGCGGTGCTCGCGCCCGGTCACGACGTGCGCGAGTCGGCGCGGCTGGCCACCCGGATCCTGTCGGAGCTGGCGCGGCCGTTGACCGGGTTGGGGCACGAGACGGTGATCCGGGCCAGCGTCGGCATCGCGGTGTCGTCGCCGGGGGTCGGGACGGCGGACCTGCTGCGTGACGCGGACACCGCGATGTACGTGGCCAAGCGCGAGGGCGGCGGGCGGATCCGGCTGTTCCGGCCCGAGATGGGTGAGCGGGTGCTGGCCCGGCAGCGCGACAAGGCCGACCTGCGCACGGCCGTGTCCGACGGGCAGTTGGTGCTGCACTACCAGCCGATCGTGGACCTGGCGACGTCGGCGGCGGCGGGTGCGGAGGCGTTGGTGCGGTGGCAGCGGCCAGGGCACGGGCTGCTCGGGCCGGGCGAGTTCATCGGGCTGGCGGAGGAGACCGGGCTGATCGTGCCGCTGGGCAACAAGGTGCTGGCCGGTGCGTGCGAGCAGGCGATGCGGTGGCGTGAGCAGGGTCGCGAGCTCGGGGTGACGGTGAACGTGTCCACCCGGCAGCTGTCCGCGCCCGGGTTCCTGCCGTCGCTGGACCGGGTGCTGAAGACCACCGGGCTGCCGCCGGAGCGGTTGACGATCGAGGTGACCGAGTCGGTGTGGGCCGACGGTGCCGCGATGCGCGGGCTGATGGAGGTGCGGGAGACCGGGGTGCGGGTGGCGTTGGACGACTTCGGCACCGGCTACTCGTCGTTGAGCTACCTGCAGCGCTACCCGTTCGACGTGGTGAAGATCGACCGTTCGTTCACCGGCGCCCTGTCCGAGACCAGCCGCACCGCGGGCGTCGTGCGGTGCATCATCGACCTGGCGGACGTCCTGGGCGCCCACACCGTCGCCGAGGGCATCGAGACCCAGGCCCAGGCCGACTGGCTGCGCAACGCCGGCTGCGCCTACGCCCAGGGCTACCTCTTCGGCCGCCCCGACCTGGCCGAGAACTGGACCGCCCAACCCTCGGTCCCCCACTGACCGGCGAGTCGAACGCCCAGGTCCCGCGTGTCGAACGCTCAGGACCCCCGAGTTCACCATTCAGGACCCTCGCGGTGAACCGTCCGGGGTACCTGAACGTAGAACTCAGGGGTTCGGAAGGTTCGACACGGTGGTCCTGGAGGTTCGACACGCGGGACCCGAGCGTTCGACTCACGCGGGGTCAGGGGAGGTCGGCGAGGGTGTTCCAGAACATCAGTTCGTAGGAGTGGAGGAGGCGGGCGGCGGGCATGGCGCCGGTGGGGTCCCAGCCCGTGTCGAGGACGTCGGCCAGCGCGCGCAGGCTCAGGGCGTCCAGGTCGGGCGCGGGTTCGGCGAAGAAGTCGAAGAAGGCGCAGCCGGCGTCGTCGAAACCGTAGTGCTCACGCAGCGCGGCGGCGATCGTGGCGCAATAGCCGCCCCATTCCGCGAAGTTCGCCAGAATCGCGAGGAGAGCGTCGTGGGGATTGCCGTCCAACGCCAGCCTGGCCACGTACGACGGATATGCCTGGCACCCCGGCAACGGTCGGTACGCGGCCACGTCGTCCGGGGTCAGGCCGCACGCGGCCGCGAAATCGGCCAGTTTGGCCAACGCCAACCCCTCACCGCCCGCGACGGTCGCGAAGAACTCCCGCTGCGCGGGCAACGGCGACTGCGCGGCCAAGGTGAGGAAAGCTCGCCAATCGCTCTGCACGATGCGGTGCTCTTCGGCCGCCAGCGCCTTCAACGCCTCCGCCGACGCCTCGCCGGACGCGATCAACGGCACCAACCGGTTCGACCCACCGTCGCCCTTCAGCTCCTCGCGCACCCGCTCCAACAGGTCTTTCGCGTCCTTCGCCATCGTTCCCCCTCGTCCGGGCACCGCCCGTCCACGGCGACGGCGGCGTGACAATAAGCACTCTATAGAGCCGGTCGACACCACGCGCACACCGGTTGGTGTCGATGAAGACTCGGCAACAGGGATTGACGCGGACTCCTCTTTGCCGGTCTCATAGCCTCCGCCTTGTCGAACGTCCGCGTTGCCTCAGTGGGGAGTGCCGGGATTGCGCGTCGCCGGAGTCACGTCGGTCGAAAACCGCGGAATCCCGATCCGAGAACAACATCAGTTGTGGATGGGTTACCTGGCTTTCGGCCTGTTATCGGTCGCGGTCTACTACGCGTTGCCCATCTTCGTCGGCACGATTCCGCTCCGCGTGGTCGTCTACTGCGCGGTGAGCACGTCCGCCGCCTTCGCCGTGTGGTGGGGGGTGCGGCGCAACCGGCCCGAGCCCCGCGCGCCGTGGCTCGTGCTCGGCCTGAGCCAGCTCGTGTACGCCCTGGCCGACGCCACGTTCTACATCTCGCACTACGTGCTGCTGGACCTGCGCTACCCGGCCGTCGCCGACGCGTTCTACCTCGGTCACTACCCGCTCGTCGTGGTCGGCCTGCTCATGCTCATCCGGCAGCGCCGCTCCGACCGCGACCTGCCCAGCCTGCTCGACGCCGTCTCGCTCACCGTGGTCGCGGGCCTGCTGTCGTGGGTGTTCGTGATCGGCCCGCAGACCCGCCTCGGCACACCGCTGCTGGTCGAGATGGTGTCGCTGGCCTACCCGCTGATGGACTTGGTGCTGCTGCTGGTCTCGCTGCGGCTGTTGTTCGGCGGCGGACGGCGTGACGCGTCGTTCGTGCTGCTGGCCCTGTGGCTGGCCGCGATCCTCACCGCCGACACCGTGTACGTGTTGCAGCGCCTTGACCTCAGCTACGAGGCGGGCAACTTCCTGGACGCGATCTGGCTGACCGGCAACCTCGCGCTCGGCGCGTGCGCGCTGCACCCGTCGATGGGCCGGATCGCACAGTCGGTCGACGTGCCCGCGCTGCGGCTGAGCTGGCCCCGGTTGGCGATCCTGTCCGGCGGTGCGTTGATCGGGCCGGCGCTGCTGCTCGTGCAGAACGCGCAGGACGTGCGGCGGGACGTGCCGGTGATCGCGGCGGGCTGCGCGGTGCTGTTCGCGTTGACCGCGACCCGGCTCGCGGGCCTCGCGGTGGACCAGCGCAGGCTCGCGATCACCGACAGCCTCACGCGGTTGCGCAGCCGCCGCTACTTCGAGGCACGCCTGGCCGAAGAGGTGGCCCGTGCCAAGCGGGCCGGTAGCCCGCTGGGCGTGGTGATCCTCGACGTCGACCGGTTCAAGTCGATCAACGACCGGTTCGGCCACCCGGCGGGCGACCGGGTACTGGTGGAGGTGGCCGCACGGCTGCGCGCGATCGCCGGACAAGGTCGGGTACTCGCCCGGTACGGCGGCGAGGAGTTCGCGCTGATCGCGACCGGTGCGGACGCCGAGAACCTGGGCCGGCTCGCGGAACGGTTGCGGCACGGCGTCTCCCACCACCCGATCGCCGTGAGCGGCCGGAGATCGGTGACGGTTACGCTCTCCGCCGGCACCGCCGCGTTCGCGCCGCACTACGGCACGGCGTCCGCGTTGGTGTCGGCGGCTGACCGCGCGCTGTACCTGGCCAAGGACCTGGGTCGGGACCGGGCGGTCGCCGGTGGCACATCGCTCACCGAACACCGGGAGGACGTCGCGGTGGACTACCTGAACCAGGTCGCGGACCTGGTCGACCTGCGCGTGGCCAGTCCCGGGCGCAGTCTGGCCATCGCCGAGTGGGCGCGCACCGTCGCCGAGCACCTGAAGCGGGACCCGGCCGAGATCCGCCACGCGCACCGCGCGGGACGGCTGCTGGACGTCGGCATGATCGTGCTCCCCGACGACCTGCTCACCGAGTCCGGCCCGCTCACCGACCAGCAGTGGCACCTGCTGCACGAGCACCCCGACAGCGGCGCGCGGATGGTCAGCGTGCTGCCCGACCACGGCGAGGTGGCCGAGGTCATCCGCCAGCACCACGAGCGGTGGGACGGCGCCGGCTACCCGAACGGCCTGACCCGCGACAACATCCGGATCGAGGCGCGGATCCTGTCCGTGTGCGACGCGTGGGCGGCGATGCGCGCCGACCGGCCGCACCGGCGGGCGCTCACCCACGAGCAGGCGGTGCGCGAACTGCGGGCCGGACGGGGCGCGCGGTTCGACCCGGAGCTGGTGGACGTGTTCCTGGCGTTGCTGGAGCAGGGCGCGGTCGGCGACCTGAACGCCGGACCGGCCGCGGCGGCGTCCCGGGAGGACAGCCGCCTATCCTGACGCCATGTCGCGCCGGGACCTGATCACGATGACGACGGACGAGGTGCGCGCGTTCCTGGAGGAGCAGCGCGTGGTCACGGTGGCCACGATCGGCCCGAACGGCAGGCCGCACCTCGTGCCGCTGTGGTTCGTGGTGGAGGACGGCGAACTGGCCGGCTGGACGTACCGCGCCTCGCAGAAGGTGGCGAACCTGCGCCGCAAGCCGGAGGCCACGCTGCAGCTGGAGGCGGGGGAGACCTACGACCAGCTGCGCGGCGTCACGATGGAGTGCGACGTGCGGCTGGTGGAGGAACAGGCGGAGGTCGCGCGCATCGGCGCGGCGGTGGCCGCGCGGTACTCCGGGCACAGCGGGCCGGAACTGGACGCGTTCGTGGCCGCGCAGGCGGTGAAGCGGGTGGGGCTGCGGTTCGCGCCCACCTCGGTCGTCTCCTGGGACCACCGCAAGCTCAGCGGCACCTACTGACCGCCGCAAGATCACCGCGCGGTCGACGCAAGTCAACGCAAGTTACCGCAAGCCCAGTGCAAGCGGTCGATTCAGCGACTCCTGGCGTGCAGTCGTCAGGTTTTTGCGTGTTTCAGTAGACATCTTGCGGTGAGCTGAGTGTGCTGCTTATGGTGTGCGCCACGCCACACCCCTGCGACACCCCTGCACGCGAGGTCCCGTCCAACGAAGGGCTGAACCCATGCGAGTCGACCCCACCCTCCGACGCCCCCTGGCGCTCGGCGCGGCGGCGGTGGCCACCTCCCTGCTCGCCGCCGTCACGATCGCCGTCGCACCGAACGAGGTCGCCGCCCAAGTCGCCGCGGCGGCCACGTCGCCGTTCGAGATCCCCGGCCGGGGCGCCGACGTGCCGTTCGTCGAGCACGAAGCCGAAGCCGCCGCGACGAACGGCACGAAGATCGGCCCCGGCCGACGCCAGGGCACGCTGGAGGGCGAGGCGTCCGGCCGCCGCGCCGTGACGCTGTCCGGTCAGGGCCGGTACGTCGAGTTCACCCTCACCGAGCCCGCGAACTCGATCGACGTCCGGTACAGCATCCCGGACGGCAACGGCGGCGCGGGCATCACCGCGCCCCTGTCGCTCTACCTCGACGGCGTGAAGACCGGCAGCCTCACGCTCACCTCGAAGTACGCGTGGCGCTACGGCGGCTACCCCTACGCCAACGACCCGAACCAGGGCAAACCGCACCACCTCTACGACTCCACCCGCGCCCTGTTCCCCCGCACGCTGCCCGCGGGCGCCAAGGTGAAGCTCCAGGTCGACGCGGGCGACACCGCGCCGTCCTACACGATCGACCTGGCCGACTTCGAACTCGTCGCGCCACCGGCCACCCGGCCCGCGAACTCCGTCTCCGTCACCGAGCACGGCGCCACCCCGAACGACGGCACGAACGACAGCGTCGCGTTCGACGCCGCGGTCGCCGCCGCCAAGGCCTCCGGCCGCGAGGTGTGGATCCCGGCCGGCCGGTTCACCGTGACCAAGCACATCACCGTCGACCAGGTCACCGTGCGCGGCGCGGGCCACTGGCACAGCGTGGTCACCGGCGACCGGGTCGGCTTCTACGGCCTGGGCGAGCCGTCGAGCTGCGGCCAGGGCGGCAACTCCGGCGTGAGCACCCGGGTCGGCCTGCACGACTTCGCGATCATCGGAGAGGTCACCAACCGGGTCGACTGCGACCAGACCAACGCCATCGGCGGCGCGCTGGGCGGCGGCTCGGTGATCTCCGGGATGTTCCTGCAGCACACCAAGGTCGGCCTGTGGCTGGACGGCCCGTTCTCCGGCCTGACCATCCGCGACAACAAGGTGGTCGACCAACTCGCCGACGGCATGAACCTGCACCGCGGCATCAGCGACGTGCTCATCGAGCACAACCTGTTCCGCAACATCAGCGACGACGGCATCGCGTTCTGGTCGGAGCACCAGGCCGACCACGGCAACACGATCCGCCGCAACACGGTGGTCGTGCCGATGAAGGCCAACGGCATCGCGATCTACGGCGGCCGGGACAACGTGGTCACCGAGAACGTCGTGGCCGACACCCAGGACCAGGGCGGCGGCCTGCACGTCGGCAACCGCTTCTCCGCGGTGCCCCTGTCCGGCACGACCACCCTGTCGAAGAACACCACGCTGCGCGCGGGCGTGCTCGACTCGAACTGGCAGTTCGGCGTCGGCGCGCTGTGGTTCGACGCCCGGGACGGCGCGATGAACGGCCGGATCGACGTCACCGACACCGATCTGATCGACAGCAACTACGAGGCCATCCAGTTCATCAGCGGCACGATCACCAACGTCCACTTCAACGGTGTGCGGATCAACGGCGCGGGCACGTTCGGCGTCCAGCTCCAGTCGCCGGGCGCGGCGTCGTTCACCAACGTCACGGCCACGGGCCTCGGCCGGGCGGGCATCTACAGCTGCCTGGGCGAGAACGCGTTCCAGATCACCAGGGGCGCGGGCAACTCCGGCTGGGACGGCCCGTCGTACTGCGGCCCGTGGCCGGACCCGATCTACACCGATCCGACCAACCCTCCGACCACCACCACGACCACCACGACCACTGTTCCGCCGACTGGCAACCTGGCGCGGGGCAAGGCGGTCAGCGCCTCCACGGCGAACGGCGGCTTCCCGGCGACCCACGCGGTGGACGGTGACGCGAACACCTACTGGGAGAGCGCGAACAACCAGTTCCCGCAGTCGCTGACCGTCGACCTGGGACGGTCGGAGAACCTCGGCCGCCTGGTGCTGAAGCTCCCGCCGCCCGCCGCGTGGGAGGCGCGCACGCAGACGCTGAGCGTGTCGGGCAGCACGGATGGCGCCACCTACAGCCCGGTGGTGGCGTCGGCCGGGTTCCGGTTCGACCCCGCGTCCGGCAACCAGGTCACCATCCCGGTGTCCGGAACCCACCGCCACCTGCGGCTGACGGTCACCGGTAACACCGCCTGGCCGGCCGCGCAGGTGGCCGAGCTGGAGGTCTACGGCACGACGAGTACGACGACCACTTCACCGCCGCCGCAAGGCAACGTGGCCCGCGGCAAGCCGGTCCAAGCCTCGGCCAACGGCGGCTTCCCCGCCGGCAACGCGGTGGACGGTGACGCCAACACCTACTGGGAGAGCCCGAACAACGCGTTCCCGCAGACGTTCACGGTCGACCTGGGCAGCCGGATCGCGGTGAACCGGCTCGTGCTGAAGCTGCCGCCGGCCACCGCCTGGGCCGCCCGGACGCAGACGTTGTCCGTGTCCGGCAGCACGGACGGCGTCACCTACAGCCAGCTGGTGGCGTCGACCGGGTTCCGGTTCGACCCGGCGTCCGGCAACCAGGTCACCATCCCGGTCTCGGCCGACCACCGCTACCTGCGGCTGACCGTCACCGGCAACACGGGCTGGCCCGCCGCCCAGCTCGCGGAGTTCGAGGCGTACACGGCCTGACTCACCCGTCGCGCCAGGACCGCTGGTCCTCCGCGACCCGCCGGAACACCCGCTTGAACTCGCCGAACGCGTCCTCACCGACGCGTTCGGCGTGCCGGGGCTCGATGGCGGCCACGATCTCGTCCGACCGGCTCATCTGGGCCAGCCCGCGCGCGGTGGGCACGACGAGCTTGGCGCGCCGGTCGTCGGGGTCCGGCTGCCGGGTGACGTACCCGAGCGCCTCCAGTTCGTCCAGCACCTTGCCGACGACCTGCTTGTGCTGGCCCGACCGGCGGGCCAGGTCGGTGGCCCGGGTGCCCTCCTCCGTCACTCGTCCGGTCGACAACGTCGTCGCCACCAGTAGAGTCGGTGGGGAGAGATCACCAGCGGAGGATTGCGATGAAGCGGAACATCACCTGCCCCTGTGGCGAGCACATCACGGGTCAGGACGAGGACGACCTGGTGGCCAAGACCCAGCAGCACCTCAAGGAGAACCACCCGGGCCACGACTACTCGCGCGACGAGATCCTGTTCATGGCCTACTGACCGACCTCGGTCGGCACGATGGGGGATGTCACCGGTCCGGGTGCCCGGTGACGAGCGGAAACGCGTCGGCGAGCCCGCGGTGAGGGCGGGCACGACGAGCCACCGTGCGTCCGCCCGCGGCACGGAGGGCATGTGCTGAACGCGTTGCGCGTGGGTGATTTCCGGCTGCTGTGGGCGGCACGGGCGGTCAGCGCGTTCGGCACCTGGCTGCTCGTGGTGGCGGTGCCCGCGCACGTCTTCCAGCTGACCGGCTCGGTGATGGCGGCGGGCGCGGCGTTGGCGGCGGAGTTCCTGCCGGTCGTGCTGCTCAGGCCGTTCGCCGGGGTGGTGGTCGACCGGTGGGACCGGCGGCGGCTGATGATCGCGGCGGACGTGCTGCGGGCCGCCGCCGTCGCCCTGCTGCTGCTCGCCCGCGACCCCGGTGACCTGTGGCTGGTCTACCTCGCGCTGGTCGTCGAGAGCACGGGCACCGTGGTGTTCCGACCGGCCGCGCAGGCGCACACGCCGGTCGTGGTCGGCACCGGCACGGCGTTGAGCGGCGCCAACGCCCTCAACTCCGTCACCGACGGCGTGGCCCGGCTGGTCGGCGCGCCGCTGGGTGCCGCCTTGATGGCCTTGGTGGGCTTCCACGTCCTGGTGCTGGCGGACGTGGCGAGCTACCTCGTCTCGGCCGTGCTGCTCGCGCTGCTGTCGCGGCACCCGTCGACCGGGGGCAGGCGGGGCGTGGGCCGGGAACTGGCGGAAGGGTTCGCGTTCCTCCGCTCGGACCGGACGGCCTCGGTGCTCCTCGTGGTCAGCACCGTCTTCCTGGCCGCGAACGCCTCGCTCAGCGCCCTGCTGGTGCCGTTCGGGCTGACCGCGTTCGGCGGCACGGCGGCGGTCGGGCTGGTGATGTCCGGGCTCGGCGTCGGGTTCCTGCTCGGCGCACCGGCGGCCCGGTTCCTGGTCGACCGCCTGCGTGCGGGGCCGTTGCTGGCGGCCGCACTCGCCGTGACGGCCGTCGGGTTCGTGCTGCTGTTCAGCTCCACGACGTTGACCTGGGCGCTGCCCGCCGCGGTGGTGATCGGGGCGGCGGGTTCGGCAGCCCTCGTCGTCACGCAGACCGCCCTGCAGCGGGTGACGCCCGGCGAGGTGCTCGGGCGGGTCAGCGCGGTGCTGTTCACCGGTGAGGCGGCGGCGACGTTCGTCGGTGCCCTGGTGGGGCCGGCGCTCGCCGAACTCACCTCCGCGCGCACGACCGCGTACGCCGCGTGTGCGGTCACCGTGATCGCTGCGGTGTACGCGACATCTACACCTTCCGTTCACCAACCGTTCGCCCGGTGATCGCCGGTTCGCGCGTCAAACGAGGCGAGCGAACGAGATGATCAGGCTCGAACACGGGGGTGAGCGGGTCAAGTGAAGCGCCGGTTGTCCATCGGCTTGGCCGTGGTGTTGTTGGCCGCCGTCGTGGCGGTGGTCGTGTGGGGCCGTTCGGATGACGCGGAAGGTGGCGCGCGGGGCGAGCCGACCACCGTGCGCGGGGTCATCGGGTCGGAGAAGCTGGCCTTCTTCAGCGACCGGCGGGTGGTCGACGCGTTCGCGAAGCACGGCTTGACGGTCGAGGTGGACACGGCCGGTTCCCGGCAGATCGCCACCTCCGTCGACCTCGGCAAGTACGCGTTCGCGTTCCCGTCGTCTTCGCCCGCCGCGCAGCGGATCCAGCGCGACCGCAAGACGACCGCCGCGCACACGCCGTTCCAGTCGCCGATGGCCGTGGCGACGTTCGAGCCGATCGTGAAGTTGCTCGAAGCCGCCGGTGTGGTGACCAAGGGCGTGGGCGACTACCAGGTGCTCGACGTGGCCAAGTACCTGGAGCTGACCAAGGCGGGCACGCGCTGGGACCAGCTGCCCGGCAACACCGCCTACCCGGCCCGCAAGAACATCCTGGTCACCACGACCAACCCGGCCGAGTCGAACTCCGCCGCGATGTACCTGTCGATCATGTCGTTCGTGGCCAACGGCAACACCGTGGTCGCCACGCCGGAGCAGGAGGCGACCGTGCTGCCCGACGTCGCCCGGTTGTTCCGCGACCAGGGCTACACGCAGAACAGCACCGAGGGCCCGTTCGAGGACTACCTCGCGGCCGGCATGGGCAAGACGCCGCTGGCGCTGATCTACGAGTCCCAGTACCTCGACCGGGTGTTGCGCGCCGACGGCTCGATCCGCGCCGACATGCGCCTGCTCTACCTCGCGCCGACGGTCTACTCCAAGCACACGCTGGTCCCGCTGTCGGACCAGGGTGACCAGGTGGGTCGGCTGCTGAGCACGGACCCGGAGCTGACCAAGCTCGCGGCCACGTTCGGCTTCCGCACCTCCGATCCGCGCGTGTTCGCCGACGTGGTGGGTGACAAAGCGCCTGCGGACCTGGTGGACGCGGTCGAGCCGCCGTCGTTCGAGACCCTGGAACGCCTGCTCGACGCGGTCGCGCCGTGATGGACGAGTTCACCCTCACCCCGCCGGAACCCGTGACGCCGGTCCCGGTCGAGCGCGCGGCCGGGCTGATCGCGCTCGGCGACGACGTGCGCGCCGACGTCGGGCGCCGTGCCGAGCGGTTCGCCGAACGCCTCCAGGCGCTGGACGTCCGGTCACCGGAGTTCACCGCGGTGCTGGACGACGTGCTCGCGGTCGGCGAGGCCGACATGCGCGCGGCGGCGGGCGTGGCGGGCACGATGCTGGACCGCTCGGCCCGCGCCCTGCGCGACGACTCGCCGCAGGTGCACGTCACCACGTCGCTGTCCGGGCTGCGCCGCACCGTCGCCGAGCTGGACCCGTCGAAGCTGCCGATCACCGGCCGCAAGCTGCTCAAGGTCTTCCCCGCCGCGAACGCCGCCAAGAAGGCGCTGGACCGCTACCGCGCCGCGGGCGAGCCGGTGAACGCGCTGGTGGCGGACCTGCGCCACCGGCAGGACGGGCTGCGCCGCGACAACGCCGCCATCAAGGGCGAGCGGGAGCGGCTGTGGCGGGCCATGGGCAAGCTGGCCGAGGCCGCCGCGTTCGCCGAGGCGGTGGACGCGGCGATCGACCGGCAGGCCGGGATCTTCGACCTGACCGACCCGGCACGGGCGCAGGCGCTGCGCGCGGACGTGCTGCACCCCATCCGGCAACGGCACCAGGACCTGCTGACGCAGCTCGCCGTCAGCGCGCAGGGCTACCTGGCGCTGGACCTGGTGCGGCGCAACAACGACGAGCTGATCCGGGGCGTGGAGCGCGCGGTCACCACGACCGTGGCCGCGTTGCGGATCGCCCTGCTGGTCAGCGGCGCGCTGGCGAGCCAGCGGGACGTGTTGGACGAGGTCGCCGCCCTGCAGGCCACCACGGACGGCCTGATCCGCGCCAACACCGAGCTGCTCGACCTGCAGAGCGCGGAGATTCGCCGGGCGAGCAGCGACCCGGCGGTGGCGGTGGAGACGATCCGCGCGTCGTTCGACCGGATCTACGCGGCGATCGACGCGGTCGACGGCTACCGGGCGGACGCGGTGCGCACGATGGCCGCCACGGTGGAGTCGCTGTCGGGGGAGATCCGTCGCGCCGAAGAGCACTTGCGCCGTTCGCACGACGCGGCGGCGGTCGAGGGGGACCGATGAGAACAGCGTTCGTGCTCGCCGCGGTGCTGGTGGTCGCGGGGTGCACCGGCAGCGCCGAGCCCGACCCGGCACAGCCCGCGGGCCCGGCGGAACCCGGTGTGCTGCGGGTGCTCGCGGGCAGTGAGCTGGCCGACCTGCAGCCGGTGCTGGACGAGGCGGCGAAGGCGACCGGTGTCGAGGTGAAGTTCACCTTCACCGGCACGCTGGAAGGCGCCGAGGCGTTGGCGAAGGGCGAGGTCGACGGCAAGTACGACGCCGTCTGGTTCTCCTCCAACCGCTACCCGGCGGGCATCCCGGAGGCGGCGAAGCGGCTCGGCAACCAGGTCAAGATCATGAGTTCGCCGGTGGTGCTCGGCCTGTCGGCCTCGTCGGCGCGGCGGTTGGGGTGGGAGGACCGGCGGGTCGGCTGGGGCGAGATCGCCGAGCAGGCCGGGCGCAAGGCGTTCAGCTACGGCATGACCGACCCGTCGGCGTCGAACTCCGGCTTCTCCGCCCTGGTGGGCGTGGCTTCGGCGTTGGCCGGCGCGGGCAACGCCGTGGACGCGGGCCAGATCGCGGCGGTGACGCCCCGGCTGAAGAGCTTCTTCGCCGCGCAGTCGCTGTCCGCCGGGTCGTCGGGCTGGCTGTCGGAGGCCTACCTGCGCCGCGCGACCGGCCACGACCCGGGCGCGCGGGTCGACGGACTGATCAACTACGAGTCCGTGTTGTCGTCCCTGAACGCGTCCAAGGACCTGCCCGAACCGCTCACGCTGGTCTACCCCGACGACGGCGTGGTCACCGCGGACTACCCGCTGACCCTGCTCGCCGACTCCGGTGACGACGCGCGTGACGCCCACCAGCGCCTCACCGACCACCTGCGCACGCCCGACGTGCAGCGCAAGATCATGGAGACCACGCACCGGCGGCCGGTCGTGCCCGGCGTCGACCTGGACTCCCGCTTCACCGTGCGCGACCTGGTCGAGCTGCCGTTCCCGGCCGCGCGCGACTCGGTCGACGCCCTGCTCTCGGCCTACTTCAACGAGATCCGGCGACCGTCGCGCACGCTGTACGTGCTCGACACGTCCGGCTCGATGGCGGGCGACCGGATCGCGTCGCTGCGGTCCGCGCTGGTCGGCCTGACCGGCGCCGACGACACGCTCACCGGCCGGTTCCGCCGGTTCCGCAGCCGGGAGGAGGTGACCATGCTGCCGTTCAACACCGGGCCCGGCACGCCGCGGACGTTCACCCTGCCCGAGGGCGACCCGTCGGCCCAGCTCGCGGAGATCAAGGCGTACGCCGAAGGGCTGACCGAAGGCGGCGGCACGGCCATCTACGACAGCCTGTCACGTGCGTACGAGGTGATGGAGCCGCTGGTCGCGGCCGACCCGGACCGGTTCACGTCGATCGTGCTGATGACCGACGGCGAGAACGCGAACGGCACGGGCCTGGCCGAGTTCCAGGCGGCGTTCGGCTCGGTGCCCGCGTCCGTGCGGCAGGTGCCGGTGTTCACGGTGCTGTTCGGCGAGGGCAGCAGTGCCGAGCTGAGCCAGGTCGCCACGATGACCGGCGGCCGGGTGTTCGACGCCCGCTCCGCCGCGCTCGGCCAGGTGTTCCAGGAGATCCGCGGCTACCAATGATCCGCTACCTGGGCTCGACCAAGAACCTCGTCGGCTGCGTCGGCGGTCTCGTCGGCGTGCTGCTGCACCTGACCGGCGTGGTCGGCGGGATCTGGCCGTTGGTGGTGGCCGGGCTGTACGCGGTGGGTGCGCTGCTCGCGCCGCCGGAGAAGGTCCGGCTGGTGCCGGTGGACGCCGTCACCGAGGCCGGTCGGCTGCGCGCGGAGCTGGACGGCCTGGTGCGGGAAGTGGGCGCGCAAGCGTCCCGGATGCCTGAGCCTGCTGTCGCCGCCGTGGGCCGGATCGGCGCGGTTCTGGGTGATTTGCTCGCGCGGCACGACGCGCTGGCCGCCAACCCGGACCTTCGGCACACCGTGGTGCGGTTGGCGCGCACCGACCTGCCGTTGTCGGTGCAGACGTACTTGAACCTGCCGTGGTGGTTCGCGGTGAAGCAGCGGGCGGGTGGGGAGCCGAGTCCGGGTGATGAGCTGGTGACCCAGCTTGAGCTGCTGGAGGCCGAGGCCCACCGGTTGGCCGAACGCGTGTACGCGGCCGACGTCAACCAGCAGGCCGACCACACCCGTTACCTGCGGGATCGTGATCGTGACCGTGACTCGGGTGAGTCGAGCTCATAGGCCTTGAAAGCTTTGAAGAGCTTTGAAAAGCGTCCTCGCCGGACGGGCAGATCAGCAGGATGACATCCCCCGGTTCCGTCCTTCCCTTGTTCCGTTGGGAACTCCCGTTGGGTTGGTGGTCCCGGACTCCGTGTCATCCCACCGACCTCCCTCCGGGTTACCACACGTGTCAAGGGCGGCGCGAGGTCCCAGTGAAGTAGCGGGCAAAGCTGGACGCGCCGCCCTTGACACGTGCGGTAAGGCTGCGCCAGGTCGGCGGGATGACACGAAGCCCTCCTATTGGGGAGAAGGACGTGCTCGTGGCACAGCGCGCGGGGGTCGCCGACGAGCGCGGGGTCGGGCGGCGCCGGGGCGGGTGCGGCTGCGATGCGCTTCCGCTTTTCAATGCGAGGGGTTCGTGTCATCCCGCCGACCTGGCGTAGCCCTACCGCACGTGTCAAGAGGGCGTCGTGCGAGCGTTGCCTGATACTCCAACTTCGGGCGCCCTCTTGACGCGTGTGGTAGCCCGGAGGGAGGTCGGTGGGATGACACGGAGCCCGGCCCACGACGCAACAGGACGTCCCCGACGCAACGAGAACGAGGCGGGACGAGCGGGAGGTCATCCTGCTGATCTGCCCGTCCGGCGAGGACGCTTTTAGGCTTTTCGAACCCCCGCCCTTGAGTCCGAGTAATCCAAAGCCTGGTCCGGGGTCAGCGTGGCCCCGTGCGCGAAGTGCTCTCCGAACGCCACCGTCCCCAGAACCTCCATGACCCGACCGGTGATCCGGTCCACGTCGGCGCGTTCGGCGGCGGGCAGGGGAGCGTTGCGGGATCGTCGGGCCGCGTCCGCCGCGCCCAGCAACGTGGCGGCGGACGCCGGGTCGCCCGACGCACCGGCCAGGCCCTCCAAAGCCAACGCCAACGCACGTGGGTCGCCCGTGCCGACGGCGGCCGCGTAGCTCTCCCGGTGCCGGACCGCAGCGGTCGTCGGGTCGGCGCGCAGTTCGGCGATGAAGCCCAGTTCGGCCAGCACCAACGCGTTCGCGCCGGACAGCCCGACCTCGTCGTGCCAGGCCAGCACGGTGTACAACAGCTCCTCGGCGGTGTCGAGGTTGCCCGCACGGCGTGCGCCCAACGCCAGACCGAGCCGCGCGTTGGCCTCACCGGCCCGGAAACCGTGCTCCGCGGCCAGGTCCAGGGCGCGTTCGTGGTGCTCACGCGCCCGCTCGTGGTCACCGGCGAGCAGGGCGATGCGGCCCAGTCCTGCGATCAGGTCGGACGCCTCCGGCCACAGGCCGAGCTGCTCGGCCAACCGCAAGCCCGTCCGCAACCGCTCCGCTGCCTCGTCGTAGTCGCCGAAAACCTCGGCCACCGCCGCGAGCGGCCGGGTGCCGCGCAGCCTGCCCCAGGTGTCGCCGAGGTCGTGGAACAGGGCGACGCTGCGCTCGCCGTCCCGGGCCGCAGCCTCCAGGTCGCCCTGCAGGAGTCGCTGGAGCGCGCGGTCGCTGAGTGCCGCGGCCGTGCCCCACCGGTCGCCGGTGGCGGCGAAGGTGGTCAGCGCCCGCTCGGTCAGGTGTTCCGCCGAGGCGACGTCGCCGATCTCGCACAGGGCATGGCCGAGGAACCAGAACGCGTGCGGTTCCGGGCACGACCGCAGCGCGGCCTCGATCCGCGCGTCCCGGTCCGCGCCCTGACCGGTCAGGATGCCGATGCCGGTGTGCCAGGCCGTGGTGGCGCCGGTCCTCCCCACCGTGTGCACGGTCTCGAACGCGCGCCGTGCCTCACCGAGCCTGCCGCGCAGCACCCAGTACCACGCCAGGGCGTCCACCAGGCGCAACGCCTGCGCGGCCAGCCCCTGCCGCACTGCGTGGTCCAGCGCCACCCGCAGGTTCGCCGAGTCGGCGTCCAGCCGTCGCAACCACTCGTGCTGCCCAGGCCCTCGCAATCGGGCCCGCTCGGCGAGGTCGGTGTAGTACTCGACGTGCCGCGCCCGCACGTCCTCCAGCTCACCCGCCTCGCCCAACCGTTCCACGCAGTACGCCGCCACCGACTCCAGCAGCCGGTACCGGGGGCCGCCCGCGCCCTCCACCACGACCACCAGCGACCGGTCCACCAACCCGGTCAGCACGTCCAGCACGTCGTCGCCACCGCACACCGCCTCGGCCGCCTCGAACGTGCAGCCCTCGTGGTGCACGGCCAGCCGGCGCAGCACCACCCGCGCCGCGTCGTCCAGCAGCTCCCAGCTCCAGTCGATCATCGCGCGCAGGGTCCGCTGCCGCGGCGGCGCGTCCCGGTACCCGCCCGCCAGCACGCGGAACCGGTCGTCCAGCCGGGACAGCACCCCGATCACGCCCAGCGCGCGCACCTTCGTCGCGGCCAGCTCCAGCGCCAGCGGCAGGCCGTCCAACCGGCGGCAGATCGCCGCCACCGCGTCGGCGTCGAGGGCGGACCCGGGCGCGGCGGCGGTGGCCCGGGCGACGAACAGCTCCACGGCGGCGGGCTCGGCCAGCGGTGCCACGGGGTGGCGGACCTCGCCCGCGACGGCCAGCGGCTCCTGGCTGGTCGCCAGCACGCGCAGGTGCGGCGCGGTCCGCAGCACGTGCGCGGTCAACGCGGCCACCTCCGGGATCATCTGCTCGCAGTTGTCCAGCACGAGCAGCATCCGCTTGTCCCGCAAGGCCATCCCCAGCCGGTCGACCGTGTCGACGTGCTCGCCGCCCCACGTGCCGTCGTCGCGGATGCCCAGCACCGCCGCGACCACGTCGGGCAGCGAGCACGGCGCGGACACCTCCACGATCCGCACACCGTCGGCGAACCCGTCCACCAGCCGCCGGGCGGCCTCCACCGCGAGCCTCGTCTTGCCGACCCCGCCGGGACCGGTCAACGTCACCAGCCGGTGCTCGCCCAGCAGCCGCCGCACCTCGGCCACGTCGTGCTCCCGGCCGACGAGCGGGGTGAGCGGGTTCGGCAGGTTCGCGGTCGGCCGCACCGGCGGCGCGAGGTCGGCGTCCTGCTCCAGCATCGCCCGGTGCAGCGCGGCCAGCTCGGGGCTCGGGTCCACGCCCAGCTCGTCGGCCAGCCGGCGGCGCAGGTCGTCGTAGCCCGCCAACGCCTCGTGCTGGCGCCCCGACCGGTAGAGGGCACGCAGGTGGATCGCGCGCAGGCGTTCCCGCAACGGGTGCTCGGCGACGATGTCCGCCAGTTCGGCCACCACCGCCGCGTGCTCGCCCAGCTCCAGCCGGGCCTGCGCCAGGTCCTCCACCGCGACCAGCCGCTGCTCGTCGAGCCGGGTGATGGCCGAGCGGGTGAAGTCGTGGTCGGCGAAGTCCGCGAACGCCGGTCCGCGCCACAGGTCCAGCGCGTCGGCCAGCAGCGCCGCCCGTGCCGTCGGGTCGACGGCCTCACGGGCCCGCGCGGTCAGCTCGGCGAACCGGTCGGCGTCCACGTCGTCGGCGCGCAGGAGGTAGCCGGGCGAACGGGACTCGACCAGGTCACGGCCGCCGGGCTCGGCCTCCTCCAGCGCACGGCGCAGCTGCGACACCTTCGCGTGCAGCGCGCGCAGCGGGTTGGCGGGCCCGTCGTCGCCCCACAGGTCGGTGACCAGTCGGTCCGCCGACACCGGGCGGCCGCGGTGGGCCAGCAGGTCGGCGAGCAGCACGCGCACCTTGCGCTCGGGCACCCGCACGGGCGTGCCGTCCCCGGTCCGGACGTCCAGCGGACCCAGCACCCCGAAACGCATGGTCACCACCGTAGTCGAGGCGACCCGAACAAGATCGGAGCAGGACCCGAACACCGCCCCGGCACGGTGGTCCTCGAAGCACAACCCGCACGGAGGAACGCCATGTCGAACACCACCCGCGAGATCCGCCTCGCGGCACGCCCGGTCGGCGAGCCCGGCCCGGAGCACTTCACCCTCGCCACCGTCGACCTGCCGGAGTTGACCGACGGGCAGGTGCTCGTGCGCAACACGTGGATGTCGGTCGACCCGTACATGCGCGGCCGGATGGACGAGGGCGAGTCCTACATCCCGCCGTTCGAGGTCGGCGCGGCGCTGGACGGCGGCGCGATCGGCGAGGTCGTGGCGTCCAAGGCGGAGGCGGTGCCGGTCGGCGCGACCGTGTTCCACTTCCTCGGCTGGCGCCAGCACGCCGTGCTGGAGGCCTCGACGGTGACCGTCGTGGACCCCGCGCTCGCACCGGCGCAGGCGTACTTGGGCGTCCTGGGCACGCCGGGGCTCACCGCGTACGTGAGCCTGACCGAGATCGCGCCCGTGCGACCCGGTGACGTGGTCTTCGTGTCGGCCGCCGCGGGCGCGGTCGGCAGCGTCGCCGGGCAGATCGCCAAGCAGCTGGGCGCGTCCCGGGTGATCGGTTCGGCGGGCGGCCCGGTGAAGGCGAAGAAGTTGGCCGACTTCGGCTTCGACGCGGCGCTGGACTACCGGTCCGGTCCGATCGGCGAGCGGCTGGCCGCGGCCGCGCCCGAGGGCATCGACGTCTACGTGGACCACGTCGGCGGTGACCACCTGGAGGCCGCCATCGGCGCGATGCGGTCCGGCGGTCGGATCGCGCTGGTGGGGGCGATCAGCCAGTACAACGCGACCGGGCCGGTGCCGGGGCCGAACCTGTACCCGGCCGCGATCAAGCAGCTCAGCCTGCGCGGCATGGTCGTCAGCTCGTACCTGGACCGGTTCCCCGAGTACCTCGGGCGGGCCGCCGGGTGGCTCGCGGACGGCGTGCTGCGGACCGAGGAGACGGTGTTCGACGGGCTGGAGCGGGCGCCGGAGGCGTTCCTCGGCGTGCTGAGCGGCGTCAACACCGGCAAGATGCTCGTCCGCCTGGACGCGCGGTGAAGGCGCTGCTGGTGGTGGCCCACCCGCGCATCGACTCGCTCACCGGGCTGGTGGCGGCCCGGTTGGAGGACGACCTGACCGCGCGCGGCGTCGATGTCGACCTGATGAACCTGCACGCCGAGCGGTTCGACCCGCGCTTGACACCGGAGGACGAGCCGGACTGGGCCGACCGGGACAAGGTCTACTCGGCGGAGGTGCGGGCGCACATGGACCGGATCTCGGCGGCGGACCTGCTGGTGGTGGTGTTCCCCGTCTGGTGGTTCGCGCCGCCCGCGATCCTCAAGGGCTGGATCGACCGGGTCTGGAACTACGGCTTCGCCTACGGGCGCAGCCAAGCGCGCCTGGCCGGCAAGCGGATGCGGTGGATCGGGCTCGCGGGGGAGTCGCGGGAGACGTTCGACGAGCACGGCATGGCCGACCTGATGGACCGGCAGCTCCGGGTGGGCATCTCGAACTACTGCGGCATCTCCGACGCGTCGCTGACGCTGCTGTACGGCACGCTGGCCGGTGAGGACCACGTCCGGGCGTTGCTGGCGGGCGTCACCGACCTGGTCGACGTCGGCGGCCGCGTCGGGAGTTGAGGGGATCGACGTCGGCGTCCGCGTCGGGAGTCGAGGGGTCGGCGCGGCGGTCGCCTCTCGGCGAGTGGCTCGACGCGGCTCCAGCCGAACGGTATTCCGCGAAGGCGCTGGGTGAGGCTCGAGGACACGGACCGCACCGACCGAGTGTTCCAACGGCGCGGGGGCGGGTGGTGTTCCCGCCTGGACGTGGCGTGCGTCACGGGCTATCAGTTTCCGTACGCTACCGTACGGCCAGCGACCATACGCGGGCGTACGGAGGTGTCGGATGGCGGTGTTGGCCCTGCTCACGGCAGGTGTTCTGGTGCTGGTGGGTGCGTTGCACGTGGTGTGGATCTTCTCGCCGTGGCCCTTGGGGTCACGCGAGGAGTTCGCGCGGCGGGTGGTGGACGTGCCACCGGAGAGGCTGCCGTCGCCCGGCCCGACGCTGGCCGTGGCGCTGGCGCTCGGCCTGGCCGCCTACCTGGTGGTGGGGCGGGCGGAGCTGGTCGGCGTGCCGGGCCCGTCGTGGGTGTCGGTCGTAGGCACGGTGGGCGTGGCGGTGGTGTTGCTGTTGCGAGGGGGGAGCGGGCTCGTCATGTCGTCGCGCCGGTCGACCGAGTACTCCCGGCTCGACCTGCGCGTCTACTCGCCGCTGTGCCTGGCGCTGGCCACGTCGTGCGCCGTGGTCGCGTTCGGCGCCTGACGTGGAATCGGCCCCCGCCCGGACTCCGAGGTCCGAACGGGGGCCGACGGCTTGCGTTGTTACCTACTTGGCGCAGTCCGGCAGGTGCGGGTGGCGCTCGCCGCGCTCGACGGACTCCTTGGCGAGCGTGCACTGCATGACGTCGTAGGCCGGCTTGCGGGTGAAGTCGTCCCACATGACCGTCGCCGCGCCCTCGCCCTGGAAGAACACCGGCACCCAGGAGTACTTGTCGGTGAAGCCCCAGATCGTGAAGGAGTCACAGCCTTCGACGTTGAGGCACGCGACCAGCGTGCGGTTGTAGTAGTCGGCCTGCTTGGCCAGCATCTCCGCGGTCGGCACGCCGTCCGCCGGCAGGTCCATCCGCACGTCCAGCTCGGTGATGGCGGTGCCCAGGCCGAGGTCGGCGAACCGCTTGAGGTTCGTCTCCAGGTCACCGGGGAAGCCGTACCGGGTGCTGAGGTGCGACTGGGCGGAGAAGCCGTGCACCGGCACGCCCTGCGCCAACAGGTCCTTGATCAACGCGTAGTAGGCGTTGCTCTTGGCGTTGACGCTCTCCACGTTGTAGTCGTTGAAGTACAGCTGGGCCTTGGGGTCGGCCTCGTGCGCCCAGCGGAACGCGTCCGCGATGATGCCGGGGCCCAGCTCGCGGATCCAGATGTTGTCGGTGGTGCGCAGCGCGCCCGACTCGGTGAAGATCTCGTTGGCGACGTCCCACTGCTGGATCTTGCCCTTGTACCGGCCGACCACCGTGGTGATGTGCTCGCGCAGGATCTCGCGCAGCTCCTCGGCGGTGAAGTCGCCCTGCTCCAGCCACGCCGGGTTCTGGCTGTGCCACAACAGCGTGTGCCCGCGCACGACCTGCCGGTTCTTCTGCGCGAACTTCACGATGGCGTCGGCCATGCCGAAGTTGTAGCGGTCGCGCTCCGGGTGGATGTACTCCCACTTCATCTGGTTCTCGGCGGACACCGAGCTGAACTCCTTGGCCAGCACGGAGCGGTACTCGAAGTCCTTGGTGAACGGGTCGGGGTAGGGCTGGCTCTCGTGGTGGCCGCCGCCGGCTGCGGCGGTGCCGATGTAGAACCCCTTGGGCGCCACCCAGCGGAGGGTGTCCTTCTTCGCGTGGCCCGGCGCGAGGTCACCCGTGTCGGGTGAGGCCGCGGCAACCAGGGCCAGGGGCGAGGTCAACGCCATCGCGGCGAGCGTGGCGGTGACGAGGCGGATCGACTTCATGGCGGTCTTCGCTTTCTCGGACGACTACGACGGCGGCGTTCGAAAGTTTCGTCATTGACCCGGCAATTTTCGAGATGCCGGACCCTAAGACGCCCGCCGGGCGATCGTCAAGACCTCCAATCGAGACGGTGTCCCCGCTGGTGGGGGAACCGGTGGTGGTCCTGGTGGAGCAGTCGGCGCGCGGTACCGGTGCCGCCCGTTGATCTCCCGACCGCGTCGGCCCGTGTCGGGCTCGGTGACCGCCAGGTCTCGAGGTCCCGCATTGCGCTGTCCACTGTGGACGGCCTTTTGTCGAATTGCGGTCGAATGCGCGTCGAATGCGAACCCGTTGTCCACCAACACTTCCCATCTGCGTGCACGGCTGGTTACAGTGCGATTTGGGAGCGCTCCCAACCCATGGTCACTACCGGAACGTGGTCATCCTCAACGAGGAGGAGAGAGTGGCGCTCAGATCAATCCCGGCGAACAAGACCCTGCTCGGCAGGGCCTTCGCGACGCTCGTGGTCGTCGGCGGACTCATGGCGAGCGTGCTGACCGGTGTCGCCCAGGCACACGGGTCGACCGTCGACCCGCCGTCGCGCAACTACGGCTGCTGGCAGCGTTGGGGCAGCGATTTCCAGAACCCGACGATGGCGCAGCAGGACCCGATGTGCTGGCAGGCCTGGCAGGCCGACACCACCGCGATGTGGAACTGGAACGGCCTGTACCGCGAAGGCGTGGCGGGCAACCACCAGGGTGCCATCCCCAACGGCCAGCTGTGCAGCGGCGGGCGCACCGGCGGCATGCGGTATGCGGCGCTGGACAACCCGGGTCAGTGGAAGGCGGTGACCAAGCCGCGGCAGTTCACCCTCGACATCTGGGACCAGGCCCGGCACGGCGCGGACTACCTCCGGGTGTACGTGACCAAGCAGGGCTACGACGCGACGACGACGGCGTTGGGCTGGAACCACCTCGACCTGGTCGCGACGACGGGCCGGTACGCGCCGTCGGACCACTACAAGGTCGCGGTGAACGCGGGCAGCCGCACCGGCCGGCACGTGGTCTTCGCGATCTGGCAGGCCAGTCACTCGGACCAGTCGTACTACTTCTGCAGCGACGTCATCTTCCAGTGAGCCTCGCGGTGAGTCCTGCCTGACGCGGTTCCGGGCCCCCGCCACACCGGCGGGGGCCCGGTTCGCGCCCGTCACACCCCTTGGACCCGGCCGACACCGGCGCCGGCGGTGACCAGGCGCGGCACGGACGCGGGGTCGTCCACGGTGTAGCTGTAGTAGGTGCGCGGTTCGACGACGGTGCCGAGCGTCTCCGGGGCACCGGACCCGGCGTAGATGTTGTTGCGCTCCACCACTCGTCCCGGCCCGCTCTTGTCGTAGCCGGACAGGATCGGGTGCGCGACGTTCTCGAAGTAGTTGCCCTCGACCACGACACCCGCGTCCATGGTGGACGCGACGCCGTAGAGCGAGTTGCCCCGGTAGTAGTTGTTGTAGACGTGCACCGGTTCGCCGAAGCGGACGCGCGGGTGGCGTTGGTCGGTGCCGTCGAAGAAGTTGTGGTGGTAGGTGACGCGCAGCTTGCCGCGGTCGGTGGTGTAGGTGTCGGAGTGCCCGAGCAGGGCGGCCTTGCTGTGGTGGTGGAAGTGGTTCCACGACACGGTGACGTAGTCGGAGTTGCGCTTGATGTCCAGCAGGCCGTCGTAGCCGTCGGACAGGTCGCAGTGGTCGATCCACACGTGGTGCGCGGAGTTGGTCACGCTGATCGAGTCGTCCGAGGCGTTGGTGAACCGCAGGTTGCGGATGATCACGTTGTTGCCCGGGCGGGTGGTGGAACCGAGTTGCAGCCCGCCGCCGGTGATCTCGGCGGTGGAGCCGACGCCGACGATGGTCTTGTTCGCCACGACGGTCAGCATCTCGTCGCCGACCTGGATGCGGCCGGACACGGAGATGACGTAGGGCCCCTTGCGGCCCACGTAGTCGGCGAGGGCGGCGGCCGTGGTGACGGTGACGGCCTGGCCGCCCGCGCCGCCGGTGGTGCCGTTCTGGCCCAGGGCGTTGACGCCGGCGAACCCGTCGGCGACGTTCAGCGCGCCGACACCGGCCCAGGCCGGACGTGGCACGGTGGCGGCGACCGCGGCGAGCGCCGTGCCGGTGAGCAGCCGACGGCGGTTGAGTGGGCTCATGCGTGGCCTCCTGGGTCAGATCCGGTCGACGCCGACACCGGTGGGGACGGTGGTGGGCAGCGTCGACGGGTTGTCGGGGGTGTAGGCGTAGTAGGTGCGCGGTTCCACGACCGTGCCGAGGGTCTGCGGCGTGCCGGAGTTGACGAAGATGTTGTTGCGCTGCACCACCCGGCCGGGTCCGCTCTCGTCGTAGCCGGAGTAGATGGGGTGCGGCACGTTGTCGAAGTAGTTGGCCTCGACCAGCACACCGGCGTTCTCGGTGGACGCGACGCCGTAGAGGCGGTTGTTGCGGAAGTAGTTGTTGTAGACGTGCACCGGCTCGCCGAAGCGGACCCGGGGGTGCCGCTGCTCGGTGCCGTTGAAGTAGTTGTGGTGGAACGTGACGCGGAGCTTGCCGGTGTCCTGGCTCGCGTTGGAGTCGGAGTGGCCGAGCAGGGCGGTCTTGCTGTGGTCGTGGAAGTCGTTCCACGACACGGTGATGAAGTCCGCGCCCCGGACGATGTCGATCAGGCCGTCCAGCCCGCCGCTGAGGTCGCAGTGGTCGATCCAGATGTGGTGCGAGGACTGCTGGATGCTGATCGCGTCGTCGTCCGCGCCGGTGAACTTCAGGTTGCGGATGATGACGTTCTGCCTTCGGTACATGTCCAGGCCGCCGCCGCGGATCTCCGCGCCGGGCAGGCCGATGACGGTCTTGTTCGAGCGCAGGGCCTGCTTGCTGCTGAACGTCATGATCCCGTCGACCTGGATCACGTAGGGCTCGTTGCGGTCGCAGTAGTCCAGGAACGTGTCGGTGTCCCGCACAGTGACCACGGGGCCGCCGACGCCGCCGGTGGTGCCGTTCTGGCCGAGGGTGTTCGTGCCGGCGAAGCCGTCGGCGGTCTGGAACGGCGCCGCCCACACCGGGTTCGTGGTGACCGGGCTCGCGGTCGCGGCACGGGCGGTGACGGCGGTGAGGGCCGTCGCGGCGGCGCCGGCGAGGAGGCTGCGCCTGCTGATGTCGCTCATCGGTCTCGGTGCTCCTGTCAGATGCGGCCGGTGCCCGCGCCGGCGGGCACGATCGTGGGTACTTCGGCGGCGCGGTTGCGGGTGTAGGCGTAGTACGTGCGCGGCTCGACCACGGAGCCTCGGAGCTCGATCTCGTGGTTGCACTCGACGAGGATGTTGTCGCGGGCGACGATGCGGCCCAGGTCGCCGCTGAAGTCGACCCGGCCGGGGTTGTTCACGCTGTAGAAGTAGTTGCCCTCCATCACCACGCCCGCGTTCATCGCCGAGGCGACGCCGTAGCTGTTGTCGCGGTAGTAGTTGTTGTAGACGTGCACCGACTCGCCGAAGCGGACCCGCGGGTTGCGCTGGTCGGAGCCGTCGAAGTAGTTGTGGTGGTAGGTGACCCGCAACCGGCCGATGTCCTGCGCGCCGTTGTCGTCGTCGTGGCCGAGCAGCAGCGTCTTGTCGTGGTCGTGGAACCTGTTCCAGGAGACGGTGACGAAATCGCTGCCCCGTTTGATGTCGACCGCGCCGTCGTCGCCGTTGGAGAAGTCGTTGTGGTCGATCCAGATGTGGTGGCTGAACATCTGCACGTTGATCAGGTCGTCGGTGGCGCCGGTCAGCGCGAGGTTGCGGATGATGATGTTGTGCACGGCGTCGGCCGGGGGCGAGGTGACGTCGTCGTCCACCGGCAGGCCGATGTTGAGCCCGCCGCCGACGAGCCGCGCGTCGGTCCCCAGGCCGATGATCGTCTTGTCCGAGGCGACGTCGTGCATGCCGTCCGTCGTGCCGGTCGGGAGCGTGATCGTGCCCTTGACCTGCACGACCAGCGGTTCCGGCCGGGCGATGTAGCCCAGGAACTGGGCGGTGGTGGTGGCGGTGACGACGGCACCGCCCGCACCGCCGGTCGTGCCGTTCTGTCCCAATGCGTTCACCGAGGCGAACCCGTCCGCGGTGGTGGCCGCGTACGCCGGCGTGGCGCCGGGCAGGACGACCGCGGTGGTGGCGAGCGCGGCGGCGGCCACGGCGAAGGTGAGCAGGGCGTGCCGGGTGCCGGAAGATGTGGGCATGGCGATTTCCTCTCCCGTATGAGGGGTGAGTGCGGGGAGTTATCGGGAAAGCGCTCTCTGTTCGCACCGTAGCGCATGTTTCCGGCGTGTCAACGGCCGGTGGCGGCCCGTGTTCGATGTTCACATATGTGGCCGGTCTATTCGACAGTCCGGTTCACATATGTGGCGGCGAACGACCATTCCGGCTAGCCGGGAATGCTCCGCGCGGCTATTCCCGGCGGCCGTGGCGCTGGTCTGGAACCGCCGCCCACGCCCCGCCGGGCTCGTCCCGGCGAGTCGCGGTGGCACAGGGTTCCAGCGGTGCCCCCACCAGGAGTCGAACCTGGGACCTCGCCGTTCGTAGCGGCGCGCTCTGTCCTGCTGAGCTATGGGGGCTCGTCGTGTGGCAATTCCACCGGGTTCGCCGTGCGATGGCGACCCGGTCGACCGATGGCCTTCTCCGGTATTTCGGAAAGAGAAAGCCGCCCTGGTCGGTTTCCCGACGGGCGGCTCCCCGGACCGGACCTTTCAACAGGTCACGGTGGGGAGCACGGGCTGCCGGAACGGCGTCGACGGGTGGTGGTCATGTCTGCTCCTCCGGCTCGGTGTGCGCACATCGTGCCGACCGGCGGGTGGCACCGTCAAACCATTTCCGGAACCATTCCGCGAAACCGGTGGCGGCCGGTCCGCCCGGTGACGACAATCCCGCCGTGACCACCGCGCGAAACTTGCTCAAGGCCCTCGACCCGCTGCCGTACGGCGCGCGTCAGCGCCTCCTCGCCCGCACCGCCCGTGAGCTGACCGGCACCGCAGGGTTGGCCGCGCTGCTGGGCGATCTGGACGCTCGTGGCGAGTTCGAACGGCGGCTGGCGTTGCACCTGGCACACGCGGCAGGCGACCGCGAGTACGTCGTGCGGTGCCTGTCGGCCACGCAGACCTCGGTGGTCCGGCGGGCGATCGGTGTGGCGGTCCGGCTGGACGTGCCCGCCGAGGTGTTCCTGGCCCGGCTGCCGCACCTGGCGACGGCACTGCGGCAGGCCCTCTACACCGCCGTGCGCCGCCACCAGCGCCGTGCGTTGGCCGAACGGCTGCTGCCGGTGGTGCGCGAGGCGTTCGGCGACCACGAAGCCGTCGGCCTGCTGCCGGTGTGCTCGCCGGACGTGGTCGCCGCGGCGTTGCCCGACCTGGAGCACGCGGTGGTCAACTGGGCCTCGCTGGGTCGCCGTCATCCGGCGGTGCTGCTCGACTTCGTGACCGCCGAACTGGACGCCACACCGCCGGTGGGGTGGCCGCAGGTGTGGTACCGCCTCGGCGCGGCCGTGGCCCTGGCGGCGTCGGCCGAACCCGACCGGGCGCTCGACGTGCTGGCCCGGGTGCTGCCGCACGCGCCGCTGCCGTGGCAGCTCGACGGCGTGATCGGAGGCCTGGCCCGGCACGCGCCGGAACGCGTGGTACGCCTGCTGACCGACCCGCGCCGCACCGGGCGGCTGCCCGTGCGGCGGTCCCTGTGGCGCGCCGTGTCGGTGACCGGCGACGAGGACCTGATCGCGCTGGCCCGCCTGCTCGAGGGGCCGCAGCTGACCCGGTTCCTGCACGCGATCGCACCGTCCCGGCGCGCGGCGATGTTCACCGGCGTGTTCGGCGACCGCGCGGACGTGCCCCTGGCCGCCGTGGACGAACTGCCCTCCGCCGCACGGACCGCCGTGGCCCGCCGACTGCTGTCGCTGCGCCGCGTCGCCGACGACCCGGCCCGCCGGCTGGCCGTCACCGCCCGCCTGGACTGGGCGGACGCCCGTGACACCCTGCTCGCCGCGACCCGCCGCGCCACCGCGGGCGAACGCGCCGAGGCCTACCCGCTGTACCTGGCCGCGGCCGCCGCCACCCGCGACCCCGAGGTGGTCGGCGGCGTGGTGGCGGGCCTGACCAGGCTCGCCAACGAGCAGGACCCGGTGCGGTCGGTCGCGCTCGCCGCGCTGGCCAAGGTGCCGTCGTGGCTGTTCCGCCCGGCCGAGGCCGACGCGTTGACGAAGCTGATGGTCGACGCGACCCAGGCCCGCGACTGCTCCTGGCAGACCCGCAACGCGGTGCGCGCGGTGGCGGAAGCGGTGATCCGCGAGGGCGCGGTGTCCCGCCGCCCCGAGCTGGTCGACGCGGGCCTGGCCGGGCTGGAGCACCTGGGCGGCAACCTGCCGTGGATCAACCTGTACGGGCTGGACCGGTCGCTGCCGCGCGGCGCCGAGCACCAGGTGTACGAGGCGCTGCGACCCCGGCTCGCCGCCGACACCCGGCGCGGCCGGTTCGAGGTGCTGCTCGGGCTCGCCGCGGGCCTGGGTCGGCGGGCGTGGGGCGTGGCCGGTGTGCAGGAGCTGCTGGACCGGGCGCGGTCGGCGAAGGACGACGGCGTGGTGCGACGGGCGGTGGAGCTGTGGCTGGCACCGCCGCACCACCGCGACGAGCGGGTGGCACGGGTGTTCGCCGCCGACCCGTCCACCGTCACGGTGCCCGCCGTGTGGCAGGCGATCTCGTCGCGCCGAACGGACCTGCTGGACCGGGTGATCGGCCGGTCGACGCACGGCCGGTTCCAGAAGCGCGGAGTGCGCTTCCTGCCGGTGTTCGGGCTCCGCCCCGACCGCTGGCTGCCGCGCCAGGTCGCCGCGTACGCCGCCGAGCTGGCCGACCTCGGTACATCACCGCGCGCCAACACCTACGAACGCACCGCCGCCGTGCGGGCGCTCGGATGGCTGCCGGGCACGGTGGAGCTGCTACGGGAGTTCGTCGGCGATGACGACGTGCCGGTGGTGGAGGCGGCGCTGGCCGCGTTGGCGTGGACCGACGAGCCCGGCGACGTGCTGCCGGACCTGCTCGCCCACGTCGACACCCACCGCGCGCGGGTCGCGGTGTACGCGGTCGCCCGCTGTGCCCGCTTCACCTCGCCCGACCGGCTGGGCACGCTGTTGACACCCCTGCTCGACGCGCCGAAGGTGACCGCGCGCAAGGAGGCCGTGCGGCTGATCGCGGAACACCGCGTGCCGGGTTCGGTGGAGGTGTTGACCGGGGCGTGGGAGAACGGGCACCGGGACGTGCGGCGCGCGCTGGTGTCCGCGACGCGGTGGTTCCTCGACGACGAGGCCGCGTGGGAGCTGCTGTCCCGTGCCGTCGCCGACGAGCGGGCGGTGGCGGGAGATGTCGTCCGGTGGCCCGAGGTCGTGCCCCGGCGGCACCGGGCCCGGTACGCGGCACTCGTGCGCGCGCTCGCGGACTCGCCCGACCCGGACACGGCCCGGCTGGGGCTGGACGCGTCACCGTCCTGGGCGCGCTGGTCCGACGGCGGCACGGAGCTGCTCGTCCGCCGCGTGACCGACCTCGCCGACACGGCGACCTGGCGGCACGCGCTGACCGCCGTGGTGCGCCTGGCCGCCGCGACGGCGGACGTGACGCCCCTGCGCGAGGTGGTCACGGCGCTGGTCGCCGCCGATGGCGGGTTCGACGCGGAGGAAGACCGGGACCTGCCCGCGCGGCAACGGATCGCGGCGCTCGTGCGCGAGCTCGCCGACACGCGTGACGCCGACTCGTCGCGAGCCGCGGCCAAGGCCCTGGTCGGGGATCTCGCGGCGGCCGGGTACCGGTCGTCGGCCGTCAAGCTCGCGCTCGTCGCCGTCGAGTGGGAGCGGGAGGGCGCGGAACTCGACGGTCTGCGCGACGTGGCACGCCTCGTGGTGCGGCCGACGGTGGCGCGGCAGGCGGCCGAGGAGCTGGCGCGCGTGCTCCCGCACGTGCTGTCCCGGGTTCCCCGGCCGCGGCAGCTCGCGGTGGCCGGGGCGCTGGCCGACGACGCGGCACCGCTCGCGCTGGCGATCGTGACCACCGCGGGTCGTGACGCCGGGTGGCCCGCGCCGTGGCGTGAGCTGCTGCGTGGACTGCGCCGCCACGATGACCCGGACGTGCGCGAGGCGGCGCTGGAGGTGTTCACCAGCCAGGAGTGAACCCGGACGTCGGGTGCCGGCCGCGGCGGCCGGCACCCGCACGGTCACGCCGGCCCGGGGCGTTCGGCGTGGGCAGCTTCTGGTGGATCGGGTGGGTCATCGGCGGGCGAGCAGTACCGACTCGGCGATGACGGCCTTGGCCGCCGGCACCGACACCCGACACAGGTCCCGGGGGTTGGTGCGCCACGGACTGCACTGAAGGGCCGCGGCGGCGGTTCGCACGGCGCGGCCCTCGGCTTCACCCACGGAGGTCTTCGCTATCGCCATCAAGGCCCGACCTCGTTGGTCCGACCTGACGATTCGCGATCGTGCAGCCGTTGCGGCGCGATCTGCCGCACCTGGAAGCGGTACCGGGTCCGCACCTGAGCGCCGGTCCGCAGGTTCACATCACCGACGTGCACACCACTGTTGGCGTAGCCGCCCGTCGATGCCCGCGCAGCGCCGGTCCCTGAAGCGTGTTGCACCTGCACCGCGGCGTCACGGCCGGCTTGGACCACCGCCGCGCCGGACGACGCGTGTCCCTGCTGAGTCGGGTTGCCCTCGTCCGGACCAGCTGTCTGAGCACGATCACGCACAGTTCCATCCTGCATGCGGAACCGGACCTCGCCAAAGGCATGTCGCGTACGACCACGTCGCCACTCGACCCGCGAACCGCAGTTCTGCGGCCTTGCATGGACACCGGCCGACGAGACGCGCCGCCTCACGTCCGCGCGGCGGCGATGGCGGCGGTGTCGGCGATCTGCTCGAAGTCGCGGACGAACCCGTCCGCGACCCGCCACACGTGCGTGCAGCGGGCGGTCATCGACTTGCCGGTGGCGCGGTGCCTGCCGGTGTAGCGGCCCAAAGCCACCACCGCGTCATCGGCGTCGAGCAGCTCGTCCACCTCGACGGCGAACGACGACCACTCCTCGTCGATCCGGCGGAACACGCCGTCCACCACGGCGGCCGGGCCGGTGTAGGTGCCCGCGTACGCCGAACCCGCCGCCTCGGTCCAGCGGACGTCCGGAGCCGGCACGGCCAGCATGCCGGCGAGGTCGCCGCGCGCCGAGGCGTCGTAGTGGGCGCGGACGACGTCCAGTGCGGTCATGGTGTTCCCTCAGACTGGTTGGGCGTAGGGGTAGGTGACGCGGCCGAGCGGGATGATGTGTGCGCCGCCGGGCGCGTTGCGGACCTCGCCGTCGCCGTTGAGGCCGCAGAACGCGCCGGTGGTGCGCAGGGCGTCCAGGTCGTACAGCCACGTGGTCGCGACCGGGATGCGGAACTCGCGGAACGTGAACACGTACCGGTTCGGCGCGAGCCGCCACGCCGTGGCGAGGTCCACGTCGCCGTGGCCGCGCTGCGCGCCGACCAGGCATTGCCACGCGTACCGTTCGGCGCTGAGGTACACGTGCTCGTAGAGGTGGTTCGGGCTGTACCGGTAGAGCGCTCGCCAGCCGATGAGGTCGCGCGTCGGGGCGGGTGCCGAGCCGGTCGCCCATGCCCGGACGCGAGGTCGCCACCGGCCCCCGAGCCGAGAGGCACGCGACAGCGGGTGCGCCCGCGGTCGACGGGTGTTCACGTCCGGTCGAGCGCGCCGAAGCGCGGCGGCACCAGGTCACCGACCGCCACGTGCACCGCCCGCAGGTCGCTGTAGAAGTCGATGCTGTGCGCGCCGCCCTCCCGGCCGACCCCGCTGGCCTTGATCCCGCCGAACGGCGTGCGCAGGTCCCGGACGTTGTGCGAGTTCACCCAGACCATCCCGGACTGGACCGCCCGCGCCACCCGGTGCCCGCGCGCCAGGTCCGCCGTCCACACGTACCCCGCCAGCCCGTACCGGGTCGCGTTGGCCAGCGCCACCGCGTCCTCCTCGGTGTCGAACGGCGTCACGCACACCACGGGCCCGAAGATCTCCTCCTGGAACACCCGTGCGTCCACCGGCACGTCCGCGAACACCGTCGGCGCCAGGAAGTTGCCGGTCGGCAGGTGCGCGGGCCGTCCACCGCCGGCGACCAGCCGCGCCTCCCGCTTGCCCACCTCCACGTACTCCAACACCCGCGCGTAGTGCTCGGGGTGGATCAACGCGCCGACCTCCGTCGCGGGGTCCGAGGGCAGGCCGACCCGCACCGCCGCCGCCCGTGCCGCCAACGCCGACACGAACGCCTCGTACACCCCCCGCTGCACCAACACCCGGGACGACGCCGTGCACCGCTCGCCGTTGAGCGAGAACACCCCGAACACCGCCGCGTCCACGGCACGGTCGAAGTCGGCGTCGGCGAACACCACGCACGGCGACTTGCCACCCAGCTCCATCGACACCTCTTTGAGGTGCTGCGCGGCCGTGCGCATGATGATCTGCCCGGTGCCGCTCTCGCCGGTGAACGACAGCCGCGGCACGTCCGGGTGCGCCACCAGCGCCGCCCCCGCCTCCTCGCCGATGCCGTGGACCAGGTTGAACACCCCGTCCGGCACGCCCGCCTCGGCCATGATCCCGGACAGCACGCTCGCCGACAGCGGTGACCACTCGGCGGGCTTGAGGACCACCGCGCACCCGGCCGCCAGGCTCGGCGCGAGCTTCCAGGTCTCCAGCATGAACGGCGTGTTCCACGGCGTGATCAGGCCCGCCACCCCGGCCGGTTGCCGGATCGCGTAGTTGACCTGCCGGTCGCCGACCAGGAACGCGTCCTCGTGCCGGGCCACGATCACGTCGGCGAAGTACCGGAAGTTCTCCGCCGCCCGGTGCGCCTGGCCCTTGGCCTGGGTGATCGGCAGCCCGGTGTCGAACGTCTCCAGCTCCGCCAGCCGGTCGGACCGCGCTTCGATGGCGTCCGCGATGCGTACGAGCACCCGAGCGCGCTCCCGGAGCGGGAGCCGGGGCCACGGCCCGTCGGTGAACGCCCGCCGCGCGGCGGCGACGGCCAGGTCCACATCGGTGGCGTCACCGGCGGCGACCCGGCCGTACTCGGTGTCGGTCACCGGATCGGACACGCCGAACGTCGCACCCGACACGCTGGGCACGTCCTTGCCGTCGATGTGGTGCAGCAGCTCGGTGGGGATGTTCATGCGGTGACTCCTGAGGGGACGAGCAGGTCGGCGGCTTCGGCGCGCAGCGCGGCGATCCGCGCCAGCCCGGCCGGTGTCGGCGGCACCAGCGGCGGCCGGACGTGACCGCTGGCGAGGTGGCCCAGGTCGGCCAGGACGTGCTTGGCGGGCGCAGGGTTCGTCTCCACGAACAGCAGCTCCACCAGCGGGTGCAGCCGGTAGTGCAGGTCGATCGCCCCCGCGTGGTCACCGGCGACGTACAGCTCGTACATGCGGGCCACGGCGGTGGGCGCGAGGTTGGCCAGCGCGCTGACGAACCCACTGCCGCCGATGGCCAGCAGCGGCAGGCACAGCAGCTCGATGCCCGACCACATCAGGAAGTCGCGCCCGCACCGGTGCAGCACGTGCGAGAAGTGCTCGAAATCCTTGGTGGTCTCCTTGATGCCCACCACGTTGTCGTGCGCGCGGCGCAACCGGGCCACGGTCTCCGGGGCGATGTCCACCGCCGTGCGCGACGGCACGTTGTAGACCACGATCGGCAGGTCCGGGAACTCGCGCGCGATCCGGTCGTACCAGGCGAACAGGCCCTCCTGCGTCGGCCTGCTGTAGTACGGCGTGATCACCAGCGCGACGTCCGCGCCCAGCGACCGCGCGTGGTCGGTCAGCTCCAGCGTCTGCGCCAGCGTCGCCGCACCGGTTCCGGGCAGGAACGGCACCCGGTCGGCCGTCTCCTCGGCCACCACCCGCATCGCGGTGACGCGTTCGGCGATCGACTGCGCGCCGGGCTCGCCGGTCGAGCCGCCGATGGACACGCCGTGCGAACCGGACGCGAGCTGCAGGCGCACCAACGCGCGCAGGCCCTCGGTGTCGAGCTCGCCGTCGGCGGTGAACGGCGTGACGACGGGCGCGATGGAGCCGCGGATCGCCGCCGGGTCGGAACGGAACCTCATGTCGGCAACTCCACTGGGAGCGGGGCCGCGGACCTGGCGTCCACGGCGCGGAGGGTGGTGAGCTTGTGCTCGCGGGCGAAGGCCTCCACGACGTCGGCCGGCGCGCCCGCGCGCAGCAGCCGCAGCAGGTCGGCGTGCTCGGCCACGGACTGCCGGGCCCGGCCGGGCACCAGGCTGAACGTGGTGCGCCTGCTGTGGTCCAGCCGCGCCCACTCCTTGCCGATCAGCTCCCGCAGCCGCGGGTTCGGCGTGGCGTCGCACAGCAGCAGGTGGAACTCGCGGTTGAGCCGGGTGAAGCCGAGCGGGTCGAACCCGTCCAGCGACGCGGCCATCAGGTCGTTGAGCCGCTCGGCGCGGTCCAGCCGGTCGGCGGTCATCCGGCCGGTGGCCACGGCGTGCCCTTCCAGCAACGCCAACGCCTCCATGGTGTGCCGGAACTCGTCCTGGTCGATGCCCGCGACCTGGGCGCCGACGTTGGGCTCGAACACCACCCAGCCCTCGGCCTGCAACCGCCGCACGGCCTCGCGCACCGGCACCGGGCTCACGCCCAGCTCCCGGGCCAGCCGGTCGAACACCAGCCGTGCGCCCGGACCGTACGTGCCGGCCACGATCCGGGCGCGCAACGTGTCGTAGGCGTACTGGGTCTTGGACCGCGCGGGAACGCTCATCGCCCGGCCCACCGCTCGTACTCGGCGCGCCGGGTCGGGCCCAGCGGGTACAGGCCGTCCACCGACTCGCCCGCGTCCACCCTGGCCAGCACGAACCGCTCCTCGCGCTCCTGGCGCAGCGCGTCGGCCGCCACCTCGTCGACCAGGTCCGGCGGGATGAGCAGCACGCCTTCCGCGTCGCCCACCAGCACGTCACCGGGCCGCACCAGCACGCCCGCGCACGCCACGTCCACGCCGACCTCCCACGGCACGTGCCGACGACCGAGCACCGCCGCGTGCGCGCCCGCGCTGCACGACGGCAGGTCCAGTTCGGCGAACGCGGGGCTGTCCCGCAGGCAGCCGTCCGTGACGACACCCGCCGCGCCGCGCTTCAGCGCCCGCAGCGCGAGGATGTCGCCGAGCGTGCCCGCGCCGTGGTCCTCCCGCGCGTCGATGACCAGCACCTGACCCGGCCCGATCGACTCCACCGCGCGCTTCTGCGCGTTCATCCCGCCGCCGCGTTCGGCGAACTGGTCCTCGCGCAACGGCAGGAACCGCAACGTGTGCGCGGTGCCGACCATCCGCAGGTCCGGGCGGGACGGCCGCAGGCCGGTCAGGAACGTGTGGTGCAGGCCCCGCTTGCGCAGTTGCGCGGACAGCGTGGCCGTCGAGACCTCGCGCAGCGCCTTCTCGGTGGCCGGGCGGACGGCCGGGGGAGACCCGCCCACCGCGGCGGCGCGGTCGGTCGGCGTGACGCGCGGCCGTGCGCCGGGTGAGGGGAGTTCGTCACCTTCGCGGACGGTGTTGCGCAGCGGCTCGTGGTCGTCCAGCGCCACCTCGACCACGTCACCGGGCTGGACGACGGTCGCGCCGGTCGGGGTGCCGGTGAGGATGATGTCGCCCGGCTCCAGCGTGACGCTGCGGCTCAGGTCCGCGATCAGGTACGCGACGTCGAACAGCAGGTCGGCGGTGGTGGCGTCCTGCACGAGTTCGCCGTTGACCCACGTGCGCAGGCGCAGGTTCGCCAGGTCGACCGCGCCCGGGTCCAGCAGCGTCGGGCCGACCGGCGTGTAGCCGTCCGCGCCCTTGCTGCGCAGGTTCGAGCCCCGGTCGGCGTGCCGCAGGTCGTGCACGGCGAAGTCGTTGGCTGCCGTGACGCCGCGGATGTGCGCGTGCGCGTCCTCTCGCGACACCCGGCGCGCCCGCGTGCCGATGACGACCGCGACCTCGCCCTCGAACGCCGACAGCTCCGTGCCGCGCGGCCGGACCAGGTCGCGCCCCGACCACGACAGCGACGACGGCGGCTTGAGGAAGTAGGACGGCTCGTCGGGGTAACGGCCGCGTTCAGCGGCCCGGCTGCGGAAGTTCAGGTGCACCGCGATGATCTTCGAAGGGCTCAGGCCCAGCGGGTGGCTCATGCGCGCAACCGGTCCGGGATCGGGAAGTCCACGATGACCTGGCCCGTGCCGCTGCTCGGGAAGTAGTCGCACAGCTGCTCGCCGTGCCCGGTGTAGGAGTCCCAGCCCAGGACCCCGAACAGCATCGCGGTGTCCGCCATCGCCGCCTCGCCGGTGAACCGCTCGTTGTAGTCGGGCAGCGCGGCCAGGAACTCACGGATGCGGCCGGTCCGCCACTGCTCCAGCACCAGCCGGTCGGCCTGCTCGTTGATCGGGTGGCTGATCCGGTCCAGGTACTGCGAGGACACCTCGTTGGGCGGGAACTGGTGCGACAGCGAACCGCTGGCCAGGAACGCCACCTTGCGGTCGCCGCGCAGCACGGCCCGCGCGATCGCCTCGCCGACGTGCCGGTTCTCCTCGATCGAGGAGTAGATGTTGCAGCCGACCGGCACCACCGCCAGCGGGTCCGCGGTGTCGCGGTTCATGAAGTGCATCGGGACCAACGTCGCGTACTCCAGGCCGAGGTCCTTGACGTCGTGCACCATCGCCTTCTGGCCGCCCGCGCCGATCTCCGCGCCGATCAGCGCCGCCAGCCCCGGCTCGCCCGGGTAGTCGTACTCCAGGTCGCGGATGAAGTGCGGCAGCTCGTGCGACGCGTAGCTGCCGCGGTGGCGGGCCTTGCCGTTGACGTGGAAGCCCATGCTGTTCATCCAGTGCGAGTCGGCCACCACGAAGGTGTCCGCGCCGCGTTCCCGGGCCCGCCTGCCCACCTCGGCCAGGCCGAGTTCGGCGGGGCGGCGGATGCCGTGGTGCTTGCCGGGGTTGATCGACAGCCAGATCGACGGCACATGCGTGATCTTGGCGGCCAGCACGACCTCACCCATGGTCACCTCCGCGTCTCGGATCGTGTGGTCGGATCGTGATGCGGATCGAATACGATCCGTGCGCGGCCGGTCGTGCCGGCGACGCCCCAGTAGGTCTAACAGGGCTGGTCGGGCCGACTCTTGACGCGCGGCGCACTCCAGTTGACGCGGAGCGCACCGGCCGGTCGCGCGGCCGTGCCCCTCTTGACGCGTGAGGCGTGCCGGGGTGAAGGTGCTCGTCACCCAGGGTCACCGGGGTGAGGAGGGCGACGATGTCCTACGCGCTGAGCACGGTCGGCGTGCCCGAGGCACAGCAGTTCGACCTGTGGCAGTCGGCGGTGTCCCAGACGTTCGTGCCGCTGGAGGCGTCCGCCGGCGTCACGGCGGGCCGCGGGTTCCGGGGCCGGTTGCGCGGGCAGAGCCTCGGCAGCGTCGCGGTGTACGAGGCGTCGGCCGACGCGCACACCGTGCGCCGCACCGCCCGCGCCATCTCCCGGGCCGCGCCCGAGTACTACAAGCTGAGCCTGCAGCTGCACGGCACGGCCCGGTTGAGCCAGGACGGCAGGCACGCCTCGCTGCGTCCGGGCGACTTCGCCCTCTACGACACGACCAGGCCGTACTCGCTGGCGTTCGAGCACGTCTCCTCGACGTTGGTGCTGATGTTCCCGCGCGACATGCTGGTGCTGCCCAGCGGGCACGTCGCGGCGCTGACGGCGGTGCGGTTCGCCGGCGGCGCGGGCGTGAGCGGGATCGTCAGCGGCACGCTGGTGCAGTTGGCGCGCAACGTGGTCGACCTGCTCGGCACGGCGCCGGCGGACCGGCTGGAGTACGCCGACGTGCCGGTCGAGTCCACGCGCGCCGCGCTGCTGGTGAAGATCAAGTCCTATGTGGAGGCACACCTGGAGGACGCGGAGCTGTCGCCGGGCGACATCGCCGCCGCGCACCACATCTCCACCCGGTACCTGCACAAGCTGTTCAGCGAGGCGGGCACGACGGTGTCGGGGTACCTGCGGCGCCGGCGGCTGGAGCGGTGCGGGCAGGACCTGGCCGACCCGGCGAAGCACCGGCTGTCCATCGGCGTGATCGGTGCGCGGTGGGGCCTGGTGGACGCGTCCTACCTGAGCCGGGCGTTCAAGACGGAGTTCGGCCTGTCGCCCTCGGAGTACCGGCGCCGGTCCGTCGAGCACCGGGCGCGCTGACGGTCAACGGCTGTACGCCCGCGGACAAGAGGGCGGGGCGGCCCGGCGCACATCCTCAGGACATGCGCACCACGGGGCTGTTCATCGGCGGCGAGTGCATTGACTCGGCCGCGTCGTTCACCACCACCGACCCGGCGACCGGCGACGTGCTCGCGGCCTGCGCGTCGGCTTCGCCCGTCGAGGTCGACGCGGCCGTCGAGGCGGCGCGCCGGGCGTTGCCGTCCTGGGCCCGTGAGCCGGCCGCGAACCGGGCGCTGCTGCTGTGGCGGCTGGCCGACTTGGTCGAGGCGGCGGGCGAGGAGCTGGCGTCGCTGGAGACCCGTGACCAGGGCCAGCCGCTGGGGGTGGCGCGGTCGGTCAGCGTGGCCGGCGCGGTGGCGCACCTGCGGTACTTCGCCGGGTGGGCGGACAAGCTGGACGGCGCGGTGCGGTCGGTGTCGTTCCCGGACACGCTGCAGTACGACCGGCGCGTGCCGGTGGGCGTGTGCGCGCTGATCGCGCCGTGGAACTTCCCGCTGATGATCATGGTGTGGAAGCTGGCGCCCGCGTTGGCGTGCGGCAACGCGGTGGTGCTGAAGCCGGCCGAGCAGACGCCGCTGACCACCGTGCGGCTGGTGGAGCTGTGCGCGCGGGCCGGTTTCCCGCCGGGGGTGGTGAACCTGGTGACCGGCGGGCCGTCCGTCGGGCAGGCGCTCGTGCGGCACCCCGGCGTGGACAAGGTGTCGTTCACCGGGTCGACCGAGGTGGGGCGCTCGATCGTGGCCGCGGCGGCGACGGATCTCAAGCGGGTGACGCTGGAACTGGGCGGGAAGACGCCGACCGTGGTGGCGCGTGACGCGGACGTCGACGCCGCCGTGGCGGGCACGGTCGCCGGTGGGCTGCTCAACAGCGGCCAGGTCTGCGCCGCCTACGCCCGCGTGTACGTCGACTCGGCCCGCCGGGACGAGTTCGCCGACAAGCTCGCCGAGGCCGTCTCCACCCTCCGCCTCGGCCCCGGCCAAGCTGTGGACATCGACCTGGGCCCGCTGGTCAGCGCCGAGCACCTGGCCCGGGTGACCGCGCACGTGCGCGGCGCGGTCGCGGCCGGTGCGTCCCTGCTGACCGGCGGCTCGTCACCCGACGGGCCGGGCCACTTCCACCGGCCGACCGTCTTCGCCGACGTCACCGACGACATGGCCATCGCCCGCGAGGAGGTCTTCGGCCCGGTCCTGGCCGTCCTCGACTACGACGACGAAGACGAACTCCTGCACCGCGTCAACGACTCGCCGTACGGCCTGGCGGCCGCCGTGTGGACCGACGACCTGCGCACCGCCCACCGCCTGGCGGACGGCATCCGAGCCGGTGCGGTCTACGTGAACATGCCGTGCGTCCCGGACCCCGCTGCACCCTGGGGCGGCTTCCGCGCCAGCGGCTGGGGCCGCGAGATGGGCCCTTACGCGATCGACGCGTACACCGAGGTCAAGGGCATCTGGATGCACCACGGCTGACCACCGCCCGGGTCAGCGGCGCGGGGTGAAGTAGCGCCGGGAGACGTGGTCGCCGACCGCCTTGCCGAGTGTGGTGCCGTCGACGTCCGCGGAGCGGAAGTGGATGCCCGCCCAGATCCGCGCCTCGACCACCTCGGCGGTCGCCTGCGAGAAGCGGTCGAAGCGCCGCGTGGTGCCGCTGTCGATGCTGAACGCGCTGAAGGGCACGTCGTCGCGGCCGAAGAAGTGCGCGTAGGCGGTCATCTGCGCGGCGGTCCGGCAGGTGTGGCCGGACGGGTAGTCGGGGTTCGGCGGGGTGACCACCAGCGGGGTCCAGTCCGGCTCGGCCGTCGTGGCGGGGTTGCCGTCGGTGTCGGCGGCCCGGATGGCGGTGACCGGCCGCCAGAAGTGCCAGAACTCCTTGTCGTTCGCGCACGCTATCGCGCCGTCCGTGCCGGTGAAGTCCGCCAGCGCGTAGAAGCGCGCGGTCTCCAGCACGCTGAGCCGCCGGCTGACGGCCAGGTCGCGCTTCATCCCCCAGCTGACCGAACGCCGGTCGTGCCACCACAGCGCCGCGTCGGTCTGGTCCGCGGTGCGGACGGTGCTCGTCACCGAGCCGAGCCGTTTGACCTCCTCGACATCGCGGGCGTAGGCACGGCTGGTGACCGCGGGCGGCCCGGGGGTGCGGAACACCGTCGCGTCCGGGATGGCGAACGGCTTGAGGAAACCGACCCAGGCGCCCGTGTTCGCGAAGTCCGGCGGGGTGGGCCGGTACTGGCCGGGCCGGGTGCCGACGGTCCAGGGTCGGGGGTCGAAGGCGCCGTCGCCCTGCCGCGCCGTGATCATCGCGGCGGCGGCCTGCGCGCCGACCCGGATCCCGCCGCGCTTCGCCGGCCCGTCGGGGATGCCGCCCAGCCACTGGTCGTACTGCGCGCGCAGCCTTTCCCGCTGTGCGGGGAAGATGGCGTCCAGCACCCGGTAGGCGGCCGTGCCGACGGCGGCGTCGGTCGACTCGCGGCCGTTGGCCCGCGGTGCGACGAGGTAGGGCCGGTACGGCGTGCCCTCGATCGCGTTCACCGCGTCGTAGACCGCGCCGCTGACCATCGCGAAACCGCGCCCGGCGACCTGCGGCGGTGCCTGCTGCGCGATGTCCCAGATGGCGGTTTGGGCGTTGAGGTCCCAGACGACGACCGCGTTGGGTGACGTGTCCGGAGCGGCGGCGGCCGGTGGCGCGGGCGTGAGCTGCGCGAGTGCGAGAACCGCGAGCACCACCGTTCGGCGTGTCCTGATCATCGTCCACCCCAGGGGATATCGGAACGTGTCGACACCGCTACCGAACGTATCGCTGAGGGCTCGACCTGTCCAATACCGCCCGGAACGCTCAACCCCAGTGCGGGTCGGTGCCGCGGGTCAGTCGGCCCAGTTCGCCCAGCCCCGTGGCGGAGGGGCGGATGTACCCGGCCCTGGCCGCGACGCCCGCGGCCTCGCCCCGGGACTGGCAGTCGAGCTTGGTGAGCAGGCGTTCGACGTAGGTCTCCACGGTGCGCCGGCTGACCACCAAGGCCTCGGCGATCGCCTGGTTGCTCAGCCCCGCGACCAGGCCGGTGGCGATGTCCAGTTCGCGCGCGGTCAGGGCCGGGGTGTTCTCGAAGGCGGTGCAGGCCGCGATCACGCCGCGGCGGGGGCCGTCCACGACGCGCAGCAGCCGCACCCGGTGCCAGCCGTCCTGGCCCGGCCACAGGAACGGCACGGTGCGGATGCCCAGCGCGGCGAACCGCTCCGCCACCGCGCGCAGCGCCGGGTCGTGCGCCGGCGGTGCGGGGGAGCGGCCGGTCACCGCCGCCTGGACGGGCAGGACCCAGCTCGCCGTCCACTCCGGACCGAACCAGGCGTCGAACTTCGGGTGGTACAGCGGGTCCACGCGGCGCGCCAGCGCGGTGCCCACCTCGGCGATGAACGCCCGGGTCTCCTCGCCGAACGCCGAACGTTCCGGCGCGTTGAGGTGCAGCACCCCGACCACCTGTCGCGGCCCGAGCTTGAGCGTCGCCGACAGCCCGTCCTCGAACCCCGCGGGCCGCAGCTGCTCCTGGTAGTGCGGCGAGTCGCGGAAGTTGTGCGGCATGTCGTCCATCAGCAGCGGCACGGGGGAGTCGAACAGCTGGCCGCCCCACTTGGTCCGGGGCAGCTCGTGCGCCAGCTCCTGGCTGATGGCCCTGTTGTAGCCGTGCTCGGCCATGATCACGAACCGTCGCGCCACCAGGTCCCACCCGGTCACCTGCACCGCGCACATCAGCGGCACGGCGTGGCGCAGCCCGGCGAACACCTCGTCCCACTCGACGTCCGCCGCACTGCCGAGCGCGGCTCCGATGCGCAGCGCCGAAGTCACCCGGGTGGTGTCCATCGCGCCTCCTTGGTGAGCGGGTCGAGCGGCGTAGGCGGACAACCTACGCGGACCGAGTGGTCCGGACAACCGCACCGGTCGACCACGTGCGCCGCAGGTCAACGAGGGTTCCTCAGCTGTCAACGGCATCCGGATGACGGCACTGGGCACCGTCCCCGGCGGGCGGGATGATGGACTCCGACGGACGCGCCGGTCAGGGGGGAGCAGCGGCCGATGAGGGTGTGCGTGATCGGGGCGGGTCCCGGAGGGATCGTCAGCGCCAAGGTGTTGCTGGAGCACGGCTTCGAGGTCACGGTCTTCGACAAGTACCGGCGGGTCGGGGGGATCTGGTCGCCCGGTGGCTGCTACGACGGCCTGGCCAACCAGTCGGCGCTGCGCCTGTTCGAGTTCGCGGACCTGCCCAACCGGCTGCGCTTCGCCGGCGCGGTGGACACCCAGCGCTACCTGGAGCGCTACGCGGAGACCTTCGGCGTGCTGGACCGCGTCCGGCCGGGTACCGAGGTGGTCTCCGTCCGGCCGGTGGACGGACCGGGCCGAACGGGCGCTTCGGGCTGGGTGGTCGACTCACGGCCGGTCGACGACGAGACCGCGCCGGTGCGCCGCGAGACGTTCGACCACGTCGTCGTCGCCAGCGGGGCGCACCACCACACCCGAGTGCCCGACCTGCCCGGACGCGCGTCGTTCCGCGGGACCGTGCTGCACTCCAACGACGTGCGCGCCGGGACGTTCGCCGGTCGGCGCGTGGTCGTGGTGGGTGGCGGCAAGTCGGCGTTGGACCTGGCCACCCGTGCCGCGCGCGAAGCCGCCTCGGCCACGCTCGTGCAGCGCAAGGTGAACTGGATGATCCCCGAACGGCTGCTGTTCGGCACGGTCGGCTACCGGTGGATCCTGTTCACCCGGCTCGGCGAAGCGCTCCTGCCCCGCTACCACGACCCGGCCTGCGTCCGCCCGATCGACCGGCTCCACGACCGGGTCAAGCGGGTGCTGTGGTGGTTCGTCACCCAGGACATGCTGCTGTCCGCGGGGTTCCTCCGGCTGCCCAAGCGGCTGCGGCCCGCGCGACCGCTGCCCTTCCACCTGGCACACGCGGGCGTCATGCCGCGGGGGTACGTGAGCGCCCTTCGCCGAGGCCGGCTCGCCGCCGAGGTCAGCGCCGTCGAGGCGTTCACCGACCGAGGGCTCCGGCTGGCGAGCGGTCGGGAGGTGGCGGCGGACGTCGTCGTGTTCGCCACCGGCCACCACCGGGTCTTCCCGTTCCTGGACCTGCCGGTGCACGACGAGGCCGGGCGGCTTCGGCTGTACCGGGGCATCGTGCCGCCGGGCGTGGACCGGCTGGGGTTCGTCGGGTTCCGCCAGGTCTTCAACAACGTCATGGGCGTGGAACTGACCGCGCACTGGCTGGTCCGCCACTTCCTGAGCACCCTGCGCGTCAAGCCGGACGAAGCGGAGATGCGGCGGGCTGTCGACGCCCGCCTCGACTGGCAGGAACGGGTGTTGCCCGGTACCGGCGGCTACGACTTCGGCCCCTACGACATCCACTGCGCGGACGAGCTGATGCACGACATGGGCCTGCCGTCGCTGCGTACCGGAAACCCGCTGGCCGAGTACCTGCTCCCCGGCGGCGTCGCCCACCGCTACCGGGGCCTGAGCCGGGAGGGCGTGCCGTCCCCCGTGAACGGCACGCCACAGGCCTAGCGCCCGGTCGGGTCGACCAAGTCCCGGTCCAGCCACAGCCCGTCCACGGCCTTGCGCAGCTCCAGGCCGCGCTCCGCCGCCAGCCGCACGGCCGCCAGGTTCTCCTCCAGCTGCGCCACCCGGCTCGCGCCGAACAGCACGGTCGTCACCACGGGGTCGGCCAGGCAGAACGCGATCGCCACCTGCGCCGGGGTGGCGTCGAACCCGGCGGCGACGGCGGCGAGCTCCCGTGCCGCGTCCGCGATCCCGGCCCGGATACCGCCCGGATCCTTGCCGATCACCCGGTCGGGGGTGAGGTTGCCCGCCAGCATCCCGCCCTCCAGCACGTCGGACGCCTGGATCGTCAGCCCCAGCTCCTCCACCAGGCCGCGGAACGGCGCGCCGTCCGGGATCGACCGCCGCACCACGCTGTACTTCAGCTGGGCCATGGTCGGCCCCGGCACGCCCTGCGCCACGGCCGCCGCGTGCGCGGCCCGGATGTGGTCGACCGACCAGTTGTTCACGCCCCACCCGCCGAGCTTGCCCGCCGCGACCAGCTCGCCGAGCCGCGCGGTCAGCAGGGTCAGGTCGGGTTCGAGCCCGAACAGGTCGCCCAGGATCGCGCAGTCCGCCCGGTCCGTGCCGACCCGGAACAGCAGCCGGTCCAGCTGCTCGCCCATCGACCGCGCGGGGAACCCGTTCACCCACAGCTTCGCCGACAGCCGGTATTCCTCGCGGCGCAGGCCCGCGGCCTGCGCGATCCGGCCGAACAGCACGTCGGTGTACGACTCGGGCACCGGCTTGCCGTCGACGCTGAACCCGCCGTAGTACCCGACGTCGAACAGCGTCACGCCCGCGTCCACGGCCCGGCGCACCATGGCCACCGCGTCGTGGAACGGCATCCGGTCGTAGGTGTGCCACGAGCCGAGCGCGAGCACGCCGACCGACGGCCCGTCCCGGCCGATCCGGCGCCGGGGGATGGTCATCGTGCCTCCACGACGGCGAAAGCGGCGCGCAACGCGGCAGCCGCACGGGCATGGGCGTCGGCGGACACCGACAACCGGTCGACCAGCAGGGCGAAGAACCCGTGGATCTGGCCGGCGTACCGGACGAGCGTGACCTGCACGCCGTCGTCCAGCAGCCGGTGCGCGTACTCCTCGCCCTCGTCGCGCAACGGGTCGTACTCGGCGGTCATCACCAGCGCGGGCGGCAGGCCCGCCAGGTGCTCGGCCGCCAGCGGCGCCAGGTACGGGTCGGTCAGGTCCTCGGGCGAGCGCGGGTACTGCCGGAAGAACCACTCCATGCTCTCCCGGCTGAGGAAGTGCCCGGTCCCGTAGTCCACATAGGACCCGCGGTCGCCGGGCGGCGCGGTCACCGGCGCGGCGAGCACCTGCAACGCGATCGGCGGACCGTCGTGGTCGCGCGCCATCAGGCACGCCACCGCGGCCAGGTTGCCGCCCGCGCTCTCACCGCCGACGGCCAGCCGCGAACCGTCCGCGCCGATCTCGGCACCGCACGACGCCACCCACCGCACCGCCGCGTACGCGTCCTCGGCCGCCGCCGGGTAGCGGTGCTCCGGCGCGAGCCGGTAGTCCACCGACACCACCACCATGCCGACCGCGTTGCACAACGCCCGGCAGGTGGACTCGTTCTCGTCCAGCGACCCGATCACCCAGCCACCGCCGTGGAACCACACCAGCACCGGGAACGGCCCGGAGCCGAACGGCGTGTACACGCGCACCGGCAGCGGCCCACCCGGGCCGGGGATGGTCCGGTCGACCACTGCGGCGACCGGTTCCGGGTCGGGAGAGGGCCGCCACGACTCGGCGAAGGCCGCCCGCATCTCGGCGGCCGACAGCGTGATCGGGACCAGCTCGTCCACGGCGTCGATCACCGCCCTGGCCTCAGGGTGCAACGGCATCGGTGCTCTCCTCGTGGTCCGGTCCCGCCCCGAAACGCCGCAGCACGGCGGCCGTGAGGCGGGAGACGTCGTTGTCGTCCTCGTCGTGCGAGAGCGCGCCGCACCAGCCGATGGAGCCGGTGGCGAACACCTCGCCACCACCGGGCGTGCGCAGCAGGGTGAGGTCCGCGCGGCGGCGGTCCACCGAGTCGCTGAGCGGGTGCGGTATCGCGGGACCGGTGTCGCCGGACAGGTACGTGTCACCGAGCATCGCCCGGCCCAGCAGCACTGTCCCCGGCGGACTGCCCAACAACGGGTCGACGCCGTCGGTCTCGAACGACGCCGCACCGCCCAGCACCGCGCCGAACGCGCCCAGCGGGCGGTCCCGGTCCAATCCCTCCAGCAGCGGGTGGTCACCCACCAGCACGTACGACCCGCCGGTCCGCATCCCGGCCGCGGTGGTGCCGATCCCGAACAGCCGGTGCGGCGCGCGACCGCGTTCCTGCCACAGCCCGCCCGGCTCGTCGGTGGCCGCCAGCACCAGCTCGCCGGGCTCGCTCTCCCACGTCCGCACGCCCGCGTAACCGCGCCGCAGCTCGGCCACGTGCGGCTGCCGCGGATCGATCCCGGTCACCCAGTACGCGCCGTTGCCGCCGAGGTAGCCCAGGTTGCCGCCACCGTCGAGGTAGCCCAGGTTGCCGCCACCGTCGAGGTACGCGCCGACCGCGTCCAGCATCGCGCCGGTCCAGTACTCCGGGTGGGAGCCGGTGACGACGGCCGCGTACCCCTCGAGCGCGGCCACGCCGTCGGCGTGCAGGTCGTGATCGGTCAGCACGTCGAACGCGAACCCCCGCCGCCGCAGCCAGCCGACCAGGTGCAGGTCCTCGCTGTACTGGTGCGGCGAACGCGTGTACCGGAACACGTGATCGTCCCGCATGCCCAGCAGCGGGCGGCGCAGCGACGCGGTGGCCACGCCGCTGCCGTCGGTGTGCCGGTCGTACAGGCTGTGCAGCGTGTTGTCCCGTGCGAACGGCACGGCGACCTCGGCCGGGTCCTCCGCCGCGAACGGCTGGTGCAGGTGGTCCAGCGCGTACGCGAGGTAGCTCAACGTCGGCACGAGGAACGCCAGCCGCGCGGTGCGCACGACCGGCCGCACGAAGAACGGCAGCCGGTCCACGCCCTCGGTCGTGGCCAGCTCGACCGCGTAGCAGCCGCCGGGCAGGTCGTCGGGCAGCGGCACGGTCAGCACCGGGTCCCAGCCGCAGTCGGCCAGGTCGTCGGAGTGGAAGTGCACCGCCGCGTACCCGGCGTCGGCGTGCCGCCAGTCCAGCACGTCGCCCGACCAGTCGTGCCCGGTCACGCCGCGCAGCGGGTGGTTGACCACCGTGCCGTGCCGACCGTCGACCACGTCGAGCAGCCGGTCGCCGCCGATGTCGCGGGACAGGTCCCAGTGCGCCCGCGCACCGAGCCGCCAGGCGGGCGACGACGCGGTCAGCGCGTCCACGTCCGGCGGCACGTCGGTGAACACGGACGGCCCGAGCTTGCCGTCGAAGTGCCCGACCCGCCCGCCGTCCACCCGGCGTGCGGCGAACAGCAGCGGCACGTCACCGGCGAGCAGCGGACCGGCGGACACGGTCGTCGCGACCGTCGCCGCGTCCTCGTCGGCGAGCCTGGCCCGGGGCCGCACCTCCAGCCGCGCGCCGTCCGGCCCGTACCCGCCGACGAGCAGGTACCAGCGGCGCGGGCGCAGCACCGGACCCGGCACGCGCACCACGCCGTTGGCGGTGCGCACGGCGAACTCCACCGTGCCGTCGGCGAGCAACGCCAGCTCCGCGTGCGGTCCGGAGGCCGCGTCACCCTGGCTGAGCAGGCCCGCGCGGTCCGGCGGCAGGGCCGTCGGCCACACCCACACGGTGAACGCCACGGTCGTGCGCAGCGCGGGCGGACGCGGCACGGCGCCGTACGAGCCGCGGTCGAAGTCCTGGTGCGGCACGGAGATCCGGTCCGGCACGTCGACGTCGACCGGCGTGCGGACGGGTGCCACGCCGTCGTGGTCCATGCGCAGCACCCGACGCGCGCGTCGGGCGTCGTCGCGCTGGCGTGCACGGTGATCCGCTCGCCCGGCCGCGCGGACAACCGGTCGGTGTAGCCCACGACCGGGGCGTGCGTGTGGTCGACCGGCGCCATCTCAACTCCCCAGCAGTTGGCCGCCGTCGACCGGCAGCACGGTTCCGGTGACGTGCGCGGACTGGTCGGACGCCAGCAGCAGCACCAGGGGCACCAGGTCGTCGGTGGTCGCGATGCGGCGCAACGGGATCCGCGCCACCCACGGCGCGCGGACCGCCGGATCGGCCAGGGCGCCCGCGGTCAGCGGCGTCTCCACCGGGCCGGGCGCGACCGCGTTGACCCGGATGCCGTGCGGCGCGAGTTCCAGCGCGGCCGACCTGGTCAGCGCGTTCAGCGCGGCCTTGCTCGCCTCGTAGTGGCCGAGGCCCACGGTCGGCTGGAACGACCCGGCTGAACTGATGTGCACGATCGACCCGCCACGCCCGGCGTCCGCCATCACCTCGCCGACCGCCTGCGTGACCAGGAACGTGCCGCGCACGTTCACCGCCAGCACCGCGTCGAACGTGTCCAGCGGCAGCGTCAGCAGCGGACCGGCACCGCCGACCACGCCCGCCGCGTGCACCAGCTCGCCGACGGCCTTGCCGACCGCGCCGCGCACCGAGTCGTGGTCGCGCACGGCCATCTCCACCGCCAGCCCGCCGATCGCGTTCGCGACCCGTGCGGCGGCGGCGAAGTCCAGGTCCGCCACCACCACCCGGTCGCCCCGCGCCGCCAGCGCGGCCGCGATCGCACCGCCGATACCGCCACCGCCGCCGGTCACCACCGCGACCTGGCCCATCACGCGGCCTCCGCGATCACGACGCGCGGGCTGCCGGGCAGGGGACGGGTCTCCAGCACCTTCCAACCGGTGTCGGCCAGCCACCCGTGCACCTCGCCCTCCGGGTAGACCACCGTCCCGTCGATGACCAGGTACTCGCCGGCCAGCACGGGATCGAGCCGCCGCGCGTCCTCGGCCAGCAGCAGGAAGTCCAGCACCAGCAGTCGCCCGCCGGGGTCGACGACGTCCCGTGCGGCGCGCAGGAACGCCTTGTTCCGCTCGGGGTCGAACCGGTGGATCACGTGCTCCAGCAGCACCGCGTCGTAGCGACCGGGCACGGGGTCGGTCAGCGGGTCGGCTTCGTGCAACGTGATCCGGTCGGCCAGCTCCGCCGGGACCGAGCCCTCGACCAGGTCGAGGAACTCACGCGTGCCGACGAACGCGCCGGTCAGCTTCGGGTGCCGGGCCGCGGCCTCGGTCAGGAACGCGGTGGACAGCCCGCCGAGGTCCAGCACGCGCCGGTGCGGCCGGAAGTCGTAGTGCTCGGCGAGCATCACCGCGTGCAGCGAGTTGTAGGTCTGCACGCCGTTCATGAACACCCCCGTGCGTGCCTCGTCCAGCTCGAACGGTCCGGGCTCGGCGGTGCGCATCGACTGCGTGTAGTGCTGCCAGTGCGGGTAGCTGAGCGCGTCCCAGAACGCCAGGAACGGCCGCAGGTCCAGCCCGCGCCGCCCGGCCAGGTAGGTCGAGGTCGCCGCGGTGTTGCGGTAGCGGCCGTCCGCGTGCTCCAGCAGGCCGAGGCCCACCATCGCGTCGGCCAGGATGCGGGCCGAGCACTCCGGCAGCTCGGCGCGTTCGGCCAGCTCCAGCACGGTCGCCGGGCCGAGGTCCAGCGCGGCGAACACGCCCAGCTCGCTCGCGGCGAACAGCTGCTTGGCGGCCATGAACCCGGTCGCGACCGCCACCAGCGGCGTCGGGTCGGTCATCAGGTGTCTCCTAGTCCAGTCCGGGGTCGACGACGGCCTTGACCGCGGCCATCGACGCCATGTCCCTGATCGCCCGCTCCGCGCCGGACAGGCCGACCGGCGGGGAGAACAGGGCGTCGAAGTCGAAGCGGTCGGCGAACGCCGAGAGGAAGCGCAGCGCGCGGGCCAGGTCGCCGACGTCGCCGTTGAGCGAGCCGACGACTTTCAGCTCGCGGCCCATCACCACGTCCATCGGCACGGGCGCGGGGTTCGGGCCGGCCAGCCCGACCACGACGTGCGTGCCGCGCCGTGCGCACATCAGCACGCCTTCGCGGTTGGCCGTGGGCGCGCCCGCGAAGTCCAGCACCAGGTCCGCGCCCCGCGCGCCGGTCAGCTCCTCGACCTGCGCGACGCGCTCGTCCGGGTCGGTCACGTCGGTGACGTCGATCGTGGCGTCGGCGCCGAACCCCGCGGCCAGCGCGAGCCGGTTGGCCGGACCGCCGAGGGTGATCACCTGCCCGGCACCGGACGCCCGCGCGTACGCCGTGGCGACCAGCCCCAACGGTCCCGCGCCCTGCACCACGACCGTGGCGCCGGGCTCGACGCCGCCCGCGTTGGCGAACGCGCGCACCACCGTCTTCACCGCGCAGCCCGCCGACGCCGCCCACGTGTCCGGCAGGTCGTCGGCGAGCACGATCCGGTGCGCGCCCGGCGGCACGTACGCGTACCGCGACAGGCCGCCGATGGCGAACGGCCACCGGTCGGCCCGCTGCGCGAAGCCGTAACCGCGTTCGGCGCACAGCGCCGGCTCGTTCAGCACCGTGCACGCGTGGCAGTGCCCGCACACCGACTCCGACCACACCACCCGGCTGCCGATCTCGACCGGCTTGCCCAGCGCGTCACGCTCCGCGTCCGGGCCGAGCGCGACCACCTCGCCCGCCATCTCGTGGCCGAGGATGACCGGCAGGCCCACGAACGGCATCGCGCCCTGCCACAGGTGCGCGTCCGTGCCGCACAACGTGGTGCGGGTGACGCGCGCGATCGCCGAACCGGGCGGCAGGTCGGCCGGCAGGGGCACGTCCGCGATCTCCAGCGGCCCGGCGAACTCCCGCAGCACGGCCGCGCGGGTCACCTCGGGGCGCATGCCGCCTCCCGACTGTGCTCGGCGATGAACGCCAGGACCCGCCGCCACGCGTCCGCCGCGTTGTCGGCCTGGTCGGGCAGCGCGCCGTCGAAGAACGAGTGCGGCGCGCCCTCGTACAGGCGGAACTCGTGCGGCACACCGGCTTCGGCCAGTTCCCGGTCGAAGGCGAAGTTGTCCTCGACCGTCGTGAGCTGGTCCGCGCCCGCCGCCAGCACCAGCAGCGGAACGCGCATCCGCGGGATCAGCTCACGGCACTCGGCGGGCCTGCCGTAGAAGCCGATCGCGTCGGCCAGTCGCGGTTCGAGCGCCGACTGGCCCCACGAGATCGCGCCACCCAGGCAGAACCCGACCGTGAACGCCTCCGTGACGCCCAGCGCGAGCAGGTGGTCGACCGCGGCCCGCACGTTCGACAGCACGAGGTCGCGGTCGAGCCGTGCCGCGTGCGCGAACCCGTCGAAGCCCGGTCCTCGCGCGTCGTCGGCGGCGATCCGGCCGTAGTAGTCGAGCACCACGGCGACCACCCCGGCCTCGGCGAACCCGCGTGCCAGGTCCCGGTAGAACTCGTGCGCGCCCCGCACGTCGGGCAGCAGCACGACCCCCGCCCCGGTGGGCTGAGCGGGCACCGTCTGGTAGGTGAGCACCCGGGCGCCGTCGGCGGAGGTGAGGTGCACCTCGCCGGCCGACGCGACCTCACCGGACGGGCCCGGTGGGGCGGGTGGGCGCGAGTCATCGGCGTGACACATGGACGTTCCTCTCGAAGGGTGTCAGGCGACGGAGTCCCAGCGGTCCCCGCGCCGCGTCCACAGCAGGACGGCGAGGATCACCAGGAACGGCAGGACGCCGCGGTACTGCTGCAGCGCGGTCACGGTGCTGGCCAGGCCTTGGAGCACGCCGAGCGCGACACCGCCCGCGAACGTCCAGGCGAAGCTGCGGAACCCGCCGACCAGCGCGGCGGCCAGCGCGGGCGTGATGAGCAGGGCCTGCGAGCCGAAGTCGCTGGCCAGCTGCGGTGCGACGATCATGATCGCCAACGCGCCCGCGGCACCGGCCACGCCCCACACCACCATCGACAGCCGCGGCACCCGCACGCCGATCAGCTCGGCCGTCGTGGGCCGTTCCGACAGCGCCCGCAGCAGCAGGCCGATCCGGGTGTGCTTGAGCAGCACGGTCGGCAGCACCGCGAACAGCACGGCCAGGACCATGGTCACCACCGCGGTCCACGTGACGACCACGCCGCCCACCGTCGCGGCCGGCGCGTCGAACGGGCTGGGGAACCGGTGCGGGTGCTGCGCGCCGAACAGCCGCAGGCCCACCGCGACGAGCCCGGTGTAGACCGCGATCGTGACCGCGGCCTTCACCCCTTCGCCCGCCTCGGAGAACCAGCGCACCATCACCACGCCCAGCCCCATGTGCAGCACGGCGGCGAACGCCAGGCCCGCCGGCACCGCGAGCACCAGCGGCAGCCCCTGTTCGTGCAGCACGACCATGGCGAAGGCGCCGAACGCGCCCACGGCGGCCTGCGCGAAGTTGACCACCGCGACGAGCCGGTAGGTGAGCAGGGTGGACAGGCCCATCAGGGCGTAGGCGCCGCCGGTGGCGAGCCCCGCGATGGCCGCGGACAGTTGCAGCACGGCGTTCCCCCTAGTCGGGCACGGTGATGAACGTGTCGTCCACGACCACCCAGCGCAGGCCGGTGAGGCGGACGATCTTCGACGCCTGGTTGGGCGCGTGGCCCTCGCCCGGCCCGAACACGAACGGGCTGCCGAGCATCGGGTCCTCGATCGGCGTCATGTCGCGCAGCGCCGCGTTGACGGTGTCCCGGTTGATCTCGCCCCGGATGGTCTTGAGCACCTCGACCATGAACGTCGCCGCCAGGTAGCCGCCCTGGGAGAACGCGGTCGCCTGCGCGTCGGCCCGCGTCACGGTGTCGCGCCAGCCCTTGTTGGCCAGGCTGTCGGACGTGAACGGCTCGAACTCGCTGCCCGCGTACACGTTCAGGCCGAGGCTGCCGACCGCCTTGGCCACGCTGTCGGTGTAGGCGGGGGCGAGCAGCAGGAAGTCCACGTCGGTCATGCCCTGCGTCTTCGCCGCCTGCAGCCACGGCACGACCAACTGCTCGGCCGGGTTGAACAGGATCGCGTCGCAACCCGCCTGCTTGGCCTTGAGCAGGTACGGCGTGAGGTCGCCGCTCTGCTGCACGGTCATGTCGTTGACCTTCAGCTGCTGCCCGCTGAGCTGCTCCCAGCGCTCCAACGCGCCCTTGACCGCGTCCTCCGAGCCGGGCAGCACGACGGTGAAGTTGCACACCGCCTTGGCGCCGAGCTTCTGCGAGGCGTGCAGCAGCACGGCCGTCATCAGGGTGAACGGGCCGACGTTGACGGGCGCGATGTTGGGGCTCTGGAAGCACTTCGGGCTCGCCGCCACCGCCATCACCGAGCTGATGCCCGACTGCCGGTAGAACGCGTCGTTGACGTCGCAGTCGGTGAAGCTCGCCGAGCCCGCCATCGCGACCACGCCCGCGGCCTGCAGCTCCCGGGCCACCTGGGCGGTGCGTTGCGGGTTGCCCGCGTCGTCCTTGACGATGAACTCGATCTTCTTGCCGTTGACGCCGCCCGCCTCGTTGGCGTCGTCGAACACCCGTTGCGCGGTCTTGACGACCTCGGCGGTGATGAAGTTGCCGGTCAGCCCGGCGATCGCGCCGATGCGGACGGTGTCGTCGGCGCCGGCGTCGCCGCAGCCGGCCAGCGCGAGCGTGACGGCGACCGCGAGCGTGACGGCCTTGGGTCGGTCTCTCATCAGCTGTTCCCTTCGGGGGAGTGGGCAGGTGCGCCGAGGTACGCGGCGACCACGGCGGGATCGGCCAGCACCTCGTCGGGTGGGCCGGAGGCGATGACCCGGCCGAAGTCCACGACCACGAGCGAGTCGCAGGTGGACCGGACGAGCTCGATGTCGTGCTCGACCAGCAGCACGGTGGTGCCGAAGCGCTCGGGCAGTTCGGCGAGGCGTCGTTGGAGCAGGCGGGTCTCGGTGCTGGAGTGGCCTGCGGCGGGTTCGTCCAGCAGCAGGACCGGCGGGCGTCCGGCGGCGAGCCCGGTGACTTCCAGCAGGCGGCGGGTGGCCACGTCCACGACGTCCATCGGCGTGTCGGCGGTGGGGCACTCGAACAGCGCCAGCTGTTCGTCCACCTCGTCACGGCTCAGCTTCCGCCCGGCCGCGACCCGCAGGAACATGCCGACGGACAGGGCGGTGGGCACGCGGAGCTGCTGGAAGCTGCGGCGCAGCCCGGCGCGGGCCCGGTGGTGGGCGGCGAGGCCGTCGACCGGGCGGCCGTCGAGCAGCACCGTGCCGTCGTAGCGGGCGGTGAAGCCGGTGACGGCGTTGATGAGGGTGGACTTGCCCGCGCCGTTCGGGCCGACCAGCCCGACCACGTGGCCCTTCGGCACGACCAGGTCCACGCCGTCCACCGCGGTCAACGCACCGAACCGCACCCGCAGGCCGCGCACTTCGAGGGCGGCCGGCGCGGTGCCTGAGCGGTGAATTCGGGTGCTCTGGACGTTGGACTCCCGCGTCGTGGACGTTGGACTCTCGCGGTTGGCGGGGTGGGCCCGCTTGCGGCGGCGGGAGGCGCGGAGCAGGTCGGTCTGGCTGCCGCCCAGGCGCAGGACCTGGATGGCGCCGATGCCGAAGAACAGCGCACTGAGGTCCTGCGGGACCCCCAGGGCGTCGATGAGCACCGGGAAGACCGCGCCGATCAGGCCGCCCGCGATCGCGCCCTCGATGTTGTTCGTGCCGACGAACAGGGCGATCGCGAAGAACGACACCGAGGCGAACGTGGCGAAGTTGCCCGCCGCGACCACCCCGAGCTGCCCGGCCATCAGCCCGCCGCCGACACCCGCGACGAACGCGCTCAGCGCGAACGCGGTCAGCTTGCCCCGCGCCACGCTGATGCCGTGCGCGGCGGCGGCCCGCTCGGAGTGCCGGATCTCCACCAACGCGCCACCCGCGCGGCTGCGGTCCAGGAACCACAGACCGACGAAGATCGCGGTGACGACGGCGACGGTGAACACGAAGTACCCGCTGTCGTCGGTGAACCCGGCCGGTCGCCGCACGAAGTCGAACGTGTCCTGACCGGGGAACGCGATGCCGGTGAACACGACGTCCAGCGCGGTGGCGAAGGCGAACGTGGCCACCGCCAGGTTCACCCCGCGCAGCCGCAGCGCCGGCAGCCCGATCACCAGGCCCGCGACCACGGCGGCCAGCCCGCCCAGCGGCAGCCACGCGTAGAACCCGCCGGGCACGTCGGCGACGTTCGCCCAGCCGACCACCCACGCGCCGATCGCGGCGAAGCTGAGCTGGCACAGCGAGATGACACCGGCGCGGCCGGTGATCAGGCCGTAGCTCTGCATGAACACCGTGGTCACGGCCGCGCCGGTGAGCAGGAACGTCACGTAGCTGGAGGCGAACCCGGCCACGCCGAAGGCGACCGCCGCGGCGGCGGCCAGCCCGAGCACCAGGGGGTTGCGGACGGCAGTTCCCACGTCAGGCTCCGCTCTCGGGAGGTGTCTCGCCCAGGTACAGCGCCCGGAGCAGGTCTTCGTCGGCACGCAGTTCGGCCACGTCACCGGAGAACACGACCTCGCCCCGTGCCATCACGTAGGCGCGGTCGGCGATGCCGAGCGCGAGCGCGGCGAACTGCTCGACCAGCAGCACGCCCACGCCGTCGTCGGCCAGCGCCCGCACGGCCGTCGCCAGCCGTTCGACCACGATCGGGGCCAGGCCCAGCGACATCTCGTCGACCAGCAGGAACCTCGGCTCGCCCAGCCGCGCCCGGCCGACCACCAGCATCTGCTGCTCGCCGCCCGACAGCAGGCCCGCGGGCGCGTCCAGCTGCTTGCGCAGTTCCGGGAACAGCTCCAGCACCCGGTCGGGACGTCGACCGGACCGGCCCGCGGCGCGCAGGTTGTCCAGCGTCGACAGCTCGCGGAACACCGCGCGGTCCTGCTCGACGTGCGCGAGCCCGGCCCGCGCCCGCCGCCAGGCCCGCAACCGGTCGATCCGCTCGTCGCCGAGCCTGATCTCGCCCGACGACAGCGAGATCGCGCCGGAAACGCCTTCCAGCAGCGTCGTCTTGCCCGCGCCGTTCGCGCCCAGCAACACGGTCACCGCGCCTTGGTCGACCCGCAGCGACACGCCGCGCACGACGGGCAGCCCGGCCCGGTCGACCGATACGTCCTCAATGGACAAGACACTCACGGATCCACCGTCCTGTCAGCACTGGTGGGGTGGTCGGCACAGCGTGGTCCGAGAGGGGTGGTCGGCCGGTCCGTAGAAATACCGAATTGCCCGACGAAGACCGGCGGAACAGGCGCTGACCTGCTAATGGGCAGCACTGAGCGCCCGAGGTCGGTCGACCTCGGGCGCTCGGGAGCGATCTATCAGATGATCAGTGCTCGCATTCGCAGGCCCCCGGCGGGCAGTGCGCGCAGGCGGCGAGGTCGGGCAGGTCCAGCGCCGGGTTGCGGTCGCAGAAACCCAGCGGCCGCAACCGGAAACCGCTGCGGTCGACCGGCATCACGGGCCAGTCCTCCGGCCGGGGCAGGTGCGTCGGCCCGAACACGTGCCACAGCACCACGTCGGTGTCCACCAAGTCGCGGTCCCGGGCCGTCCACGCGGGCAGCCCGGCACCACCGGGGTGCTGGTTGGGGTGGTCGCCCGCGGGGAACCGCTCGTCCTCGGCGAACCGGGTCACCCACAGGTGCCGGGTGGCGAACGCGGCCCGGCCCGCCACGCTCGACCCCTCCTGCGCCAGCAGCGTCGGCCCCGGCGACGGCACGAGCTGGTAGGCGCGCGGCTTGCCGAGCCGGTTGCGGCTCTCCGCGCTGCGCACCACCCACGTGCGGCCGCGCGCGGTGTCGGCGGTGCGCGCGGCGACCGACTCCCGCTCCAGCACGGTGCCACGGGTGGTGAACGCGTTGCCGCGCGGGTTGTCCGCCCGGTCGGCAGGCCTACGAAGTCGACCTCCTCGACCGTGTTCGCCACGCCCGCCACCTCGACGTCGAGCCGGGCGCAGAACAGGTGCTGGTGCACCGGCGCGACCAGGCCCGGCGGGCCCGGTGCCGCGTACCGCGACTCCGGGCCGGTGCGCGCGGACGGCGTCCTTGGCCGGCTCCACCGGCAGCACGCACGGGAACCGGGTCGTGTCGCCGACCAGGCCCGCCGCCACGAGCGCGGCGCGGACCCGGCCGAACTCGTCGGCGGTGAGCGGGTCGAGCGGGTGCCGGGTGTCGGTCATGACCGCAGTATCCGGCCGCGGCCGGCAGCACCGCTTGGTCGCCGGCGCACCGGCGTTGACCGGCAGCGAACGTGCGCGGGAAGCCAACCGGCGGGCGTCGGGGGACAAGACCAGCGGTGCGTCGCGCGATGAGACTCGCGACCATGTCGACGGGTTACGCGTACCACGAGCTGTACGGCTGGCACGACACCGGCACGCACGCCGGCCTGCTGCCCGCCGACCCGCGCCGCGGCCTGCAGCCGCACCGGCACTTCGAGAACGCCGAGGCCAAGCGCCGAGTGCACGAGCTCGTGGTGGCCACCGGCCTGGTCGACCGGCTCGTCCGGATCGCGCCACGGCCCGCCACCGACGACGAGATCCTGCTCGTGCACAGTCAGGAGTACCTCGATCGGCTGACGTCGTTGAACGGCAGCGGTGGTGACGCGGGCGACGGCGGCAGCCCGTTCGGCCCGGGTGGGCTGGACATCGCGCGGCTGGCCGCGGGCGGGGTCGTGGAGGCCGTCACGGCGGTCGTGGAGGGGCGTGTGGACAACGCCTACGCGCTGGTCCGGCCGCCGGGCCACCACGCGCTGCGCGACACCGGCATGGGGTTCTGCCTGCTGGGCAACATCGCCATCGCGGCGGCGGCCGTGCGGCTCACCCACGGTGTCGAGCGCATCGCCGTGGTCGACACCGACGTGCACCACGGCAACGGCACGCAGGCCGCGTTCGCCGACGATCCCGCCACGCTGACCGTGTCCGTGCACCAGGACCGGGTGTTCCCACCCGACTCCGGGCACGTCACCGAACGCGGCCCGGCCGTGCTCAACCTGCCGTTGCCGCCGGGCACCGGCAACGGCGGCTACCTGGAGGCGGTGCGCCGGGTCGTGCTGCCCGCGCTGCGCCGGTTCCGGCCGGACCTGGTCCTGGTCGCGGCCGGGTTCGACGCCAACGCGGTCGACCCGCTGGCCCGGATGATGGTCACCGCGTCCGGGTACCGGGAGATCGCCCGGCTGCTGGTCGACTCGGCGGGGGAGCTGTGCGGCGGGCGGATCGCGTTCGCGCACGAAGGCGGCTACGACCCGGTGTACGTGCCGTTCTGCGCGCACGCCGTGATCGAGGTGCCGGCCGGGGTGACCGACCCGTTCCCGGACCCGTTCGAGGCGAACTTCGACCACCTGGGGCAACAGGAGCTGCAACGGCACCAGGAGGCGGCGATCGCGGCGGCGGAGGCGCTGCTGCCCGAGGTGCCGATGGGGTGAGTGGATCTCATCCTTCCGATATCTCGACCCCGTTCGGCGGTGCCGCCTACGGTTCGTCGCATGGCTTACGGCAAGGCTCTGCGCGAGGCCGTCGCGGCTCCCGGCACCACACCGCTGATCGGCGTGTTCGACATGCTGTCGGCGTCGATCGCGGCCCGGCACTACGACGGGCTGTTCGTCTCCGGGTTCGGCTTCTCCGCCTCGCACTACGGCCTGCCCGACGTCGGCTTCATCGCCTGGCCGGACGTGGTCGGGTTCGTCCAGCGGATGCGCCTGGCGCTGCCCCGGCACCACCTGCTGGTCGACATCGACGACGGGTACACCGACCCCGAGGTGGCCTGCCAGGTGGTCCGCGCGCTGGAGCAGGTCGGCGCGTCCGGCGTGATGCTGGAGGACCAGCAGCGGCCGCGCCGGTGCGGCCACACCGAGGGCAAGCGGGTGCTGCCGCTGGAGCAGTACCTGGAGAAGCTGGACCTCGTGCTGGCGACCAGGACCGACCTGGTCGTGGTGGCGCGGACCGACGCCACCGACGAGGAGGAGATGCTGCGCCGGGCCGCCGCGTTCGCCGAGACCGACGCCGACGTCATCCTGGTCGAGGGCATGCCGTCGGTCGATGTGATCCGCCGGGTGCGGCAGGCGGTGGGCGGCAAGGCGCTGCTGTTCAACCAGATCGCGGGCGGCAAGTCGCCGAAGCTGTCGCTGCGCGAGCTGACCGGGCTGGGCGTCGATGTGGCGATCTACAGCACGCCGTGCCTGTTCGCCGCGCACGCCGCCATCGAGGACGCGATGGTGCGGCTCAAAGAAGACGACGGAGTGCTGCCGGACGACTCGATCCACGTCGCCGAGTCGCAGGCCCTGCTGGAGCACAACATCAGCCGCCACCACGACGTGCCCGCGCCGCGCGCGTCACAGCCCGCCCTGACCCGCTGAACCGCGGGTCAGCCGGGGTCGCCGCGCCGCTTGCGGTGCACGACCCAGGCGAAGTCGACGATCAGGCCGACCACGATCACGCCCAGCAGCACCGCCAGCCACGTCAGCCCCGCGCGCACGCACAGCACCGCGGCCACGCCGTTGAACACGACGCCGAACCCGGCCAGCCACAGCCGCAGGGTCAACGCGCTGCGCGGCGGCGCCGGAGGTGGCAGGTCGTCGTCCGGGTGACCGGGACCGGTCACGTCCGCCACTCCTCCTGCCAGCCGTGGTGCGTCTCGTAGGCGGCGGCGAGCAGCAGGAGCGCCGACCGGTCGGACCCGCCCTCGACCTCCGCGCGCAGCCACCGCGCCTTCTCGGCGAACGGCACGGGTGCGTGTTTCTGCTGGGTGTGCGCCTCGCCGGGCACGAGCAGCAGCTCCCGGTCGTCGTCGGACCGCAGGATCGCCAGCCGTCCCCGGCGCTCGGCCTCGTCCAGCAGCGGCAGCTCCTCGCGGGCCAGCCGCTCCTCGTCCTCTGCCAGCCGGTCCAGCACGAACCGGCGCAGGTCCTCATCCGACAGTCGGTTCGGCTCCACGTCCATGGCCCTGGGGTATCCACTCCCACCCCGGCCACACGTCGCAGCGTGCGGGTGATCGCGGCGAGAGGTAGGAATAGGTGATGACCAGCGCGGACGAGCCCGACCCGCGACGGTGGAAGGCGCTCACGGTCACCCTCGTCGCCGGGTTCATGAGCCTGCTCGACGTGAGCATCGTGTCGGTCGCCGTGCCGTCCATCCAGCACGGCCTCGGCACGACGCCGGCAGGCGTCCAGTGGGTCGTCTCCGGCTACGCGCTGGCGTTCGGGCTGGCCCTGGTGCCCGCCGGACGCCTGGGTGACGCGATCGGGCGACGGCGGATGTTCCTGGCCGCGTTGGGGGCGTTCGTGCTGTTCAGCGCGTTGGCCGGGCTCGCGCCGAGCACGGAGGTGCTGATCGTCGCCCGGCTCGCCCAGGGCATCTCGGCGGGCGCGCTGGCGCCGCAGAACTCGGCGCTGATCCAACAGCTGTTCCGCGGCGCCGAACGCGGCCGGGCGTTCGGGTTCTTCGGCTCCACGGTCGGCATCTCGACGGCCGTCGGGCCGGTGGTCGGCGGCCTGATCCTGGCCGTGGCGGGCGAGGCCGAGGGCTGGCGGTGGATCTTCTACGTCAACGTGCCGATCGGCCTGGTCGCGCTGGTGCTGGCGGCCCGCCTGCTGCCCCGCGCCCGCGGCGGCCCGCGTGGACAGCTCGACCTGGTCGGCGCGGCCCTGCTCGGCACCGGTGTGCTGGCCGTGATGCTGCCGCTGGTGCTGGCCGAGGCGGGCGGCCTGGCGCTGTGGTGGCTGTTCGGGCTCGGTGCGGCGCTGCTCGTGCTGTTCGTGCGGTGGGAGCGGCAGGTCGCCGCGCGCGGCGGGAGCCCGATGCTGAACATCGCCCTGTTCACGGGCACGCCCGGTTACGGCACGGGGGCGTTGCTCGGGATGGTGTACTTCGTCGGGTTCGCCGGCATCTGGCTGGTGTTCGCGCTGTACTTCCAGACCGGGCTCGGTTACACGCCGTTGCAGTCGGGGCTGGCCGTGACGCCGTTCGCGGTCGGGTCGGCGGCGTCCGCGGTGGTCGGCGGGCGGCTGGTGGAGAAGTGGGGCCGCAAGCTGACCGTCACCGGGTTGACCCTGGTGGTGGCCGGGCTGGCGGTGACGGCCGTGGTGCTGCGGTTCGCGCCGCCGCACGTGGCCGGGTGGGTGGTCGCTCCCGCGTTGCTGGTGGCGGGCATCGGCGGCGGGTGGGTGATCTCGCCGAACACCACGCTGACGCTGCGGCACGTTCCGGTGGCGATGGCGGGTGCGGCCGGTGGGGCGTTGCAGACGGGGCAGCGCATCGGCGCGGCGATCGGCACGGCGGCGTTGACCGGTGTGTTCTACCTGGTGCTGAGCTCGTCCGGGCGGGACTTCCCGGTGGCGGTCGCGGTCGCGGTCGGCGGCGCGACGGTGGCCGTGTCGCTGGCCCTGGTGGTGGCGCTCGTGGAACTGCGCGCCCGACCACGTTGTCCGTCCGCTGTGGACGGTGCCGAGCAGGCGATCCCGGACGTGCCGTGAGGGGTGCGGTGCGGGCACGATGGCGGGATGGACCTGGTACCGCTGACCGAACGGCTGCTCGGGCTCCGCTCGACCGCCGACCGGCCGGACGACCTGCGCCGGGCGTTGGACTTCGTGCTCGACGTGGTCGGGCCGGGGTTCACCGTGGAGCGGTTCGAGTCGGGCGGCAAGCCGAGCGCGCTCGTCTACGTGGGTGAACACCGTCCCCACTTCCGGGTGATCTTCAACGCTCACCTGGACGTGGTGCCCGGCACGGACGACCAGTTCCGGCCGCGGCGGGACGGTGACCGGCTCATCGCCCGCGGCGCGCAGGACATGAAGCTGTCCGCGTTGGTGCTGGCCTCGGTGTTCCGGGACCTGGCCCTGCGGCTGCCTTACCCGCTCGGGTTGCAGTTGGTGACCGACGAGGAGGTCGGCGGGCGGGACGGCACGCTGCACCAGCTGGAGCAGGGCGTGACGGCGTCGTTCGTGGTGATCGGGGAGCACAGCGCGCTTCGGGTGGTGGCGGAGTCGAAGGGGTTGATCACCGTTCGGCTGCAGGCGGTGGGGCGTGCGGCGCACAGCGCGTACCAGTGGCTCGGCGACAACGCGGTGCTGAAGGTGGTGCGGGCGGTCGACCGGGTGCTCACCGCCTACCCGGTGGCGGCGGTGGAGGAGTGGCGGACCACGGTGAACGTCGCCCGGATCTCGTCCGGGAACCAGGCGCTCAACCAGGTGCCCGCCGACGCGACCGCGTGGCTGGACGTCCGCTTCCCGCCCGAGGACACCGACTTCACCGGCCGCACGCCGGAGGAGGTCGCCGCCCACTTCACCGCGTTGTGCCCACCCGGCGTCACGGCCGAGGTCGATCACTTCGAACCGCCACACCGGGCCGCTGCCGACGGTCCCTACCTGTTGGCGCTGCAGCGCGCCGCCCGTGCCCAGGGGTACTCGGGTGAGCTGCTGCGCAAGCACGGCGCGGCCGACTCGCGGTTCTACTTCCAGCGCGGGATCGACGCGGTGATCTTCGGCGTGGGCGGTGACGGGCAGCACGGGCCGGACGAGTACGCCGACCTGACCACGGTCGAGCCGTACCGGCGGGCGTTGATCTCGTTCCTGGAAGGCATTGCCTAACGCGTAACCCAGCGGTTACGCTTCCCGGTGTGGACGAGGTGGCGGGCGCGATCGCCGACCCCGTGCGGCGGGAGATCCTGGAGATGCTGCGCGCGGACGCGCGGTTGTCGGCCGGGCAGATCGCCGAGCGGTTCGAGATCAGTCGTCCCGCGGTGAGCCGGCACCTGCGCGTGCTGCGCGAGAGCGGGCTCGTGCGCGACGAACTGGTGGGCAGGCAGCGGTTCTACGTCCTCGACGCCTCCCGGTTCGCGCCGCTGGCCCGATGGCTGGCGTCGTTCGACGCACCCACCGAGCCCTCCGCGTGGACGCACCGCCTCGACGCCCTGGAAACCGAGGTCTACCGCACCCGCCGGGACCGCCGCGCGGCCGACCAGCGCGCGGCCGACCACCGCGCGGCCGACCAGCGTGCGGCCGACCACCGAGCCACCGGTCGGCGCGCGACCGATCCACCTGCCGACGACCGCCGGGTTGCCGACCGCCGCGCCGTCGATCCCCCTGCCGCCGAAGTCAAGGAGCACACCGCATGAGCCCGACCCCCACCGGTCGCCTGTTCCGCACCGACCAGGGCAGCGACCTGGTGCTCACCCGCACCTTCCGCGCGCTCGCCGACGACGTCTGGGCGAGCCTGACCGAGCCGGAGCGCACCGCCCGCTGGTTCGGCCCCTGGGAGGGCGAGGCCGCGCCGGGCCGCACGGTGAAGGTGCAGATGGTGTTCGAAGAGCAGGAACCGTGGATGGAAGTCCGCATCGACGCCTGCGACCCGCCCCGGCGGCTGGCGTTTTCCATGGTGGACGAGGCCGGCACGTGGCGGATGGAGCTGCTGCTGTCCGAAGTGGACGGTGTGACGGAACTGCGGCTGGTGCACCACCTCTCGACCGAGGAGGGCATCGGCGAGGTCGGCCCGGGCTGGGAGTACTACCTCGACATGCTGGTCGCCTCCCGCACCGGCGCGCCGCTGCCCGCTTTCGACGACTACTACCCGTCCCAAAAGACCTACTTCGAGGACCTGACGACCTCCGGGTGAGAGTGCTTCAGCCCTTCCCGACATCGACCACGCAGAACAGATTGCCCTCCGGGTCGGCCAGGACGACGAAATCGGCCCCCGGCGGGTAGGTCCACGGGACGCGCTCCGCACCGAGCCCGATCAGCCGCTCGACCTCGGCCCGCAACTCGGCTTCACCGCTGACGTGCAGGTCGAGGTGCGTCCGGTCGGTCTCGTCCAGGGTGATGGGCGGCCCGGCGCCGTCCTTCGGGGCCAGGACGGGGCTCTCGTCGCCGATCGGTCCGTTGACCAGGTGGTAGCCGAGGGCTCCGCTCCAGAACTCCGCCGCCCGGCGGAGGTCGTCGACCTTCAGGACCACGCTTCCGATGTGCGCCATCGGTCCATTGTCGCCCGGATCAGTCGGGGATGCGGGCGGCGACCTTGGCCTGGAAGTCCGGGCACGCGGTGATGTCCTCGGCTTCGCAGCCCATCGCGTGCTCCAGCACCGACAGCGACGCCCGCAGCGAGGCGATCCGCTCGGCCAGCCGGTCGTGGTGCTCGCGGTAGAGCGCGCGTCGGGTCGGGCGGTCGGCGGTCGCGGCGAACAGCAGCCGCACCTGGTCCAGGCCGAGCCCGGCGTCCTTGGCGAGCAGGATCATCGCGATCCGTGCCTCGTCCGCCCGCCCGTACTGCCGCCGCCCGTTCGCGTGGCGGCGCGGTGCGAGCAGTCCCATGTCCTCCCAGTGCCGCAGGACGTGCGTGGCCAGCCCGAACCGCTCGGCCACCGTGCCGATCGACATCTCCTCGCTTGACTTCATGTCGACATGAAGTTGCACAGTCGGTGGTGTTGTCAACCCCGACGATCGCGCAGCCGAGGAGCCTCGATGACCGTGTCAAGCCGCCGAGGGCGTGGGTGTCGGCGCGGCGGGAGTGAACAGCCGGTTGTCGCGCAGCAGTGCCCAGAGCCCATCGACCAGACGTCGGGCCAGGGCGAGCAGGGCTTGGGTGTGGATCAGCCGTTCACCGCGTTTTCTGTCGTGGAAGGCACGGGAAGGGCCGTTGGCGCGGATGCTGGACAGGGCGCCCATGTAGAACACGCGGCGCAGCCTGCGGTTGAAGCGCTTGGGGCGCTTGAGGTTCCCGCTGACGCGTCCCGAGTCCTCGGGCACGGGCACCAGTCCGGCGTAGGCGGCCAGTCGGCCGGCAGAGGCGAACGAACCCAGGTCGCCGCCTGTGGCGACAAGAAACTCCGCTCCGAGGATCGGCCCGAGCCCGGGCACAGACTCGATGATCCGCGCCTGGGGATGGGTCCGGAAGCGCTCGGCGATGAGCTTGTCGATGTCCTTGACCTCCCGGTCCAGGTCGAGTGGCTCGCGCGCCAGGCGTTTGACCAGCACCGCCGTGCCGGCCTCACCGGGCAGCCGCACGGTCTGGCCTTCGGCCGCGCGCTGCGCGGCGACGACCATGCCGGGCACGCTCTTGCGCCATGCCTTGTGGCCAAGCAGGTGCGCGGTCAGGCCGGGCGCACCGGCGGCGCGGACCTCGTCAGGCGTGCAGGACCCGGCCACGAGGATGAGCGCGGAGCGGGTCGTGTGGTCAAAAGCGCCCTCCAAAGCGGGGAAGATGCCGGTGAGCAGGTCGCGCAGCCGGTTGGCACCACGGACCCGGTCGGCCATCAGGTCCTCCCGGCGCGCGATCAGCCGGACCAGCTCCACGACCAGTTCGTCAGGCGTGGCGATCTCGGCGAGGTCCGAGCGCATCCGGGCGGTCTGGGCGATCACCCTGGCGTCCTCGGCGTCGGTCTTGCCCTCGCCGCCGAACGCCCCGCTCATACTGTTGACCACCCGGCCGGGCACGTAGACGACCCTCTGCCTGGCCGTGATCAGCACGGCCAGCAGCAGGGCGACGGCGTTGCTGGTCAGATGACCGCCCAACGCACCTCCGTCGCCGCCTCGGTGGCGCGCACGACAAGCTGCTGGATGGCGCCCTGGTCGTTGGCCACCCTCTGCGAGAACACCACCTCGCCATCCGCGTCCATCGCGCAGGCGTGGTGCGCGGCCTTGCCCGCGTCGATCCCGACGAAGACAACCTGTCGAACTGTCACGCACATTCTCCCGTCACCGCAAAAACCCCGTGGACAACCCCGCCGGCAGGTCCCTGAACAGCGACGGTCCGCATCAGGTCTCAATCAGCGGCCAGGGCGTCCAGAACGACGGGGCGGCCACTCCTCAGAAGCCACCTCACGGCAGACACCCCATCAGCCACACCCCGTCGCTCCGGGCATCCGGGGTGTCAGCCCCGAACAACATCAACCTTAGGGAGCCCCCCGTGTCCGACCACTCGTCCACCTACTTCGACCGGAAGCGCAGCGCCTCCTACGACCGCCGAGCCGCCCGCCTCCTCGGCGGCCTGTACCGACGGGTCGCCGCCGACGTCGCCGCGCTGGCCGCTCCCGGTGCGGTCGTGCTCGACGTCGGCACCGGTCCGGGACGGCTGCTGCACCAACTCGCCGCCCGCCGTGCGGACCTGGTGCTGGGCGGTGTCGACCTGTCCGCCGACATGGTGGCCGTCGCCAACGCCGCCGCCGGCGCCTGGTCGTCACGCATCACGTTCCAGGTCGCAGACGTGACCTCGTTGCCGCGGCCGGACGACAGCGTGGACTTGATCGTCTCGACGTTGAGCATGCACGAGTGGCCGGACCACCGTCGGGCGGTGACCGAGCTGCGGCGGGTGCTGCGTCCCGGCGGCCTCCTGCTGGTGTACGACTTCCGCTTCGCACGCTTCGAACGCGAAGCGTTCTCGGACTTCGCCCGAGTCCGCCGCGCTCCAGTGCGCCTGAAGTGGTGGCCGATGGCCCTGTTCGCCGGCGTGACCGCCTCCAAGCACTGACCCTCACGGCTTTGGGCTGCGCATTTCGGCAGGTAGGGGTACGGTCGGTGGACGCAGCGGGTTGAGCCAGCAGCCACTGCCTTCTTCGACTCCGAGGAGGCTGCGGGCAGTGAGAACAGAACCTTTCGGGCACCCGTTCAGGGTGGACCGCCAAGTGCACGGCTATGCCGTTGTGGTGCGCGTGGCCGGCGAGGTCGACGCGATGACCGTCCGCGAGCTGAAACACGAGATCGCGGTCGGCTTGGCCCTGGCCACCCCACCGGCCCCGGTCGTCGTGGACCTGACCGACGTCGACTTCTTCGCCGCCGCCGGTCTGAACGAACTCCACCGCGGCCACTTGGCGGCGAAGGCCGCCGGCGTGCCACTGCGCGTCGTCGCCAGCCACCGCCACGTCCTGCGCCCCTTCGAGATCAGCGGCCTGGACCAGGAAATCACCCCGTGCCCGACCTTGGCCGAAGCCCTGGTGGTCCACACTCCCCGAGGCCTGCGCCGCTTCGCACTGCCCGCGACCTGACCGAGCCCCACCCGCCGCGAGCCTCGACACCACCCGCTTGACGGAACCTCCGCGCGAGCGAAGGTGATGAGCGGCGGAGAGCGTGCGTGCCGCGGTAGGGGCGTCTGTGGGTGGAGGGTCGCTTTCAGAATCGCCAGAGAGCCGGAGCCGGCGGTGCGGGCGCTGGGAAGGTGTGGACGGGGGTTGTGGGTCCGCCGCCGACCGGTGCGGGACGAAGGACTGCCACCGCGGCAGTGCACCCACCAGCAGGACCGGGCCGAAGATCAAGGTGGCCGCGAGGATCCGGCGGCCGGGGAAGGTGTGGGTCATGGCAGTGACGATGCCGGCGGGGGACCGGTCGCGAATCGGCCCACGGTCCGGAATCTCAGGTCAGACCAGGGTCCGAGTTGGCGAGTGGGTGCGCAACAGCACCGCGCTGTGAACGACCGGGTGCCACAGCGTGTAGGTCGCTCCACCACGGGTAGTCGGCGTGGGACTGCCGATGAGGAGGAGCACGTGGACGCGTTCAAGCCCGCCAAGGCCGTGAAGGAAGCTCTGGACAAGGCCGCGGAGAAGGTCGCCGACCTGGTCACGCCGCCGGCCCCCGGCTCGCCGGGCAGCGCGCCGCCCCCGGTGGACCCGCCGAACGAGCCGCAGGGGCCACTACCGCGCAAGCCCGACCAGGCATCACCCCAGACGCGGACCGCGACCGGCGCGGAAACCGGCGCCGCGGCCGACACACGGGAACAGCGGGGCGAGTACCTGACCACGTCCACCGGCGCGCGGCTCTACAACACCGACCACTCCCTCAAAGCCGGCGCGCGCGGACCGACACTGCTGCAGGACCACCACCTGCGCGAGAAAATCACCCACTTCGACCACGAACGCATCCCCGAACGGGTGGTTCACGCGCGAGGTGCCGCCGTGCACGGTGTCTTCGTCGGCTACGGCAGTGCCACGAACGTGTGCAAGGCCGCGTTCCTCGCCGAAGGCGTGACCACGCCGGTGTTCACCCGGTTCTCCACGGTCGTGGGTTCGCGCGGCTCGGCCGACACCGTGCGCGACACCCGCGGTTTCGCCACGAAGTTCTACACGTCCGAGGGAAACTTCGACCTGGTGGGCAACAACATCCCGGTGTTCTTCATCCAGGACGGCATCAAGTTCCCGGACATCATCCACGCCGCCAAACCGCACCCGGACCGGGAGATCCCGCAGGCGCAGAGCGCGCACGACACGTTCTGGGACTTCGTCTCCAGCCACACCGAGGCCACTCACCACGTCATGTGGCACATGTCCGACCGTGCCGTGCCGCGATCGTTCCGGATGATGGAGGGCTTCGGCGTCCACACGTTCCGGCTGGTCAACGCCGAAGGCGCCACGTCGCTGGCGAAGTTCCACTGGAAGCCGAAGCTGGGTGTGCACTCCCTGCTGTGGGAGGAGGCGCAGCTGATCGCGGGCGTCGACCCCGACTTCCACCGGCGCGACCTGTTCGACGCGATCGAGTCCGGCGCGTACCCGCAGTGGGAGCTGGGCATCCAGGTCTTCCCGGACACCCCGGAGCAGACCTTCGAGGGCATCGACCTGCTCGACCCGACCAAGATCGTGCCGGAGGAGCTGGCGCCGGTGCAGCCGGTGGGCATGCTCACGCTCAACCGCAACACCACCAACTTCTTCGCCGAGACCGAACAGGTGGCGTTCCACGTCGGCCACCTGCCGCCGGGCATCGACGTGACCGACGACCCGCTGCTGCACGCGCGCCTGTTCTCCTACATCGACACGCAGCTGAGCAGGCTCGGCGGGCCCAACTTCAACCAGATCCCGATCAACCGGCCGCACGCGCCGGTCAACGACATGCTGCGGGACGGCTTCCACCAGCACGCCGTGCACAGCGGTGTGGCGCCGTACAAGCCGAACACTCTCGACGGCGGCTGCCCGTTCATGGCCGGCGTGGAGACCGGCGCCTACGTGGAAGTCCCGCAGACGGTGGCCGAGGGCGTCAAGGAGCGTCGCGCACCCGCGTCGTTCGAGGACCACTTCACCCAGCCCCGGCTGTTCTACCGGAGCCTGAGCCCGGTGGAGAAGGAGCACCTGGTCCGGGCGTTCACGTTCGAGCTGGGCAAGTGCTACGAGCAGGCGATCCGGGAACGCGAGCTGCGCGTGCTGGCCAACGTGGACGTCGAGCTGTGCGCGCTGGTGGCGGCCGGTCTCGGGCTACCCGCCCCCGAGGCCACCGAGCCCGCCGCCGAGGTCACGCCCAGCCCGGCGTTGTCGCAGCTGGGCCAGGTGTGGCCGGCGGACGGTCGGCTGATCGGCATCGTCATGGACGCGGACGACCCGGCGAGCCTCGACGGGCTGCACGCGCTGCGCCAGACGATCACCGCGGGCGGCATGGTCCCGCTGGTCATCGCCGCGCGCGGCGGTGAGCTGGAGGACGGCCTGGTGCCGCAGCGGACGTTCCTCACCGCCCGCTCGGTCGAGTTCGACGCGTTGCTGCTGGCCGCCGCACCGCCGCCCGCACCCGACGCGCTGCCCGCCCGTGACGCGAAGGCCGGTGCGCCCGCCGTCACCGTCGACCCGCGCGTGGTGCTGATGGTCCAGGAGTGCTACCGGCACGCCAAGGCGATCGGCGTCTGGGGCAACGCCGAGGCCGCCCTGGTCGAGGCCGGTGTCGCGCCCGGTGAACCCGGAGTCGTCGCCGGTCAGACCGCGGCGGACGTGTTCGCGGAGGTCCAGACCCTGCTCGGCACCCACCGCGTGTGGGACCGGTTCCCGGCGACCGTGGCCTGAGGGGCGGACCGGCCGCGGCACGTCCGCGGCCGGTCCCGTCACGTCAGCAGATCAGGCACAGCGAGTAGTTCGCCCGGTACGTGGTGGCGCTCGCCGGTGCGACGATGTTGTGCGTCTGCGCGCCGCCGTCGGACCAGCTGCTGTACCGGTAGCGCAGGCCGAGCGGACCGCTCTGCGGGCTCGGTGCGCTGATCGAGTTGTTCGACCCGACGATCACCGTGCGGGTGAACGGCGTGGTCTGCGCCGTGCCGCCGACGCTCAGCCGCAACCCGCTGGGACTCGACGTGAACGTCAGCGCCACCGTCCGCGGGTCGAGCTTCGTCGTGGTGCTCTTGGTGCGGCCCGAGGAGTCCGTGGCGGTCAACGTCAGGTCCAGGTACGACGGGTACTCGTGGTCCGGTGCGATGAACGAGCCCGACGCCACCCCCGACCAGTTCTGCACCACGTGCTCGTGGCACGAACCGCTGGTGGCGCAGTGCTGGATGCTCAGCTTCCAGCTCAACGCGGACGCGGGCAGCGTGCCGTCCTGAGGGTCGGTCGCGTGCCCGGAGAACGGCACGTTCTGGCCCACCGACCAGTTCAGCGGCGCGGTCGGCGTGTCGATCACCGGCACGGGGTCGTCCGAGACCGGTGTGCCGACCGTGACGGTGACCGCGGTCGTGCCGGACGCGCCCGCCTGGTCGGTCACCCTGAGCCGGACCGTCACCGCGCCCTGCGTGGTGTACGTGCGGGTCGGGGTGGCGGAGGTGGAGTCGTCGTACTGGCCGTCCCCGTCGAGGTCCCACGCGTAGCTCAGCGTGTCACCAGGGTCCGGGTCGGTCGAACCGGTGCCGCTGAACTGCACGGCCAGCGGCGCGGGCCCGGACTGCGGGGTTGCGGTGGCGACCGCGGTGGGCGCCCGGTTGCCGGTCGGGTAGCTGACGCGGCGCAGCTGGCCCGCGCCCAGCGCGAGGTAGAACAGGTCGCCGCCGGGGCCTGTGGTGATCTGCACCGGGACGTTCACCCCGGTCACGAACGGCACCAGCTTGGCCGGGTCGGGCTGGCCAGCGGTGGTCTGCATGGCCCAGATGCAGCCGCGCGAGCTGTCGGCGAAGAACAGCGCGCCGTCGTAGGCGGGCGGGTAGTTGCTGCCCGACTCGAACGCGATGCCCGACACCGAGGAGCCGCCCGTCGGGCACGGGTCGGTCGCCACGACCTTCGCCGAGTGGTTGTAGGCGTAGTAGGGGGTGGTCTGGCCTGCGCCCGTGTAGAGCGACTCGCACAGGGTCAGGTTGGCGCCGTCGTAGCCGCCTTGGCGGGCCGAGCCCTCGTAGCAGGGCCAGCCGAAGTTCTCCGCCGTCGCGTCGTTCACGTCGGCGATCCGGTTGATCTCCTCCCACGTGTTCCAGCCGACGTCGCCCGCCCACAGCTCCTCGGTGCCGGGGCGGAAGGCGAAGCGGAACTGGTTGCGCATGCCGTGGGCGATGACGCGCTTGGCGTTGGCGTCGGCGTGGCCGGCGAACGGGTTGCCGGGCAGGCCCGCGCCCGTGTCGGGGTCGATGCGGACGATCGTGCCGTCGAGGCTCACCGGCTCACCGGACGGGCGGCGGATCGACTGCGCGCGCAGGGCGCCGCCGCGGGCGGTGGGTGCGGTGAGGTTGGTGCCCGCGGGCGACGGCGGGTCGGCGCACGGGTTGCCGACCTGGCCGTAGTCGGTGAAGTTGAAGCTCGCGCCGTCACCGCCGCCGACGTAGAGGCCGCCGTCGGGGCCGAAGACGACCGTGCCGATGGAGTGGCTGGGGTACTGCTGGCACCAGTCGGTGACCAGGGGCTGCTCGGCGGTCATCGTGCCGCCGGCGCCCATGGTCAGCTTGGACACCCGGCCGGTGACCACGCAGCCCTGGTCGGTGGCACCGGGCGGGGTCGGGCACTGGTCGCCCCAGCGCGGGTGCGTGCCGCCGGGGACGGCGTCGTAGGTGTAGGCGACGTAGACGTACGGGCGGGTCGGGAACTGCGGGTCGACGGCCAGGCCGAGCAGGCCGCGGTCCCAGAAGTCCTGGGTCTGCGGGCGGAGGTCGGCGAACACGGTGGCGGTGGTGTCGGCGAGCGAGTCGAAGACCTTGACCAGGCCGCTCTTCTCGGCGATGAACACGCGGCCGTCGGGTGCGAACGAGACGGCGGTGGGGCTGGTGAGGCCGCTGATGGCGAGGGTGTCGGTGAAACCGGTCGGGACGGCGGCGGTGGCCGTCGGCGGGAGCGCCACCGTGGACGCGGCGAGCAGGACAGCTGCGGCGGCCACGGTGGTGACCCGTCTGGAACGGGGTGAAAGCCGGGTGCGGCGCGGTAAAGGCATGGTCCGTTTTGTTCCCTTCGTGACACCTTTGGGTGAGCACGGAAGGGTGCCATGCGAGTCGGCGGTCACGCACCGCTTTGTCGGGTGGGTGCCGGGCTCTCATTCGAGCGGACTATCGGCGACCCCGAAAATTCGGCCCAGGCGTCGTCCGTCCGGTGGAGGCAGGTTCGGCGTTCAGCCCAGCACGGTGTCGCGCTCGGCCTTGCCCCAGGTCACCAGGAACCCGGCCGCCGCGGCGAGTGGGAACATCACCACGCCGTAGACGGCCGCCGGCACGGCGAGCTGCTCGCTGCCGAGCACGGTCACCGCGACCGTGATCGCCAGCGTGCTGTTGTGCACGCCGACCTCGAACGCCGACGCCACCGCCTGCCGCTCGCCGACCTTCGCCAACCGGGGGACCAGGTAGCCCGCGGCGAGGCTGCACGCGCAGAACACCACGGTCGCCAGCCCGATGTCGGCCAGGTAGCCACCGATGTTCTCCGACTCGGCGACGATCGTGCCAGCGATCACGGCCACCAGCACCACCGCCGAGAAGATCCGCACCGGCTTGTCCGCGCGGTCGGCGAACACCGCCGACCAGCGGCGCACCAGCATGCCCAGCACCACCGGCACCAGCACGATCGCGAACACCTGGGCGACCTTGCCGAACTCCAACCCGACCGCGCCCTCCGTCGACGGCTCGAAGTGGTCGAGGGCGAAGTTGACCACCAGCGGCAGCGTGATCACGGCGAGCACCGAGTTCACCGCGGTCAGCGTGATGTTGAGCGCGACGTCACCGCGGAACAGGTGGCTGAACAGGTTCGCCGTCGTGCCTCCGGGTGACGCGGCGAGCAGCATCATGCCGACCGCCAGCACCGGGTTCAGGCCCAACACCACCACCAACCCGAAGCACACCAGCGGCAGCAGGACCAACTGGGTGGCCAACGCGACCGCCACGGCACGAGGCTCGCGGGCGATGCGGGCGAAGTCGGCGACCGTCAACGACAACCCGAGCCCGAACATCACCACGGCCAGTGCGATCGGGAGGCCGACGCTCGTCAGTGCGGAATCCACGGCGATCACCTGCGTTTCTGCGTCGAACCCGGGGGAGGCCGGGGGAGGAGCGCATCCTCCCCCAGAACGGGACGAATCGGGAGGTTCGAGGCCGGTTCGATGACATTCGGTGATCAAGCGGCGGCGAACTGCCAGAAGCTCGCAAGGCGAGGACGCCTTGGATCTTTCAAAGCTTTCAAGCTCTTCAAGCATCCACGCCGAGCCTGGTCACTCCTTGCGGGCCACCAGCAGTGACTGACCCGGTGACGTGGTCAGCGGGTGGACCACCGGCGATCTGAACCCCGCGGACGTGAGCCAGCCGGTGATCTCCTCCACGCCGTACACCTGCCCACCTTGACCGTGGAACAGGTTGAGGCTGAAGACCCGGGCGAAGGCGTCGCCCGCGCGGTCCGGTGGGTGCTCGTCGTGTTCCAGCAGCACAACGGCGCCGCCAAGCCGCAGCGCCGACGCGACCCGCGCCAGCAACGCCTCGTTCGCCACCGCAGTACGCCCGTGCACGACGTTGAACAGCAGCACGGTGTCGTAGTCCGAGCCCAGGTCGAGCGTGTCGTAGTCACCGGCGCGCAGGGTGATCCGCCGGCTCAGGCCCGCGTCGGTGACGGCCGCCGCACCCACCGCCAGCGCGTCCGGCAGGTCGATGACGGTGGCCCGGAGCGCCGGGTGCGTGGCGCACAGCCGGATCGCGTGCTTGGCGTGCCCGCCGCCCACGTCCAGCAACGTCGAGCCGACCGGCAGGATCGAGGCCACCTCGGGCGCGATCGCGTCGGCGTGCCCGGACAGCATGCCCTGGAACCGGCGCAGCACGTCGGGCCGTTCGGCGAGCCACGCGTAGAAGTCGATCGAGGGCTTGCCGGTGCGCACCGACTCCTCCATCCCCTCCCACGACTCGAACAGCACCACGGACCAGAACTTGTCCACCTCCGAGTAACCGCCGCCGGCCAACCACTCGGTGGTCTCGTCGGTGTTGGCGTAGCCATCCGGCGCCCGGGTCAGGTAGCCGAACGACACCAGAGCCTCGGCCAGCAGCCCGGTGCCGCGCGGGTCGGCGCCCAAAGCGGACGCCAAGGACGCGATCGGGAGCGGGCCGTCGGCCAGCGCGTCGAACAAACCCAGCCGCAGCCCCGTCGCGACGGCGCGGTAGCCCGCCGTGGCGAGCAGGTCGTGGAACGACGGCGGGCCGTCGTCCGGTCCCAGGTGCAGTGGCATGGTCAGCCCCTTTCCGGCAGCACGCCCGCGGCGGCGAGGAAGTCGACGTGACGGGCGATCATCTCGGCGTCGGCGGGCGGGAACTCCACCCCGACCGACGCCGCGGCGGCCCACGTGGCGGAGCAGTCGAACACCGGGTGCGCACGGTGCGTGGTGGTCAGGCCGAACGCCAGCGGGCCGAACGCGCTGTCCGGGCTCTCCAGCATCAACGACCGCCAGTCCGCGTACTCCAGCAGCCGGGTCGGGTAACCCTTCGCGGTGAGCACCTCGCCCAGGTCGGCGTAGCTGAACCCGTCGGCCCGGTAGTAGTGGAAGTCCCGGCCCAGCGCGGACGGCGTCGTCGAGATGCCCGCGATCGCGCCCGCCAACCGGTCCACCGGCAGCATGTCGATCACGTCCGGCGTCGTCGGCACCGCACCCGCGTGCGCGCAGGTCGCGATCTGCCTGCTCAGGTACGACTCGGTCTTCGCCGTCCCGGTGCGCACGTCGCCCACGATCGCGGCGATCCGGTGGATCGACAGCGGCACGCCCCGGTCCCGCGCGAGCACGCCCATCATGTCGGCCACCCACTTGGTGGTGTGGTAGCCGGTGTCCAAGCCGGTCGGGTCCTCGGGCCGGTCGGCCTCGGTGACCAGCTGCTTGTCGTAGTTCACGCCGAGGAACACACCCAGCGTCGACATCAGGTGCACCGGTTTGGTCGAGTACCGGGTGGCCAGCCGCAGGACGTCGACCGTGCTGCCCACGTGCGGCGGCATCATCCACTGGTAGGTGAGCACGAAGTTCATCACCGCGCCGTTGTGGTAGATCGCGTCCACGCTCTCGGCCAGCGCGTCGAAGTCCTTCCGCGGCAACCCGAGCAGCGGCCGCGACATGTCGCCGATGACCGGCACCACCCGGGCCAACCGTTCCTCGGGGACGTTTAGGTGCGCGCGGCGCAGGTTCGCCCGGACCCGGGCGAGCGCCACGTCCGGCGTTTCGGCCCGGACCAGGCAGTGCACCTCGGCGTCCGTGCGGGACAGCAGTTCGGCCAACAGGTGCGCGCCGAGGAACCCGGTCGCGCCGGTCAGGAGCACCCGCTGCGCCGGTCCGGTCCGTACGGGGTGTCGCGGCTCGATGTCGTCCGGCGGTATCGCGTCCGCCCTCATCTCCGGCACGGTCGGCAGGCCGGACTTGTACTTCTTGGCGAACGTGTGGTCCGACGCGGCCGCCTGCTCCACCACCTCGGCCAGCTCCGCCAGATCGGCGGTGGCGAACAGGGCGCGCAGCGGCACGGTCACGCCCAGCAGCGAACGGACCTTGGCCAGCACGGCAGCGGCGATCAGCGAATGCCCGCCGAGGCCGAAGAAGCTGTCACGACGGCCGACCAGCGGCACGTCCAGCACCTCGGACCACACCTCGGCCAACGTCCGCTCGACCGGGGTGCGCGGCGGCTCGTACGGCGTCAGCCCGGCCGCCGGATCGGGGTCGGGCAGCGCCGCCACGTCGACCTTGCCGTGCCGGGTGAGCGGCAGCTCGTCCAGCACCACGACCGCGCCGGGCAGCATCGCGTCGGGCAGCCGTCCGGCGCAGAACGCCCGCAGTTCGTCCAAAGCGGGAGTTTGCGAGCGCGCTACGACGTAGGCGACGAGCGTGTCACCCCGCACCGCCACCGCCGCCGCGGCGACCTCGGGATGTGCCTGCAGCGCCGACCGCACCTCGCCCGGTTCGATCCGGTGACCGCGCAGCTTGACCTGGTCGTCCACCCGGCCCAGGAACTCCAGGGTGCCGTCGGGCAGCAGCCGGACCAGGTCACCGGTGGCATACCTCCGACCGCCCAGGACCGTCGGGTCCGGCAGGTAGGCCGACGCCGTGCGCTCCGGGTCGTTCCGGTAGCCACGCGCGGGCGCGAGGCCGCCGATGTGCAGCTGACCGGGCACGCCGACGGGAGCGGTGCGCTGGTCGGCGTCCAGCACGTACGCCCCCACGCCGGGCAGCGGACGCCCGATCGGCAACGTCGCGGCACGCGGGTCGACCTCGCTCGCGTCCACCGTGCGGTAGGCCGTGGCGCAGACCGTGGTCTCGGTCGGACCGTAGTGGTTGACCAGCGCGACCCGCCGACCGGTCGACGCCGCCCACTCGGCGACCGCCTTCGGTGGCACCGCCTCGCCACCGATCATCATCACTGTCAGCGGACCGGGGTCGACGTCGAGCCCCGCCAGGTCCGCGACCCAGCGCTTGAACAGCGCGGCGGGGGAGTCGACGGCGGTGATCGCGTGCTCCGCGCACAGCCTGAGCAGGTCGGTGCCGCCGATCGCGGCCGGTTCGGGGTGCACGACGACCGCCGCGCCCGCGCACCACGCCGGGAACACGTCGCCCACCGACGCGTCGAAGCTCAACGGCGGGATCATCAGGATCCGCTGCCCGGGCCCGAACCCGTGCAGGTCGATGAACGCGCCGGTCAGGTTGGCCAGCGTGTCGTGCTGCACCTGCACGCCCTTGGGCACGCCGGTCGACCCGGACGTGTAGACGATGTACGCCAGCCCGTCGTCCGGCACGTCCACGTCCACGACCGGCGGCGCGTCGGCTTCGCCGGTGAACGCGTCGTCGGTGGTGTCCAGCAACGCCCCTCGGAACCCGCCGAACCGATCCCGGTCGGCGGGCGAGGTGATCACCACGGGCGCGCCGCAGTCGGCCAGCAGCCCGGCGAGCCGCGCGGGCGGGTGCGCCGGGTCGAGCGGCACGTACGCGCCCCCTGCTTTGAGCACGGCCAGCAGCGCCACCAGTGCGTCCGGCCCGGCCTTCAACGCCAGCCCGACCGGGACCTCCGGACCGACGCCCCACTCGGCCAGCAGCCCCGCCACCCGGTTGGCCCGCCGGTCGAGCTGGGCGAACGTCACCTCGGTCCCCTCCGCCAGGTCGAGCACGGCGGTGGTGTCCGGGTGCGCGGCGACCTGCGCAGCGATCCGGGTGAGCACGCCGGGGTGGCGCAGCGACAACGCCGGGTCCAGGGGGTCCTGCGGCTCGCCGTTGAGCCGTCCGGCGGCCAGGCGGTCGGCCTTCGTCGTCGTGTCCACCGCGGACAGCCGGGCGGACGGGTCGGTAACCAGCGCGGCCAGCACCGCGAGCAGGTGGTCGGCCAGCCGCGCCACGGTGTCCGGGTCGAACACGTCGGTGCTGTAGTCGAGGTTCGCCGGCCAGTCGCCCTCGGTCTCGCGCACGTGCAGCGTGAGGTCGAACCGGCTGGTCTCGCGATCGATCGGCAGCTCGGAGGCCGCCATCCCGGCCCAGGAACCGGTGCCGCCACCCCGGTTGAGCACCAGCATGACCTGGAACAACGGGTGGTGCGCGAGGTCGCGGCGCGGTGCCACCCGGGCGGCGACCTCGTCGAAGCTCACCTCGGCGTGGTCGAGTGCGTCGATCGCGGTGGCCCGGGCCCGGCCGAGCAGGTCGGCCACGGTCGGGTCGCCGGACAGGTCCAGCCGCAGCGCGGTGGTGGTGACGAACATGCCGACCGAGCGCTCCAGCTCGGGGAACGGCCGGTGCGTGGTCGGCGAGCCGATCACCAGGTCGTCCGCGCCCGACCGGCGGGCCAGCAGCACCCCGAACGCGGCCAGCAGACCGGCGAACGTGGTGCAGCCGTGCGCGCGGGTCACCTCGGCCAGCTTCCCGGCCAGCGCGGCGGGCACGGTGAACCGGTGGCTGCCGCCCGCCGTGGTGCGGTGGGGCGTGCGCGGCCGGTCCAGGGTTAGGTCGAGCACGTCCGGCGCGCCGGCCAGCCGGTCGTGCCAGTGGTCGAGCTGCCGCTGCCGCTCGCCGTCGGCGAGCCGGTCGGCCTGCCAGTGCACGTAGTCGGGGAACTGCGCCCCGACCGGCTCCGGCGTCACGCCCGCGTAGACGTCGCCGACCTCGCCCGCCACCACGCCGAGGGACACGTCGTCGCACACGATGTGGTGCGCGCTGAACACGATCGCCGTGTCACCCGGGCCGACCCGCACCACGCGCACCCGCAGCAACGGCGCGACGGCCAGGTCGAACGGCGTGTCCACTTCGGACACCAGGAACGCGTCCAGCTCGTCCTCGCCCGACACCGACGAGAACGCCACGTCCTCGGGCACGTCGTCCAGCACTTGCTGCTCGGGCACGCCATCGGTGTCCACGATGCGCGTGCGCAACGCCTCGTGCCGCCCCATCACGGTCCGCACCGACTCACGCAGCCGGTCCTCGTCCAGGGAGCCGTTGACCCTCAGCGCGGCGAACATGACGTACGCGCCCGCGTCCAGGCCGAGGCGCCCGGTCAGCCACAGGCCGCGCTGGTTGCCCGACAGCGGCACGACCGCGCCCTCGGGCCGTCGTGGCACCGCCTGGCGGAGTGCGGTGGCCAGCCCTCGTTCGGCGAGCAGCTTCGCGAGCAGGCGTTCCCGGTGGTCGGAGAGCTCGGTCATCCCAGGCTCCTCTCAGGTGACGGCGTCTCGTCGGGCACCGCGTCGGGCAGGTCGTCCACGGCCCGCAGCCGCGGCCGCGACCAGGCGAAGGCCGCCAGAACCAGCATCAGCACGCCGACGACCAGGAAGATCAGGGCGATGCCGCGGCCCTCGCCGGTGCCGATCAGCGCGCCGACACCACCGGCCAGCGGTCCGTCGGACGCCATCAACGGCTCGGCCACGCCGTCGGTCAGCGGGCCGATCAAGAGGAACGCGACGGGCATCGCGGCGGTGCTGAGCATCCGCACGACGGCCAGCACCCGGCCCAGCACCGCCGGGTCGACCTTGGTCTGCAACAACGTCACGCAACACGTGTTGATCAACGGCAGGGTGAACAGGAACGCGGGCGCGGCCACCCCGATCAGCCACGGCGACGGCGCGAGCGAGTGCAGCACCAGGAACACCCCGCCCAGCGCCAAGCCCAGGTAGATGCCGTGCACCCGGCGCTTCGGCCCGCCCCACACACCCATCACCAGGCCGCCGACGAACAGCCCGCTGCCGCCCGCTGCCATCAGCACGCCCAGCGTCGCCGGACCGGAGAACGACAGGATCAGCGGCTGCACCAGCCCACCCGCGATGGCGAACAGGAAGTTCCACACCCCGAACACCGCGCACAGCGCGAACAACCCGGGCGCGCCGCGCAACCACCGCAACCCCGCCCCGATGCCCTCCCGCTCGTCGTCCGAGGCACCTGCGGGCCGCACGGCGTCGTCGGGCAGCTTGGCCAGCACCAACGCGCCGACCGCGAACACCATCGACACCAGGTCGATCAGCAGCACGCCCCGCAGGCCCACCAGCCCCAGCAACGCACCGGCCACCAGCGGAGCCGCGATCTGCACCCCTTGCGTGATCTGCATCAGCCCGTTGATCCGGCCCAGGTGCTCCTTGGGCACCAACGCGGGCACCAAGGCCGTGTAGGCGATGACGTGGAACGTGTTCAGCGTCGCGGTGAGCGCGGTGGCGACGTAGACCTGCCACACCGCAAACGCGTCGGTCGACACGGCGACCAGCAGCAGCGCCGTCACCACACCCGCGCCGGAGTCCGCGACCAGCATGATCCGCCTGCGGTCGAACCGGTCGGCCACCACGCCCGCGTACGGCGCGAGCAGGATGCCCGGCACCACCGCGCAGAACTGGATCAGCACGAACGTCGTCACCGAGCCCGTGCCCAGGTACACCCACACGCCGAGCACGAACGCGGTCAGCGCGGAGCCGATCACCGACACCAGCTGACCGGCCCACACCACGGCGAACCGGCGCAACCCCGTGTTCATCGCGCCTCCCCGAGCATCGACTCGACCTCCTCGGCCGACCTCCCGGCCAGTTCCAGGCGCAGTTCGGCCACCGCCGCCACCCGCGCCGGGTCGTCCAGCGCGACGAGCGCGGCGGCGACACCGGCGACCGTCGGCGCGGCGAACATGCGGCCGATCGGCACCGCCACCCCGAACGCGGCCCGCACCCTGGCCAGCACCTTCGCCGCCAGCAGCGAGTGGCCGCCCAGCGCGAAGAAGTCGTCGTGCACGCCGACCTCCGGCACACCCAGCACCTCGGCCCACAGGCCCGCCAGCACCTCTTCCACCGCGTCACGGGGCGGCACCCGGTCACCCTCGACGTCCCACACCGGCGGCGGCAGCGCCTTGCGGTCGGTCTTGCCGTTGGGCGTCAACGGGAACGCGTCCAGCACCACCGCCGCGGCGGGCAGCATGTAGTCCGGCAGCCGTGCCGCCAGCGCCGCCCGCAACCGGGGCCACAGCCCGTCCCGCGGCACGTCCCCCGGTACGACGTACGCGACGAGCCGTTCGTCGACGGCCAACCCGACCGCCTCGCGCACCTCGCCGGACGCCAGCAGCGCGGCCTCGACCTCGCCGAGCTCGATCCGGAACCCGCGCACCTTCACCTGGTGGTCGGCCCGGCTCAGGAACTCCAGCGTGCCGTCCGACCGGTGCCGCACCAGGTCACCCGTCGCGTACAGCCGTCCACCGGGTTCCGCCGCGAACGGGTCGGGCAAGAACCGGCTCGCGGTCAGCTCCGGCCGGTCGTGGTAGCCCCGGGCCACGCCCGCGCCACCGATGTGCAGCTCGCCGACCACACCCGGCGGCACCGGCTCCAGCCCCGGACCCAGCACGTACAGCCGGGTGTTGCCGATCGGCGGCCCGAGGACCACCGGCGCGGGGGAGGGCTCGACCCGGCCGGCGGACGACCAGACCGTGGTCTCGGTAGGCCCGTAGGCGTTCCACAGCACCGCGTCGTCGGCCATCAGGTCGTCGGCCAGGTCGCGCGGCAACGCCTCGCCGCCGCAGATCCGGGTCACCACGCCGGCGGGCACGCCACCGGCGGCGTGCAGGAGCCGCCACGTCGCCGGGGTCGCTTGCAGCGCGGTCACCTCGCGTTCGACCAGCAGCTCCCGCAGCGCCACGCCGTCCGCGCTCACGTCCGAAGGCACGACCAGCGCTTCCGCGCCCACGGTCAACGGCAGCAGCAGTTCCAGCACGGAGATGTCGAACGACAGCGTGGTCACCGCGGCGAGCCGGTCGGCGTCCGTGAGGGCCAGCAGCCGCTGGAACGACACCAGCAGGTTCACCACCGCCCGGTGCGGCACCTCGACGCCCTTCGGCGTGCCCGTGGAGCCGGAGGTGTAGATGATGTACGCCAAGTCCTCACCCGACGCGGGACACGGCTCGGGTGACGGCTCGTAGCGGTCCGCGTCGGCCAGGCTCAGCACCGTGCCGCCGAACGGCAACCCGCGCTCCGTGACCAGCACCGCCGCGCCCGAGTCGGCCGGCATCGCCGTCAGCCGGTCGACCGGCCAGCCGGGGTCGAGCGGCACGTACGCGGCACCCGCCTTCCACACGCCCAGGACAGCGGCCACCAGGTCCGGGGTGCGCGGCAGGCACAGCGCCACCGCCGACCCCCGGCCGACGCCGTGCGCACGCAGGAGCGCGGCGATCCGCCCGGCCCGGGTGTCCAGTTCCGGGTAGGTCAGCGCCGAGTCCACCCCGGACACCGCCGTGCCGTGACCGGTGATCAGGTCCAGCGCGGTGCGCGCGGGAGGCAGGTCGAGATCGGTGGCGTTGAAGCCCTCCAGCACCTCCCACCGCCGCACGCCGGTGAGCCCGTCCAGCTCGCTGATCCGCCGTTCCGGGTGCTCGGCGGCGGCGGTGAGCAGCGCGATCAGCCGGTCGGTGAACTCGGCGACGGTCGATTCGTCGAACAGGTCGGTGTTGTACTCCACGCCGAGGGCGAGCGTGTCGCCCTGCGGGTCGGCGGCAGCGGTCAGGTCGAACTTCGCCACCTTCGGGTCGGGCACCAGCGGCGTGACGTCCAGCCCGGAGAGCGCGATGTCGAGCGGTGGGGTGTTGGTGAAGATCAGTTGAGCCTGGTAGATCGGCGCGTGCCCGGTGCTGCGCCGCGGGCTCAGGTGCTCCACCAGCCGCTCGAACGGCAGGTCGGCGTGCGCGAGACCATCCGCCGCGACCTGCCGGATCCGGGCCAGCAGTTCGGTGAACGTCGGATCCCCACCCACGTGCGTGCGCAACGCGAGCGTGTTGACGAAGAACCCGATCAGGCCTTCCAGGTCCGGGTGCGAGCGACCGGCGACCGGCGTGCCGACCACCACCTCGTCCTGCCCGGCCAACCGGCCGAGCCGGGCCGCGAACCCGGCCAGCAGCACCATGAAGACGGTGACGCCGTGCGCGCGGGCCAGCTCCTCCAGCGGCCCGATCGGGACGTAGCCGTACCGCAGCGCGCCCCGGTAGGTCACCACGGGTGGTCGTGGCCGGTCGGTCGGCAGGGTCAGCAGTTCCGGCGCGCCCGCGAGGTGCCGCGTCCAGAAGTCCAGGTGCCCGGCGGAGACCTCGGCCATCCGGTCCCGCTGCCACACCGCGAAGTCCGGGTACTGCAACGTCAGCGCGGGCAGGTCCGGGTCACGGCCGTCCAGCGCCGCGGCGTAGGCCTGCCCCAGCTCGCCGAGCAGCACCGACAGCGACCAGGCGTCGGCGATGATGTGGTGCAGGTTGAGCACCAGCACGTGGTCGTCGTCGGCGAACCGGCCCAGGCTCGCCGCGAACAGCGGCCCCCGGTGCAGGTCGAACCCGATGCCGCCGCGTTCGTCGGCGAACCGCTGGGCCGCCGCGTCCCGGTCCGTGTCCGGCAGGTCGTGCGTGGTGAGGGGCGCGGTGCCGGTGGGTGCGACGAGCTGCACCGGCTCGCCGCCCGAGTCGGGGAACGTGGTGCGCAGCGACGCGTGCCGGTTCACCAGGACGTCCAACGCGCGCCGCAACGCGGCCACGTCCAGCGCGCCGCGCAGCCGCAGGGCCACCGGCACGTTGTAGACGGCGCTGCCGGGGGAGAACCTGTCCAGGAACCACAGGCGTTGCTGCCCGAACGACAGCGGGTACGCGGTGGGCGCGGCGGCACGGGCGCGCAGCCGTTGCGCCAGCAGCTCCCGCTTGCGCGCCGACGACGCCGCGCCGGTCTCCGACCGCCCGGTCACGACGTGCTCCCGGACCTGGCCAGCCGGTCCGCGGCGGCACGCACGTGGTCGCGCAGGTGCGTGGGCACGCGGTCGCCGAAGCGTTCCAGGTAGGCGGCCACGGTGGTGTCGTCGTCCCGCAGGAACGGGAAGTCCGTCGGCACCATGTGCCGGATCGCCAGCAGCGGCACGGGGCTGTGCAGCGGGCGGAACACCGGGTTCCACAGGCCCGCCTTCTGCGGCGGGCCGGGGTGGAACTCGCCCAGCATCAGCCCGTCCCGGGTGTACTGCGGTTTGAGCAGCTCCTGCGCCCGGTCGACGATGCCGAACTCGGTCAGGTCGGGGAACAGCACCACGATGGTCTTGAACTGCGCGCCGGGCCCCCGCTTCGGCTCGAGCTCGGTGAACCAGTCGCGGTAGTGCAGCAGCAGCGCGGCCAGCTCGTCGGGCCGCTGCGGTGTGCCCGTGTGCACGGACAGGTAGAACAGGCCGCGCTGCAGGGACGTGTCGGTGAACGGGCAGACCGCGCCCCGGCGCCCCAGGTCCGGGTGCGGTCCGCACAGGTACTCACCGGCCCACTCGAACACGGTGCGCAGCGGCAGTTCGTGCGCCGCGACCGCGTCGGGCAGCCGAGGCGCGGCGAAGTCCGCCGGCTCGACCAGGGGGTGGGCCTGGTGGGTCGGATGGATCAGCATCAACTCCACCTGCCTTTGTTCCGGGACCGGCGGGCCAGGCCCGCCAGCGCCGCACCGGTCGCCGCGGCCGTGATGGCACCGAGCACGCGGTCCTGCCGCCGTGCCCGCGCCAACGCCTCGCCGTAGGGGACCGTGGTGTGCGAGATCAGGGTGTAGAGCGGCACCCACCCGTTCGGGAAGAGCCGGTGCAGCGCCAGGTCCACCTTCTTGCGCGCGGTGAACAGCGGTGAGCGCAGCTTGTCGTGCAGCTCCACGAAGTTGCGCTTGGACAGCTCCGCCAGCACGTCGGTGTGCGGTCGGCGCGCGGCCTCGAACTGCGCCAGCGCGGCCGGCAGGTCGTGCGGGTGCGCGGCCAGGCACCGGTCGAGCACCGAGCAGTCCTCGAACGCGGAGTTCATGCCCTGCCCGAAGAACGGGTACACCGCATGCGCGGCATCACCGATCAGCACGACACCGCGTCCCTCGTCGGTGGTGACGTGCCACGGGGCGGTGCGCACCGTGACCAGGCTCGCGGGCGGGTGCGCCAGGAACTGCTCGACCACGTCCGGGATGAGCGTGAGCGTGTCCGGGAACCGGCGGGCGAAGAACGACCGCACCCGCTCGGGCTCGGTCAGCCCGGCGAACCCGTGTTCGCCGTCGAACGGCAGGAACACCGTCGCGGTGAGCGAGCCGTCCACGTTCGGGTGGGCCACGATCAGGCCGTCGTCACCCGGCCACACGTGCAGCGCCCGCGGTTCCGTGCGCGGCTCGCCGTCGTCGGTGGTGACCGCGGGCTTGGCGCGGTCGACGGCGGTCACCCGGCGGCCCCACGAGAAGTCGACGCCGAGCCGTTCGGCCTCGTCCACCAGCGCCACGTTCAGGTCGTGCCGCAGCACGGAGTGCAGGATCTGGTCCTCGGCCACGCCGTAGGGCTGGAAGCGGAGCGCGCCGTCCGGCTGGTGCACGGCCCGGCCGCGCATGGGCACGGTCAGCGGCGCCAGCCGCTCCAGCAGGCCGATCTCCCGCAACGCCACGATGCCGCGCTGGGACAGCCCGAGGTTGATCGAACGGCCCTCTTCCCGCACACCGGGTGCCCGCGGGTCGCCGCGCCGTTCCAGCACCCGCACGCCGAACCCGCGCCGGGCCAGGTAGCAGGCCGCCAGCGACCCGGCCAGTCCCGCGCCGACGACCAGCGCGTCCCGCCTCATGCCTCGTCCTCGTCGACCAGGGCGCCGAGCAGGCGGTCGATCTCCTCGTCGGACAGCTCGTCCAGCTGGTCGAGCAGCGGCACCGGTCCCCGGGCCACCGCGCCCGCGCCGCGATCGAGGTTCGCGCACAGCTCGGCGATGGTCGGCGCGGCGAACAGCGTGGCCAGCGGCAGGTCCACGTCCAGCACCACGCGGACCCGGGCCAGCATCTGGGTGGCGGTCAGCGAGTGGCCGCCCAGGGCGAAGAAGTTGTCGTGCACGCCCAAGGGCACGTCCGCCGGGATGCTCAGCACCTCGCGCCAGATCCACGCCAGCTGACGCTCGTTGTCGTCACGCGGCTCGACGCGCTCGACGTCCTCGGTCGTCCACACCGGATCGGGCAGCCCGTCCCGGTCGATCTTGCCGGTGCCGGTGCGCGGCAGCTCCGGCAGCACCACGATCCCCGCCGGGAGCATGTAGTCGGGCAGGCTCGCCGCCAGGTGCGGGCGCACCCGGCGGCGCAACTCGTCCTCACCGGTCGAGAGGTCGACGGGCACCGCGTACGCGACCAGCCGCACGTCGGCGGCGTGCGCGGACCAGGCGACCACGACGGCCTGCGCCACGTCCGGGTGGGCGCGCAGCACGGCCTCGATCTCGCCCGGCTCGATCCGGTAGCCGCGCACCTTGAGCTGCCGGTCGGCGCGGCCGAGGAACTCCAGCCTGCCGTCGGCGTGCCGGCGCACCAGGTCACCCGAGGCGTAGAGCCGTCCGCCGGGCGGGCCGAACGGGTCGGGCTTGAACCGCTCCGCGGTGAGGCCCGGCTGCCCGTGGTAGCCGGCGGCCACGCCCGCGCCGCCGATGTGCAGCTCACCGATCACGCCCGCCGGCACCGGGCGCAGCACCGGGTCCAGCACGTACAGCGAGGTGCCCTTCACCGCCGGGCCGAGCCGCACCGGGTCCGGCGCGTGCGACACCACCCCGGCCGCCGAGTACACCGTGGTCTCGGTGGGCCCGTAGCCGTCGATCAGGGTCGCGCCGTCGGTCTGCAGGTCGTCGGCCAGGTCGCGGGTCATCGCCTCGCCGCCGCTGATCCGCAACCGCACCCGCGCCGGCACACCCCCGGCGGCGACGATCATCCGCCAGCTCGCCGGACCTCCCTGCACGACCGTCGCTCGCGTCTGCTCGATGCGCGCACGCAGGAGCGCGCCGTCGGCCACGTCGTCCGCCGGGAGCACCACGAGCGTCGCGCCGCTGATCAGCCGGGGTGAGCATCTCCACCGTGGACACGTCGAACGCGGGCGTGGTGATGGACGCGAGCCGGTCGTCCGGTCTCAGCCGCATCAGCTCGCCCATCGCGCGCAGCAACGCGGCCAGCCCGCCCTGGGTGCACCGAACGCCCTTCGGCTTGCCGGTCGACCCGGAAGTGTGGATGACGTAGGCCAGCATCCCGGGGTGCTGCTGGACAGCGGGCGGTGTGTCGGGTTGGGCGGCGAGATCGGTGGTGTCCAGGTCGACCTCGACCCACGGCCCGGTCAACTGCCCCGTCACCGCGCGGGCCGCGCCGTCCGTGACGAGCACCGGCACGTCCGAGCCCGCCGCCATGGCGGTGAGCCGGGCCGGTGGCCACGACGGGTCCAGCGGCAGGTAGCCCGCGCCCGCCCGCCACGCGGCGAGGAGGCCGACGACCATCGGCGCACCCCGGTCCAGGCACAACGCCACCGGCTGGTCCGGCCGCACGCCCGCGGCCACCAGCACGTGCGCCAGGCGGTTCGCCGCGCGGTCCAGCTCGCCGCACGTCAACGCGCCCTCGATCGCGACCGCGTCCGGGTGCTCGGCCAGCGCGGCGAACACCAGGTCGGCGGCCGTCTCCGCGGGCACCTCGACGGCGGGCTCCTGCGGCGCGTCGTCACCGAGCGCGAGCTCGGCGACCCGGTCGGCGCGGGAGGCGTGCACGGCGGCGGCGAACACCCCGTGCAGCGCGGCGATCGTCTCCGGCGTGAACAGCTCGGCGTCGTACTGCCAGCGGGCGAACCACCGCTCACCCGCCCGTTCGACGGTCAGCGACAGGTCGAACTTCGCGCCGCCGTTGGCCACGGCCTCAGGCCTGAACGTGACCGGACCGGCTTCGCGTGCGGGCGGCACGGGTTCGACCGCGAACATCACCTGCACCAGCGGCGCGTGCGCGAGCGTCCGCTGGGGCGCGGCGATGTCCACCAGCCGTTCGAACGGCAGGTCCTGGTGGGCGAGCGCGGCCACGGTCGCCTCCTCGGCCGCCGCGACCACCTCGCCGAGCGTCGTCTCCGGGGTGAACCTCGCCCGCAGCGGCAGCGTGTTGGCCACGAAGCCGACCAGGCCCTCGGTCTCCGGCCTGGTGCGGGCCGCGACCGGCGTCGCCACCAGGAAGTCCGCCTGCCCGGTCACCCGGTGCAGCACGCACTGGAACACCGCCAGCAGCCGGGCGAACGACCCGTCCGGCACGTCCAGCCCGGCCCGCAGCTCCGCGCCGCGCCCGGTGGGCGTCGCCGGTCGGGCCCGGTCGGTAGGCAACGACAGCACGGTCGGCACGCCGTGCAACGCCTCGCGCCAGAACTCCTCGTCGGCCTCGAACCCGCCGCCGTCGGCCTGTTCCCGTTGCCACACGGCGTAATCCGGGTACTGGACGGGCAGGTCGGGCAGGCCGTGCGGCGCACCGGAGACCTCGGCCGCGTAGAGCCGGGCCAGCTCGTCGAACAGCACCGCGCACGACCAGCCGTCCGCGATCGCGTGGTGCAGCACCAGGACCAGCACGTGCTCGTCCGGCGCGACCTCCACCAGACCCGCGCGCAGCAACGGCCCGCCGTGCAACGCGAACGGTCGGCCGACCTCCTCGCGCACCACCGCGTCCACGTCACCGGTCAGCCGCGTCACCGGCACGGTCCACGACGCCGACACCACCTGCACCGGCACGCCGTCCTCGGCCGCGAACCACGTCCGCAACGCCTCGTGCCGGGCGACCAGCGCGTTCAGCGCCGCACCCAACGCTGCGACGTCCAGCGGACCGTCGATCCCCACCCGCCAGCCGATGTTGTACACCGGGCTGTCGGGCAGCAACTGGTCGACCAACCACAACCTGCGCTGTCCCGACGACGCCGGGAACCGGAACACCTCGTCCTGTCCTGTCACCGCGCTCACCGCGGTCCCTCTCCCCTCGGCCCGACACCCTCCGGCCACCCCCGCCGGTCGACCGCCACCACCCGGAACTCCGCCGTGTGCCGGGCGCCCGAGGCGTCGGTCAACCACAGCTGGTCCGGGCCGGGCAGCATCTCGCCCACGGCCAGCGGGACCTCCGGCTTCTCCCGGTCCAGCGCACGCACCGCGTGCGCGAACAGCTCGACCGACGGCTGGCTCTCCAGATCCACGTAGAACGGTTTGTGCTCCACCGGGCTCTTCACGAACACGAACCTCGGCATGCCGTACTCGCGTCGCCACGCCTGTGCCCGCAGGAAGCGGGTCGCCTCGTCCGGGGCGAACGCGAACGCCGACCGCGCGGCGGGTAATCGCCAGCCCTCCCGGGCGACCACCAGCCGGTCCAGGCTGACCCGGGGCGTGTGCTCGCCCGCGGGCAGCAGCCGGAAGTGCTGCACCAACTGCGCCATGACCTGCTCGTTCAGCAGCTCGACCAGGTCCACGTCCACCCGGCCGTCACGGCTGCGCGCCACCAGCCGCCCGCCGCTCTCGGTCACCTCGCACGCGCCGACCGGCACCGCGTCGCGCAGCCCCGGCCCGCACGCGTCGTGCCCGGACACGATCTTCAGGTCGTCCGGCGAGACCAGCGCGTCGGCGAGCCGTTGCGGCGTGCCGCCCTCCTCGCGGGTGGTGGCCAGCACGACCCGCGGTCCCGCCATGTCGTGCCGCATCGCCGCCCGCAGCTGGGCCGGGTCGGGGTGCTGCGACACGAACAACGCCGACCGCATGGTGTTCACGCCGGGGTGCACCTCGCCCAGCACCCACCGGTAGTCGCCCGCCCGGATCGCGTCCACGTCGCGTGCCGCGATGAGCACGTCCGGGCTGTGCTGGATCGCGCCGCGCCAACCCGGGCGCGGCGCGGCGAACGCCTTGAGCACGGCGGCACGCACGTCGTCCACCCGGTAGTGGGCCTCGCGTCCGTCCGGCGCGTGCCCGAGGGCCTTGGCCCAGCGGTCCTGCAAGGTCCGCACGAGCCTGCCGATCAGCCGTTCGTCGAGGCGGAAGATCGTGTCGTTGGCCCACAGCCAGAAGTCGGCCAGCCGCACCCGGTCCGAGCCGGTGGCCGCGACCCGTTCCCGGTACACCTCGCGCAACGCCCGCCCGTACAGCGCCGAACCGGCGGAGGTGAACCACCGCGCGGCTTCCAGCACCAGCGACAACGGCGTCCACAGCGTGCCCAGCAGCGCGGGGGAGAGGGTGACGTCGAGGTCGCGGCGGCACTCCTCGTGCACCACCGTGCGACCGGCGTAGAACAGGCCGGGCCGCCGCACGGCCGCCGTGCCGGTGATGGCGGTGAACTTCTCGTGCAGCTCGCCGATGGCGTGCACCAGCCGGTCCGGATCGCCCACGGCGGCGGCGACCGCGTCCCGTCCCCGCTCGATTTCCTGGAGCGCGCGTTCCGCTCCGGCGCGGACTTCGGGGTCGCCGATGGCCGTGATCTGCTCGCGCAGCGCCTTTTCCGGCACCAACGCCTCCGGCGGCACCTCCAACGTCCAGGCGATGCGCTTGGCCTGCCGCAGCCGTTCGAGGGTGTCGAGCACGTCTTCGACCGGCAGGCCGAGGTCTTGCGCGATCGCGGGCGCGCGGCGCAGCCCGTCACAGGCGGCGAGCACGGCCGCGTCCGTCGTCGGCAGCCGCACGGGATCGGTCATCGGGACGTGCAGGGTGGCGCCCACGACGTCCACGAACGGCATCCGCCTGGGCACCGCCCACGGCCGCACGGCGTCCGTGGTCAACGCCTCGGCCAGCTGCTGGACGGCCCAGTTCTCCAGGTAGGTGGTGCGCGCGGCGAGCAGGTCCCGCCCGGGTCTCGCGGTGATCGGGGCGGGCGCGTCGTCCACGACCCTGGCCCAGCCGACCGGCCCGAAGAACCCGATGGTGTCGTTCTTGGCGCAGTAGCGCTGGAGGTAGCTGACGACCGTGTGCTCCCAGCGGCGGTAGTCGACGTTGCGGGAGGCGGGCCGTTCGCCGGACAGCGCCTGGTGCAACGCGTCCACCGCGGTCTGGAGGGCGCGCGGGTTCTGCCACGCCACCGCCTCGCGGAACTTCGCGTCCCCGCTGACGGCCCGCAACACGCCGGCGACGGCCTCGCGACCGGCCTGGAACCGGTTCTCGTACTCGGCGAGCGCCACCGCCAGCCGCCCTGCCGCCTCCTCTGCCGCCACCAACGCCACGCCGACCTCTTCGCCGCCGACCGCCGCGCGTGCCTCGGCGAACCGTCCCTTGCGCACCAGCCGCCCGATCCTCCGCAACACCGACCGCCGCTCACCCCGCGCCCGGTCCTCGGCCTCCCGCAGCACCCGGAACGCCGCCCACCTCGCCTCGCTCACCGCGTCCTCGGCCGCCAGCACGGCCTCCGCCGCACGTGCCGCGTCCGGGCTGGCCACGGCCAGCAGCGGCTCGACGCCGAACCCCGTCCCGCGCAGCTCGACCCACCGCCACGCCGCCCAGTGACCGCCACCGGGCAGCACCAGGTGATCCGCCACCGGCCGGGCCGACGTGCGCTGCGCGGGCACCAGGTACGCCGACCGGTCCCGCCGCGTGATCGGCACCCGAATCGCCGACCCCGCCGCCGCGTCCACCACCGCCGCGCACCGCGCCAGCGTCCGGGCCCGGTGCAGGTCGGCGACCGGCACCTCGACCCCGAACTCCTCCCGCACCCGGAACGCCAGCCGCACCGCGAGCAGGGAGTTGCCGCCCACCGCGAAGAAGTCGTCCTCGGCGAACACCTCCGGCGCGTCCAGCAGGTGCCGCCACAGCGCCGCCAACCGCCGTTGCGTGGCGGTCGACGGCGGGGTCCGGTCCGTGCCCCGCGCGCCCGGGGCACGGACCGACCGCAGCGCCGCCCGGTCCACCTTGCCGCTGCGGTTCAGCGGCAGCTCCGGCAGCGGCACGTACCGCGCCGGGCAGAGGTAGGCGGGCAGCCGTTCCGCGACGTGCGCACGCACGTCCTCGACGTCAAAAGCACCACTCGGCACGACGTACGCGACGAGGTGCCTGGCGTCGTCCTCGCCGAACGGCAGCACGGCCGCCGCGCCGACCGACGGGTGTTCCCGCAGCACGGCCTCGACCTCGGCCGGCTCCACCAGGAACCCGCGCACCTTCACCTGCCGGTCCGCGCGCCCCAGGAACTCCAGCACGCCGTCCGGCCGCCACCGGGCCAGGTCTCCGGTCCGGTACAACCGCCCACCGGGCACACGCCCGAACGGGTCCGGCACGAACTTCGACGCGGTCAGCCCCGGCGCGTCCCAATACCCGCGCGCCAGCCCGTCGCCACCGGTGTACAGCTCGCCGGGCACACCCACCGGCACCGGCCGCATCTCCTCGTCCAGCACGTACACCGTGGTCCGCTGGACGGGCTTGCCGATCGGCACGGTCGTGCCCACGTCCCCGGCCGAACGCACGACGTGACACGTGGTGAACGTCGTGTTCTCCGTCGGCCCGTACCCGTTGACCACGGGTTTCCCGCCGCGTGCCGCCAGCGCCGCGCGTACCGCGTCCGGCGCCAGCACGTCACCACCGGCCAGCACGTGCTCCACGTCGGCCAGCAGCGCCGGGTCGAGCTGGTGGAACAACCCGGCGGTCAGCCACAGCACGCTCACCCGGTGCGTGCGCAGCAGGTCGGCCAGCACCACCGGGTCGGGTGGTCCGGACGGCGCGGCCACCACCCGGCCGCCGGTCAGCAGCGCGCCCCACACCTCCAGCGTGGTCAGGTCGAACGCGGTCGCGGACAGGTGCAGGAACGTCTGCCCTGGTCCGAACCGTGCGAAGGTGGGCCGCGTGACCAGCCGGACCACACCCCGGTGCGGTACGGCCACACCTTTGGGTCTGCCCGTTGACCCGGACGTGTAGTTGACGTACGCCACGCTTAATGGATGCGTGGGCACGGCCGGAGATACCGGTGACTGCTCCGAAAGGTTCAACCCGGACCACACAACGGACGACACACCGTCCGGCAGCGCGCGCGGCCGATCGGACACCACCAGAGGTGTGCCGGACTCGCGCAACGCCACCGCGTCCCGTGCCGCCGGGTTCGCCGGGTCGAGCGGCAGGTACGCCGCACCGGCCTTCAGCACGGCCAGCATCGCGGTCACGAGGTCCGCGCCGCGCGGTAGCGACAGCGCCACCGGCCGGTCGACCCGGGCGCCCTTCGCGAGCAGCACGTGCGCCAACCGACTCGACCGCTCGTCCAACTCGGCGTACGAGAGCCACCGCTCGCCGTCGAACACCGCGTCCGCGTCCGGCCGCAGCCGCACCTGTTCGGCGAACACCTCCGGCACGGTCGCGTCCGCCGGATGATCGATCGCGGTGTCGTTCCACTCCCGCAGCACCCGTGCGCGGTCACGCGGCCCGGACAGCTCGCGCACGGGCTGTTCCGGCGCTTCGGCCATGCCCGCCAACAGGTCGCGGACCTGCGTCAACACGGCGTCCGGCGCCCACGCGGGGAAGCGGCCGGTGTCGTGGATGAGCCGGAAGCTCAGGCGCGGCTCGGCGAACGCGTACAGCGTGAGGGCGTAACCGGGGGTGCGCAGGATGCGGACCTGCCTGCCCGGTGGCGCGGACGGTCGCGCGGCCAGCACCGTACCGAGCTCGCGGTGCTCGAACAGCACCAGGCTGCGCATCGGCGACGCGTCGTGCCCGGCGGCGCGCTGGATCACCGGCAGCGGGCACAACTGGTGGTCGCGCGCCCGCAAGGACCGTTCCCGCACCGACCGCAGCCAGTCGGCCACCGAGGCGTCCCGGTCCACCGGCAACCGCAGCGGCACGGTCGCCAGCAACAGGCCCAGCACGTCCTGCGCGCCCTCGACGGTGCCGTGCCGTGCGGCCCGCGTCACGCCGAAGATCGCCTCGTCGGCGTGCGCGTGGGCGGTCAGCACCAGGCCCCAGGCGGCCAGCACGACCGTGTTCACCGTGACGCCCACCCGGGCGGCCAACGCCCGCACGGCTTGCGTCTCGGCATCGGACAGGTCAAGCGCGGCCGTGGCCATGAGCGGTGTGTCCGGTCCGGCGTGTTCCAGCGGCAGGGGACCGGGCTCGGCCGACCCCGCCAGCTCCGCCGCCCAGAACCGTTCGTCGGCTTGCCGTTCGGGGTGGTCGGGCGCGACCCGTGCGTCGTACCAGCGGGCGTAGTCGGCGAAGTCGGGGCGCGGCGCGAACTCCAGCGAGCCGCCGGTGAGCCGGGCCGCGTAGTCGTCGTCGACCTCGGCCAGCAGCATCGCCAGCGACCGGCCGTCGAGGATCGCGTGGTGGAACGTCGCCACCACGACGTCACCGGGCAGTGCGACGACCCGCAGCGGCGGTCCGGCCACCGGGTCGACCCCGGCCTTGCGGTCGGCGGCCAGGAACGCGTCCAGGTCGGTCACCGAGTCGTCCACCAGGAGCGGGACGTCGTCGGGCCGTCCCGGCCACTGCTCCAGGCCGCCGTCCGCGCGCCAGGCGAACCGGGACCGCAGCACCGGGTGCCGTTCGACGGCGGACCGCCACGCCGCCAGGTACGCGGCGGTGTCCAGGCCGTGCGGCCAGTGCTGCACGCACTGGATGACGTCCGTCCCGGCCGACGGGTCCCGCAACCCGGCCGCGATCATTCCGCTCTGCAACGGCAGGGCGGGCGCGAGTCGTGACACCGAATCCGTGTGCACCAAAGCCTCCCCGACGAATGTGTTTTCTGCGCGCAGGACCGGACCGACCGCCGGGAAATTCCCGGCGGCCATTTTCCGGACAGCGTGGAACGCCTTTTGGCGGGAGCGCGCGTAATGCGCGAGGTGTGCTCGGGTGGAGCGTCAGTCGCGCTGCGCGGCGACGTGCTCGCGGACGCTGCGGGGTCGCATTTCCGTCCACACCCGGTCAATGTGGGTCAGGCAGTCTTCCCTGGTGCCACGGGTGCCCTCGGCCCGCCATCCCGGCGGTAGGTCCCGGTCGGCGAACCAGACCGAGTACTGCTCTTCGTCGTTCACCACGACGAGGAATTGCCGGTGATTCGCGTTCTCGTCAGTCATGCATCGATCTCCTGCCCTGGGCGGATGCGGGCGGGTCTCTGGTTCGCGTCACGTTACGCCGCGCGTCTCGGAATGTGGAATCCTCTGAACGGTCGAACCGTTCATTGGTCCGGTGTGGCGAGAACTATTCAGGCTTCCTATGGAACGTCGCGCGGCGTGTTCGACCGGTCACCCGGCGGTTTCCCCGGTCGGTTCGCGAACAATTTCCGGCAGGCGTGGAATCGCGACACTTGTTATCGCTAACAGACTGAAGGGATGCGACCGAATGGCCTAGCCGGTCGAATCCCTTCGACGCCAAGAGCTCGCGGGGAAGCCGAGGGCGCTTGGCTATTGAACCATCGCGGATCGTGCTGTTAGCGTTAACAGGCGTACTGGCGAGTGGCCGGTGATCCTGTCCACCCGCAGCCGCGGCCCGCCGCCCCGCGGCACCCCTGTCCACTTCGGCACCACCTCACCACACCCTCCGGCGAATGAGACTCCCCCGAGGCGGGTGCCTCCTGCCCGCCCCGGGGCTCCCTGTGAAAGGCAACGGCTGATGCTGCAACGACGCACACTGCTGGCCGGAGGCCTCGCCTCACTGGCGCTGGCCCGGACCGGGATCGCCGCGGCGGCGCCCGGTGACTCCGCCTACGTGATGGGCTACTTCACCGAGTCGCCGAACCGCCTCGCCGACCGCTACTCGCTGCACCTGGCGGTGAGCACCGATGGTCTGACCTGGGTTCCGCTCAACCAGGGCAACCCCGTCGCCACCCCGACCGCGGGCACCGGCGGCCTGCGTGACCCGTTCATCATGCGCAAGCAGAACGGCGGGTTCATCGTGCTGGCCACCGACCTGACCGGTACGGACTTCACCCGGCAGAACCAGTACATCCACGCCTGGGACTCGGCCGACCTGAGGTCGTTCACCGGCTACCGGCGGCTGAAGATGCACTCGATGCCGACGCACACGTGGGCGCCGGAGGCGTTCTGGGACGCCTCGCGCGGCCAGTACGGGATCCTGTACTCGGCCAACAGCGGCGGCCGTGACGCGTTCTACGTCAACTACACCACCGACTTCGTCACGGTCGGCGCGCCGCAGCTGTTCTTCGACCCCGGCTTCAACGTGCTGGACGCCACGATGCACGTAGGCAACGGCACGAACTACCTGTACTACAAGAGCTTCGCCGACGGACGCCTCTACGGCGCGCGCTCCAGCACGCTCGACCCGCGCAGCTTCGACCGCGGCACCTACACCACGGGTGTGGTCAGCGGCGGCATCGAGGCGCCGATCGTGGTCAAAGCGCACAACCGCAACGAGTGGTGGCTGTGGGGCGACTCATTCTCCCCGGTCAACGGCGAGCTGTACGCGTGGCGCAGCGGCGACATCAACACCAACTCCTGGACCCCGCTCAACAAGGCGCAGTACACCCAGCCGCTCAACGCCAAGCACCCCACCATCTGCGGCATCACCGCCACCGAGCACGCCAACCTGCTCTCGCGGTGGGGCGCACCGAGCTGGAACCGGATCAAGTCCTACAACTTCCCCGACCACCTGATCCGGCACGCCGACAACGTCGGTCGCATCGACCCCTACCCGTTCGACCCGTACCAGGACTCGCAGTGGCGCCTGGTCCCCGGCCTCGCGTCCTCGGCCGGCGTCTCGTTCCGCTCGGTCAACTACCCCGACCGCTACCTGCGCCACGTGAACTACGCGCTCACCCTGGCGGTGAACGACGGCAGCTCCACCTTCGCCGCCGACGCCACCTTCCACCGCGTCCCCGGTCTGGCGGACTCGGCGTGGACGTCGTTCCGCTCGCACAACTTCCCCGACCGCCACCTCCGTCACGCCGGCTACGTCCTGCGCATCGACCCGATCAGCACGGCGACGGACCGCGCGGACGCCACGTTCCAGGTCGGTCACTGACCCGTCGGTCAGGGCCGATCAGGCTGTGGGCGCGGCACCTCGGCGGCGTGCCGCGCCCACAGAGCCCTTCACCCCGGCAGCTGGGCCAGGGTGCGGGCGATGTTCTGCTCCACGATCTCGACCATCCCGGCGCGGTGGGGGAAGTCGCCGTCCAGCAGGCGCAGCGGTCCGGCCACCAGCGAGAGGTTAGGTGGCCAGGCGGTAGAGCGCCAGCCGGGCCGGGTCGAGGGTGGGGTCGGCGAAGTGGCGGTGGTAAGTCCTCGACGGATGACCTGATCCTGCTGTCGCAGAATCCGCGACGCCATGCGGCGCGTTCCGCGCGAACCACGCTGAGCCGGGTCACGGCAGGATCGAGTCGACGTAGCCGCCGTCCACGCGGACCGCCGCGCCGGTGGTCGCCGAGGCTTGCGGTGAGGCCAGGTACACCACCAGGTTGCCGATCTCCTCCGGCTCGATCAGCCTGCCCAGCAGGGACTGCGGGCGGTGTGCGCGCATGAATTCCCGCTGGGCCTCCTCCCACGGCAGGGCGCGGTCGACCAGTTGGTAGACGAAGTCCTCCACGCCGCCGGTGTGCGTCGGCCCCGCGATCACGCAGTTCACCGTGACCCCGCTGCCCGCCGCCTCCTTGGCGAACCCGCGCGACACGCCGAGCAGCGCCGTCTTCGACACGCCGTAGTGGATCATCTCGGCCGGGATCACCACGGCCGAGTCGCTGGCGATGTACTGCACCCGGCCCCACCCGCGCCCGCGCATCCCGGGCAGGTAGGCGCGGGTCAGCCGAACGGCCGCCAGCACGTTCACCTCGAAGTACCGCCGCCACTCGTCGTCGGTGATCTCCAGCGCGGGCCGCGCGCCGAAGACACCGACGTTGTTCACCAGCACGTCCACCTCGGGCAACGCCGAGACCAGCGCCGCCGCACCCTCCGCCGTCGACACGTCCGCCGCCACGCCGAGCACGTCCGCCCCCGGCACGACCTCCCGCAGCCGGGCCACCGCCTCGTCCACCACGTCGGACCGGCGTCCGTTCACCGCCGTCCGCGCACCGGCCCGCGCCAACGACACCGCGATCGCCTCGCCGATGCCCTGCGTGGACCCGGTGACCAGCGCCGTCTTCCCGTTCAGATCCAGGTGCATGCCGACCATGCTGGCCCAAACGGCGCAATGCCGCCGGTCACGAGTACAGCGCGCCCAGGAACTCCACCAGCAGCCGTTCCCGCAACGCCGGGCTCGCCGCCGCGAGCAGGGCGTTCACCGTGGCCATCCGCTCGGGCAGCACGCCGTCACCGCCGCCCATCCCGGCCGCCGCGAGCAGCCCGGCGAACTCCTCGGGGGTCAGCGAGCCCGGGTCCAGCCCGCCGATGAACGCCACGACCTCGGGCGCCACCCGCACCGGTCCGGCCTCGATCGCCGCCTCCACCGACGCACGCAAGTCGGCGAGCAGTTCTTCCTCGTGCCCGGAGTTCGCCGCCGTCACGGTCAGGTGCAGGTTGGCGGGGGAGGAGCGGTAGGCGAACTGCGGCTGGACGTACCAGTCCCGCGCCTTCATCTCGTCGGCCACGGTGAACACGTCGAAGTCGTCCCGGTCGGCCGCGACCGCCAGCAACGTCGCCGACGGCGTGCCCAGCACCCGCAACCCGTCGATCTTCGCGATGCCCTCGCGCAACACCCGCGTGCTCTCCAACGCCTGACGTGCCAGCGAGCGGTACCCGTCGTCACCGATGTGCCGCAGCACCGCCCACGCGGCAGCCAAGGGTCCACCTGATCGGGTGGACTGGGTGGTCGAGTTCAGCATCGTGTAACCGGGCCACGCGGCCGACGCGAAGTACTGCGCCCGGCGCAGGTCGGCCGACGCGTGCAGAAGCACGGACGTCCCCTTGGGGCAGTACGCGTACTTGTGCAGGTCCACCGAGATGCTGGTGACCCCCGGCACCGAGAAGTCGAACGGCGGCACGTCCGCCGCGTGCGGCAGCACCCACCCACCGATGCACGCGTCCACGTGGCACCGCGCGCCGCGCGCCAGAGCCGCCGCCGCGATCTCGCTGACCGGGTCGACCACCCCGTGCGCGTACGACGGCGCACTGGCCACCACCAGCACGGTGGAGTCGTCGATCGCCGCTGCCATCGCCGCCGGGTCGGCCCGGAACGTCTCCGGGTCGACCGGCACCGCGACCACCCGCACGCCGAAGTAGTGCGCGGCCTTGTGGAACGCCGCGTGCGCGGTCTCCGGCAGCACCACCGACGGCCGCGCCACCTCCGGCCGCGCGTCCCGGGCCGCGACCACCGTCAGCAGGCACGACTCGGTGCCACCGGACGTGACCGTGCCGACCGTCGCGGCACCGCCGCCCAGCAGCCGGGCGGCGGTCCGCACCACGTCGTTCTCCAGCCGCAGCAGGCTCGGGAACGCGGTCGGGTCGAGCCCGTTCACCGACGACGCCAACGCGTGGGCGGACGCCGCCAGCTCGTCCAGGCCCGGCAGCGCGCTGTCGTACACGTACGCGAGCGTGCGCCCGCCGTGGGTGGGCAGGTCACCGGCCCGCAACGCACGCAGCTCGGCCAGGACGTCCTCGGTCACGCGGTCTCCTCACGCAGCAGGGGCAAAGCCGCCACCGCCAGCACGGCCGGGATGACGGTGAAACCGAGCAGCGCGGCCGTCACCGCGCCGGAGGACTGCACCACGGAGCCGTCGGTGCTCGCGACGTACCCGCCCACGGCCAGGACCAGCCCGTACACGCCGGGACCGAGCGCCAGCCCCAACGTCTCACCGGCCGTCCACACCCCGGAGAACAGCCCCGCCCGCGTCGCGCCGGACCGCCGTTCCTCCGCGGTGATCACGTCCGGCAGCATGGCCAGCGGGAACACCTGCATGCCCGCGTAGCCCACGCCGATCACGGCCATCAGCACGAGCACCAGCGGCACCGGCAGCACCCGTGCCGCGGTCAGCCCGGTCACCGCGACCGCGAACAGCACCGATGCCGCGACCAGCCCGACCCGCTTGCCGTGCCGCCGCCCGACGCGTTGCCACAGCGGCATGACCAGCAGCGCCGGTCCGACGAACCCGGCGAACAACGCCGCCTGCAACCCCGGCTCGCCGAGCACCAGACGGGCGAAGTAGTCGACACCGGCGAGCATCGTGCCGAGCCCGACGGCCTGCACCACGAACACGGCCAGCAGCAGCCGGAACGGCCGCGACCCGCGCACCGCCGCCACCAACTCGCCCAGCCCGGCACCCGCCGACACCCGCCGTGACGCGGGCACACCCCGCGTGCCCGCGTAGGTGACCACCGCACCGACCACCATCAGCAACGCGACCGCGACACCCATCGCGCGATACCCGACCGCGTCACGCACCGCCGGCGCACCGGCACCGCTGACCAGGATCGCCGACGCCAGGAACGCCATCCGCCACGCCATCAGCCGGGTGCGCTCGTCGTAGTCCTCGGTGATCTCCGCGGCCATCGCCACGTACGGCACCTGGAAGAACGCGTACGCCGTCGCACACGCCAGGAACACCACCGCCACGTACACCACGGCGCCCGTCCCGGTGAACGGCCCGGCGAACAGCAGTGCGAACAACACCGCCGTCGCGACACCGCCCCGCAGCAGGAACGGCCGCCGCGCCCCGACCCGGTCGCTGAGCCGTCCGGCGACGGGGTTGAACAGCACGTCCCACGCCTTCGGCACGAGCACCAGCAGTCCGGCGACGGCGGCGGGCACGGCCAGGCTGTCGGTCAGGTACGGCAACAGCAGCAGCCCCGGCACGGTGCCGAACGCGCCGGTGACGAACGACCCGGTCGCGTATCCCGCCCTGGTGCCGCGAGTGATCAGCCGCATAGGCGGAAGAGTTTCGCATTCGACCCCGGACCTGCGCGAGGGCCACTTCGGGAGTCGGTACCCGTTGCTTGAACGCAACGATAGCTTCAGTGCAGACCAAAAGAAGCGTTCCGGGGCCGGACGACCAACCGCCCGGCCCCGGAAGCAACTAGCTCGCGGGCACGGTGTCCACGTGGTCCACGCCCGACGAGCGGTAGCCCGTCACGCGGGACTGGACCTGGGCCGGGCTGAGCACCTGGTCCTTGGCGAAGTACACGTAGTCGACGTGCTGCTGGTAGGCGCGGTCACCGGGGGCGCCCACCAGGCCGCCCGAGATGAACCACAGGTTGAAGTTGATCGACATGGGCGTCTCCGGGTAGTACTTGTCGCCGTGGTCGGCCACCTGCGCGCCGTCCACGAAGTACTTCACCCGGCCACCGGACACCTGGATCACCAGGTCGTGCCACCCTGCGTAGCTCTGCCGCTGGGCGGTGTGGATGTTGTCGGCGAGCCACGGCTCGTTGCGGTAGGTCTCCCAGGTCGTCTCGTACAGGATGTTCGCGGGTTCACCCCAGCCGCCGTTGGGCAGGTACTCGAAGTCGATCTCGCCGTAGTTCGGGTCGAGGTCGCTGTTCAGCGGCGTGATGGTGAAGAACGTCTGCACCACGTGGTCGCCGTCGGGGCCGTAGACCGGCGCGTCGGAGAACTTCACCCGGGCCGCGTACGTGCCCTCGAAGAACTTCCGCTGGTGGAACAGCTCGGTCTGGCGCGCCGAAGACCCGTTGTTGGACGACTCCAGCCGCATCGACTTCTGGCCGTCCACGGTCGGGAACGTCACCTGCGCCGGGTCCCACACCGCACCCGGCACGCCCGGACCGCCGCCGCCCGAGCGGACCGTCCAGCCGCGCTGCGAGATCCGCGAGTCGGCCGAACTCGTGTAGTTGAAGTCGTCGAACAACGCCGGGCCGTTCGGGTTCGGCGGGGTCGAGGACGTGGTGGTCGTGGTGGGACCGGTGCCGCCGGGCCCGGTGCCCCACAGCAGGATGGCGCCGCGGTGCACGGTCACCCGCGACCACGCCGAGTAGGTGCTCGCCGCGCGGAACGAGTAGTCGTCGGACTGGGTGATCGGCCCCCAGTTCGACCGGTAGAACCGCAGTTGCAGGTCACCTGTGTCGGCGCCGGGGCCGAGCGAGCCCGCGCCCGCGGTGAACCCGACCTCCAGGTACCGGTCGGCGGTGCCGCCGGTCAGCGTGCCGAACGTGCCGGTGACGTTGCCGCAACCGCGCACCGCCCACGAGCACGCGAAGCGGTAGCCGACGTCCGGCGTCTCGCTCTTGAAGTAGTAGCGGAGTTTCACCTCGCTCAGCGGCACGGTCGTGCCGCCGGTGTTGACCAGCTTGAACCACGGTTCGACCTGGTCGGTCGTGGCACCGGCGGCGCTGGTCCGGTACTGGGCGGTGACCGAGTCGGCGGCCAGCGCCATCGGTGCGGCCACCAGCGCGGCGACGGACACCGCGGCGGCGCCGATCGCGGCGATCATGCGTGCGTGCACTTCGGTTTCTCCTCAAGTCAGCAGGGTGGGACAGGGGAGCGGGCGTCGTCCTCCTTCCTGGGCAGGGGTACGGACAGCGCGCTCAGGCGGCCGTTGTGCGCGCGCATCCGTTCGGTGAAGTCGGTCCAGGAGGGGCGTTGCGCCCAGAGCGTGTCGGCCAACGCCGCGAGCCGCGGGTACGCCAGCCGTTCCAGGTGGTGCGCGGTCGGCACGTACTCCGTCCACAGCGCGCACTGGGCGCCGAGCACCCCGTCGGGCAACGGCAGGTGGTAGACGTCCCGCGAGGTCACGACCAGGCCGGGTTGACCGGCGGGTTCATCGGGGTCGGCGGACTGCGGGTAATCCAGGTAGGTGGACCGGTGCGGTGTCATCACCACGTCGTGCCCGAGGTCCATCGCGGTCCGCGCGTCGGCCGCGTCACGCCACGGCATCACCACCGCGCGCGGGTCGCCGATCGGTTCCCACGACACCGGCACCCGTCCGCGTTCCACCACGTGGGCGGCCATCGCCCGCAGGAACCAGCCGTGCAGCTCGTGCGGCCCGGCCAGCCCTTCGCGCCGGACGCGTCGCGCCGCGCCGGGACTGGACTCCCACTCGACGGTGGGGCACTCGTCGCCGCCGAGGTGGACGTGCGGGCCGGGGAACACCTCGACCACCTCGTCCAGCACGTCCCGGCAGAACTCCAGCACGGCGTCGTGCACGCCGAACACCGCGTCGCTGATGCCCCACCCCGTCCACACCGGCAACCGCCGGCGGGGGAAGTTGCCCAGCTCCGGGTAGGCGGCCAGGGCGGCGCGGGCGTGGCCGGGCATCTCGATCTCCGGCACGATCCGCACACCGCGTTCGTCGGCGTAGGACACCAGCGCGGTCAGCTCCGCGCGGGTGTACGAACCGCCGTGCGGCACGCCGTCGCCCATGCTCTCGGCCCGCCAGGCACCAACCGAGGTGAGCTTCGGGTGGCGGGGCACCGGCATCCGCCACCCCTGGTCGTCGGTCAGGTGCAGGTGCAGCACGTTCAGCTTGTGCACGGCCATCAGGTCGACGAACCGCCGCAGCACCGCGACCGGCTGGAAGTGCCGTGCCACGTCCAGCAGCACGCCGCGCCACGGCAGCCTCGGCGCGTCCCGCACGTCCACGCCCGGCAACGTCCAGTCCGCACCGGATACCGGCCGCGAGCCCAGCGCCTGCGGGGACAGCAGTTGCCGGATCGTCTGCACGCCGTGCGCCAGCCCGTGCCGCGTGGCGGCGCGCAACACCACCGCGTGTTCGTTCACGGTGAGCGCGTAGCCCTCGTCGCCGAGCCCGACCAGCCGGTCGTCCAGCGCGAACACCATCCGCCCGTCCTCGTGCAGCGGCAGCGGCAAGCCGGTCGCCGGGCGGAGCAGCGCGCGCAGCAGCCGGGCCGCGCCCTCGGCACCGGGCATGGCCCGGATCGCCGTGTCGCGGTCGAGTGTGAACCGGCCGTGCCGCCGGATCAGCCGCGTCGGTCGTGGCACGATCACGAATCCCCCCAACGGGTCAGCCCTTGACCGCGCCGCCGACGATCCCGGTGGTCACCCGGCCCTGGAGCACGAGGAACACCAGCAGCACCGGCAGCATGAACAGCGTCGAGGCGGCCATGGTGGCGCCCCAGTCCGTGCCGAACGTGTTGCTGAACGACGACAGCCACACCGGCAGCGTGCGGTCGTCCTGGTTCTTGATGATCAGCACGTTGGCGAAGGCGAACTCGTTCCACGCGGTGATGAACCCGAACAGCGACGTCGCCAGCAGGCCGGGTGCGAGCAGCGGGAACACCACGCGCCGGAACGCCTGCGCCCGCGAGCACCCGTCCACCAGCGCCGCCTCTTCGAGGTCGACCGGGATCGCGGCGAGGAACCCGCGCAGCGTCACCACCGTGAACGGCAGGGTGATCATGAAGTAGACCAGCGTGAGCATCCAGAGCGTGTCGAGCATCCCGGTGTCGCGGGCGATCACGTAGATCGGGATGAGCAGCGCCTCCCACGGCGTCATCTGGGCCACGAACACCATGAGGATGAACCCGCGCCGGCCCTTCCACCGCAGCCGTGCCACGGCGAACGCCGCCAGCAGCGCCACTACCAGCGACAGCAGCACGGCGCCGCCGGCGACCAGGAGGCTGTTGCGCCAGAACGACCAGAACCCCTGCGCGGACACCGCCGTCCCGAAGTGCTCGAAGGTCAGCGACAGGGGCAGGAACGTCGGCGTCGCCGCCTGGATGTCCCGGGTCGGCTTGAACGCGGTCAGCACCATCCAGTACACCGGGAACACCGACACCACGAACACCACGACCGCGGCCACCGCGCGCAGCACCCGGCCGGTCACGAGACCTCCTCCTGCCGGTACATCTGGCGGAAGTAGGCCAGCAGCGCCAGCACGAGCAGCAGCACCATGAGCATCGACACCGCCGCGCCCAGGTCGTAGCGCTGCAGCGACTGCGCGACCTGGAACGCGTACACCGGCAACGTCGTGGTGGCCTGCCCCGGCCCGCCCTGCGAGATGACCCAGATCTGCACGAACGCCTTGACCACCCAGATGACCTCGAGGCAGGTGATCAGGCCGAACATGGCCCGCAGCACGGGGAACGTGATGGAGGCGAACACCCGCCACGCGCCCGCGCCGTCGATCCGCGCCGCCTCGTACAGCTCGGACGGGATCGTCACCATGGCCGCGTACAGCGACAGCGCCGCGAACGGCACCGACTGCCAGACGATCAACGCCACCAGGATGGCGAACGTGGCCGGACCGTCGGCGAACCACGTGTAGTCGCGGTAGCCCTCGAACCCGAGCTGGACCAGCGTCCAGTTGACCACGCCGAGTCGGGACTGGAACAGCCACTGGAACACCGTGGTCGCCGCGATGACCGGCGTGGCCCACACCAGCACCAGGCCGGACATCACGAGCAGCCGCGTCCACTTGCCCAGTCGCACCAGCAGCAGGGCGACCAGGGTGGACAACACCATGATCAGCACGACGTTGACCGCGGTGAACACGAGCGTCCGCCGCACCACCGCCCAGAACTCGGGATCGGTCAGCACCCGCGTGTAGTTCGCCAGGCCGACGAACCGCGCGTCACCGCGGACCAGTTGTGGCAGGCCGAACTCCTGCAGCGAGATGACCACGTTGCGCGCCAACGGGTACAGCAGCAGGAACCCGGTGGCCGCCACGGTCGGCGCGATCAGCAGGTACGGCCACCAGGAGGTGCGCCGGCGGCGCGGGGGAGAGGTGGGCGGCGGGCGGTGCTCGACCGTCCGCGTCAGCGTCGTGGTCATGCCTCACGCGCCCGAGTTGAGCGCCTGGGTGATCACCTTGTCGGCCTCGGTCGCGGCGGTCGCCGGGTCGGCGCCGGTCAGCACCGCGGTGAGGAATTCCTTGATCGGGTTGCGCGCCTCGACCGCCGCCCAGTTCGGCGAGTTGGGCGTGGCGTGCCCGTTGACCGCGCCCGCCGCCATCGCCGCCGCGCCGGGGTCGTCGCCGACCGCGTCCGCCAGCGAGGTCCGGTTCGGCACGTAGTTCATCGCCTTGGCCAGTTCGACCTGCCACTTCTCCCCGGCCAGCGCCTTGACCACGGCGTACGCGCCGTCCTGGCGGGTCGAGGAGAGGGGGATGATCAGATCGGAGCCGCCGGTGAACACCGCGCCCGGGGTGGCCGCGGTCTTGCCGGGGATGGGGAAGAAGCCGAGCTTGTCGGCCAACTCGGGGTTGGCCTTGGCGACCAGCTTCGCCGCGCCGGGCACCGCGATGAACTGCGCGACCTGCCCACCCGCGACCACGTCGGTCTGCTGGGGCTTGGCCTCGTCGGAGTCCTTCGGCCCGTCGCCCAGCGCCTGGAGCTTCTGGTAGAAGTCCGCGCCCGCCAACGCCTCCGGCGTGTTCAGCGAGCCGGACCACTTGCCCCCGTCCGACTTGGCGAGATCGCCGCCCTCGTCCCAGATGAACCCGGACAGCACGTACCAGTTCTGGCCGGGCAGGTAGATGCCCTGGGTGTCGCCCTGGTCCAGCTTGGCGGTGGCGGCCAGCCACTCGTCCCGCGTCTTCGGCGGCGTCACCCCGGCCGCCTCGAACAGGTCCTTGCGGTAGATGACGACCCGGTTCGCCGCGTAGAACGGGATGCCGAACTGCTTGCCGCCCACCGCGCCCGGCTCGGCCAGGCCGGGGATCCAGTCGTCGCCGCCCAGCTCGCCGACCTTGTCCGACAGGTCGGTGACGCCGTCGCTGGCCGCGTACTGGGCGACCTGGGTGTTGCCGACCTCGATCACGTCCGGCGGGTCGGTGCTGGCCAGCGCGCTGGTCACCTTCTGCGTGATGCCGTTCCACTCCTGGATCTGGATCTTGACGTCGAGTTCGGGGTGCTCGCGCTCGAACTCGGTCTCGAAGCGGCTGACGAAGTCGTCGGTGGCCGAGTCCTTCATCAGCCAGACGGTGATCTCCTGCCGGCCGCCGGACGCACCCGGCTCGGCACCGCAGGCGGACAGGGCGAGCAACGACGCGAGGACGAAGGCGACGGGGCGGTTCGGCACGTCTCACCTCTCAGCTGACCAATTGGTAAACCCAGGTGGAGCGTGTCGAAGATGGCATAGACCAATGTGGCAGTCAACACCCAGTTCACAGCGGTGAGAGCGCTCTCGATCTTCATGTGAACCGACCTGACCACTGGTCTGACATACTGGTCGGCGACCGGCAAGACGAAGGCAGGCGGCATGGCCGAACCGATCCTCAAACGCGAACGGGTGCGCGACTACCTGCTCGAACTCATCGAGACCCACCCGCCGGGCGCGCCCATACCGGCCGAGCGCGTGCTGTGCCGCCAGCTCTCGGTGTCCCGGCCGACGCTGCGCTCGGCGGTGGACGAACTGGTCAACACCGGCCTGCTGGTCCGCCAGCACGGCCGCGGCACGTTCGTCGCGCCCGCCAAGATCACCCAGGAACTGGTCTCGGCCGACCGCGCGATGACGGTGCCGCAGGCGGGCGGGGCGTGGACGAGCCGGGTGCTGGAGCACGCCCGCGTCCCGGCCGGCGCGCGGGTCGGCCGCAGGCTGCGCGTGTCGCCGGCGGCCGAGATCACCTACATCGCCCGGCTGCGCCTGGTGGACGGCGCGCCGATGGCGATCGAGTACCTGCACGTGCCGGTCGCCGTGGCACCCGGTCTCACGGTCGAGGACATGGAGTCGGGCAACTTCTACGACCGCCTGGCCGACCACGGCGTGCACGTCAGCGACGCGGTGCAGTCCATCGAGCCCACGGTCACCAACGACGCCGAGTCCGAGCTGCTGGGCGTGCCGGTGTTCGCGCCCGCGCTGCTGTTCGAGCGCCTGACCAACGACACCACCGGCCGTCCGGTCGAGTACGTGCACTCGCTGTACCGGGGCGACCGCTACCGGATCGTCTCCCGGCTGTCGCTCGCACCTTCGGCACCTTCGCCGGGCGCCCGGACCGGCCACCACCCCGGGATCCCGCCCGGCGACCTGTCGTCCGGCCCGGTCCGCTCGGCCACCACCGGTGACGTCCAGTAGCCCTCGGTCGTTGCCCGTGCGACCGGCCGCCCGTGCTGCCAGGATGGGCCCGCCCGTACGACCTTCGAGGAGGACACGGTGGCTTCTCGGCTCAACCCGTACATCAGCTTCGCCGGCAACGCCCGTGAGGCGATGGAGTTCTACGAATCGGTCTTCGGCGGCACGCTGCGGCTCAACACGTTCGGCGAGTACGGCGACCCCGACGCGCCCGAGGCGGAGAAGATCATGCACGGCATGCTGGAGACGCCCGGCGGTTACACGCTGATGGGCGCCGACACCCCGCCCGGCATGCCCCTCAACGCGGGCGACAACATCACCATCAGCCTCAGCGGCGACGACTCCGACGAGCTGCGCGGCTACTGGGACAAGCTGTCCGACGGCGGCACCGTCACCGTGCCGCTGGAGAAGCAGATGTGGGGCGACGAGTTCGGCGCGTGCCAGGACCGCTTCGGCGTCTCCTGGATGGTCAACATCAGCGGCGCCTGAGCGGGTCCGCCGCCCGGCCTCGTACCATCGGCACGTGGTGAACCGGCTTGGCGAGTTGGAACGGGCGGCGATGGACGTCCTGTGGGACCGCGGCGAGCCGGTCGCGGTGCGGGACGTCGTGCGCGCGTTGGCCGACCGCGACCTCGCCTACACGACCGTCATGACGGTGTTGAACCGGTTGGCGAAGAAGGGTTTCGTCCGCCGCGAGGCCGGTGAGGGCCGTGCCTGGTACTACGCGCCGGTGGCCAGCCGCGAGCAGTACGTGGCCCGGTTGATGCTGGACGCGTTGTCGCTGACCGGCGACCGGGAGACCGCGCTGGCGCACTTCGCGCAGTCGATGACCCCGCCCGAGGCGCAGGCGCTGAGCCAGGCGTTGGACGAGCGGTGAACGCCGCGCTGCACCTGGCGGCGACGCTGGTGCTGTGCGTGGCGGTGGCGGGTCCGCTCGCCCGCGCCCGGTGGGTGTGGCGCGCACCGCGCACCGGGATCCTGCTGTGGCAGATGCTCGGCCTGTCCTGGGCGCTGTCCGCGGTCGGGTTGCTGCTCGCCCTCGGCCTCGCGCCGTACGGCGCACCCATCCCGGTCGCCTTGGCACGGTGGGTCGACGACGCGGTGCGCGGTGACGTGACGCCGTTCGCCGTGCTGGTCGTGCTCGGTCTGCTGTCCGCGTTGGACCTGGTGATCGGTCTGGTGTGGACGTGGTGCTCGGTGCTGCGGGTGCGGCGCAGGCACCGGGACGTGCTGGCCCTGGTCGCCCGCCGGGACGACGCGGCGCCGGGCGCGTTCGTGCTGGACCACCCGCACGTCGTCGCCTACTGCGTGCCCGGCGCCCGGTCGGCCGTCGTGCTCAGCTCGGGCGCGCTGACCGCGTTGACGCGTGACCAGGTGGACGCTGTGCTGGGGCACGAGCACGCGCACGGGCGCGAACGGCACGACCTGGTGCTGCTGCCGTTCAGCGCGTTGTGCGCGGTGCTGCCGAAGGTCCGCCTGGTCCGCTCGGTCGCGCGGGCGGTGGCGTTGCTGGTGGAGATGCGGGCCGACGAGAGCGCGAGCCTGCGGCACGGTGCCCAGCCGCTCGCCGCCGCGCTGCGCCGGTTCGGTTCCGCACGCCCGCCCGAGGGTGCCCTGGGCGCGGCCGACATCGCGGTGGAAGCCCGGTTGGACCGCCTGGCCGGCCTGCCGCCGCTGCCCGCCGCGCTGCGGTGGTCCGCACTGGTCACGGGGTTGGTACTGGTGTCGACCCCGCTGAGCTTCCTGGTCTGGTGAACCCCTCTCCGAGGGCTACTACAACGTGTAGTGCTACGTTCTGTAGTAGTCATCTCGGAGAGGTTGTTCGATGATCCAAGTCCTGGCGACCGCGTTGACGGTCGTCGCGGTGGTCGCCGCGGTCTGGGCGCTGGTGCTGGCGGTGCTCGACCACCCGATCACCTTGCGCACCAAGCCGACGCTCGGGCTGGCCGGTGTCGTCCTGCTGCTGGAGGTCGGGCTGCTGGCGCAGGCCGCGATCGGTGTGGTGGCGCTGCTCGGCACGGACCGCGAGCTGGACCGGGCCACGTTCGTCGGCTACCTGGTCGGCGTGGCCGTCGTGCTGCCGCTCGGCGCGGTGTGGTCGGTGGCGGAGCGGTCCCGGTGGGGCGCGGGCGTGCTGACCGTGACGTGCCTGAGCGTGCCGGTGATGGTCCTGCGGCTCAACCAGTTGTGGGCCGGCCATGGGTAACCGCCTGGCGACACCCGCCCTGCTCAGCGACTGGCTGTTCACCAGCGCGTTCGGCGTCTACATGCTCGCCGCCCTGCTGTGCTCGGCCGAGTACGCCCTGACCCGGCACGCGGCGGCCCCGCCGTCGTTCGCGGTGCGGTTGGGGCGGTCCGGTGTCGCGCTGACCGTCCTGGGTGGACTGCTGCACCTGGGTTCGGTCGTGCTGCGCGGTGTCGTGACCGGCCGCGTGCCGTGGGGCAACATGTACGAGTACCTGTCCGCGGTCGGGCTCATCGCCGTCGTCGCGTGGCTGTACGTGGTGTCCCGGTACGACATGCGCCGGATGTCGGTGTTCGTGCTGCTGCCGATCGCGTCGCTGCTGTTCCTGGCGGGCAACCGGCTCTACGCCGAGGCCGCGCCGCTCGTGCCGCCGCTGCGCTCGTACTGGATCGTCATCCACGTCGCCGCGGCGATCATGGCCAGCGGCGTGTTCCTGCTGTCCGGTGTGGTCAGTGCCCTGCACCTGGCCGGCAGCGGCGAGTTCGCGCGCAAGGGCAAGCCGCGCCCGACGCGACTTCCGCCCACCGAGGACCTGGACAAGATCGCCTACCGCACCGGCACGGTCGGGTTCCTGACGTTGACGTTCGCGATCATCACCGGCGCGGTGTGGGCGGAGCAGGCGTGGGGCCGGTTCTGGGGCTGGGACCCGAAGGAGACGGTCGCGTTCGTGTCGTGGGTCTGCTACGCCGCCTACCTGCACGCCCGTGCCACGGCGGGCTGGCGTGGCCGGCGCTCGGCGTGGCTGAACGTCATCGGCCTGGTGGTGGTGCTGTTCAACCTGTTCTTCGTCAACCTGGTCGCGGTCGGCCTGCACTCCTACGCGGGGGTCGACTGAGCGGGTCGGCGGAAGGCGGAGCGGTAGGCGTGGGGGTTGGTGCCGACGACCCGCTTGAACCGGTCCCGGAACGCGGTGGGCGAGCCGAAGCCGACCCGTGCGGCGATCCGGTCCACCGGGTGGTCGGTGGCCTCCAGCAGGTGCTGCGCCCGGCGGATGCGGGTGAGCTGCAGCCATCGCAGCGGTGTCGTGCCGGTCTGCTCGCGGAAGCGGCGGTTGAGGGTGCGGGTGCTCATGCCCGCCCGCGCGGCGATCCGGTCCAGGCTCAGGTCGTGCGCGCAGTTGTCCTCCATCCACCGCAGCACGGGTTCGAGCGCGGAACCGCGGGGCGCGGGCGGCTGCTCGTGCACGATGAACTGCGCCTGCCCGCCTTCGCGTTCCAACGGCATCACCGACAGGCGGGCGGCGTCGGCGGCGACCGCGGAACCGTGGTCCCGGCGGATCAGGTGCAGGCACAGGTCCAGCCCGGCGGCGGCACCGGCCGAGGTGAGCAGCCGGCCGTTGTCCACGTAGAGGACGTCCGGGTCCACGTCGACCTCGGGGTGACGTGCGGCCAGCGCGGCGGCACCCGCCCAGTGGGTCGTGGCGCGCAGCCCGTCGAGCAGGCCGGTCGCCGCGAGGATGAACGCGCCCGAGCAGATGGACGCGAGCCGAGCGCCACCCGCGTGCGCGCGCCGGAGCGCGTCCAGCACCTCGTCCGGAACCGGCGCGGCGCCGTCGGCACAGCCGGGCAGGATCACCGTGTCCGCGTCGGCCACGGCGTCCAGGCCGAACGGCGCTTGGAGGGTGAACGCGCCCGCGTCGACCGTCGGCGTGGCACCGCAGATCAGGACGCGGTAGGCGGGTTCACCGCCGGGCAGCCGGACGCGGGTGAACACCTCGATCGGCGTGGACAGGTCGAACGGCACCACCCCGTCGAGGGCGAGCACGGCCACGGTGTGCATGCCCCGGACCGTAGCGCCGCGCCGTCGGGTGGGTGGCGTCACTCCGGCTGGAACGTCCCGCGCAGGACTTCCGACGGCACCGGCGCGGGCTCCACCGCCGGTCGAGGGCTTGCCCGCGTGGCCCGGATCACCTACCGTCGAGTAAAAGTGAAGAGGTTTCGCGTATGGCGAACCGGGTCGGTCGGGGAGTGCGGATGCGGGTCTCACGACGGTCGTTGGCGGCAACCGCGCTGGTCGGCGCGCTGGTCGTGGTCGGGCTGCCGGTCGCGGACGCGGCACCGGAGCCCTACCTGGTCGGCCGGGGCATCGCCGACGTCACCGGTCCCGCCGCCGAGAACGGGATGATGGGGTACTCGGCGTTCGACCAGAAGACCACCGGCATCCACCAGCGCCAGCGCTCCCGCGCGTACGTCGTGGTCGACCAGGCCACCGGCAAGCGCGTCGCGTACGTCAACGCGGACCTGGCGATGATCTTCCGCGCGGTGCAGGAAGAGGTGCTGGCCAAGCTCCAGGCCCGGTACGGCTCGCTCTACACGCGCGAGAACGTGCTGCTGTCCGCGACCCACACGCACGCCGGGCCGGGCGGCTACTCGCACAACCTCGCCTACAACCTGTCGATCCTCGGCCTGCAACCGCAGACGCTCGCCGCGATCACCGACGGCATCACGGAGTCGATCGTGGCGGCGCACGAGGACCTCAAGCCCGGCGAGCTGTCGCTGGGACGCGGTGAGCTGACCGACGCCAGCGTGAACCGCTCGCGGGTCGCGTTCGAGCGCAACCCGGACAAGGGCCACTTCCCCCTGGGCATCGACCCGGCGATGACGGTGCTGAAGTTCCGGCAGAACGGCGAGGACGTCGGCGCGGTCAGCTGGTTCGCCACCCACAACACGTCGATGACCAACAAAACCACGCTGATCAGCCCGGACAACAAGGGTTACGCGTCCTACCAGTGGGAGCACGACGACCGCGGCGTGCGGTACCTGGAGGACCGGCCGGGGTTCGTCGCCGCGTTCCCCAACACCAACGCGGGCGACATGTCGCCGAACCTCAACCTGCGCCCCGGTTCCGGGCCGACCGAGGACGAGGTCGAGAACACCCGCATCATCGGCGAGCGGCAGAACCGCAAGGCGCAGCAGGTGTTCGCCGGACCGCAGACGCCGGTCACAGGTTCGGTGGACTACCGGATGCGGTTCGTGGACATGTCCGCCATGACGGTCGACGGCCGGTACACCACCGACGGCAAGCCGGGGACCACGTGCCCGGGCGTGGTCGGCGCGTCCACCATGGCGGGCAGCGTGGAGGACGGTCCCGCGATCCCCGGCTTCAGCGAGGGCATGACCAGCCCGTGGAAGGCGCTGTTCGAGCCGCTGGACGTCGAGGTGCCGCAGTGGCTGCGCGACTGCCAGTACCCGAAGGCGTCGCTGGTGCCGACCGGGCTGGTGCAGGCCACGCCGAACGTGCTGCCGCTGCAGATCGTGAAGATCGGGCCGCTGCACCTGGTCGCCGTGCCCGGTGAGGTGACGATCGTGGCCGGTCTGCGGATCCGGCGCGCGGTGGCCGCCGAGGCGGGCGTGCCGCTGGAGAACGTGCTGGTGCAGGGCTACGCCAACGACTACAGCCAGTACGTGACCACGCCGGAGGAGTACGACCTGCAGCAGTACGAGGGCGGGTCCACGCTGTTCGGCCGCCACACCCTGCCCGCCTACCAGCAGGAGTTCGCGAAGCTCGCCGCGTCGCTGCGGGCGGGCACGCCCCTTGCGCCCGGCGTGACGCCGACCGAGCCGCCGTTCACCGGCATCAACCTCCAGACCGGCGTGGTGTTCGACGACAAGGCGCCGTGGCACTCGTTCGGCCAGGTGCTGGCCCAACCCGCCGCCACCTATGCCCGCGGCCAGACCGCCACGGCGGTGTTCGTCACCGGCCACCCGAAGAACAACCTGCGCCGCAACGGCACGTTCCTGGAGGTCCAGCGCCTGGTCGGCGGCACGTGGACGCGGCACGCCGACGACGGCGACTGGTCCACCCGCTACCGCTGGCAGCGCGAGGGCGTGGCGAACTCGAACGCCACGATCACCTGGACCATCCCGGCCGACACCCCCGCAGGGCAGTACCGCATCGTGCACCACGGTGACTGGAAGAGCGGCTGGACCGGCGCGATCACCCCGTTCAGCGGCACGACCAGGACGTTCACCGTCGGCTAGGGCCGGTCGCGGCCGGGACCCCCCACCCGCTCGGCGGGGCGCCGATCAGCCCTCGCGGTCCAGCGGGCCCCAGCTCGTGGCCGCGTGCTCGTCCACGAGGCGCTCGCACTCGGCCAGCACCTCGTCGGTGATCCACCCGATCGGGTGACGGCACTCGATCAGGGGCTCGTTGTCCGGGCCGCGGCCGACCTCGTCGCCCTCCAGGATCCACGGCCGCGTGCCCGGACCACGCCGTTCCCGCAGGTGGCGGTAGTCGTGCAGGCGGCGGGCGACCCACAGCCGCAGGGGGCGGTCACCCCACCAGGGTTCGATCGCCAGCGAGTTGGCGGACAGGCCGGGCAGCCGCACGCCGCTCAGGCCGTCCCGGCTGCACCGGTCGCTGTCCGCCTCCGGGCCCTGTGACCAGCGCACGTACAGCTCACGCGCGGGCGCCCGGTCCTCGACCAGGGAGACCAGGTCGGCGAGGTCGGCGAAGGTGCGCATGCGCCGGGGGTACCGCGTGGGCGGAGGTTCGAACACGCCGGGCCCGGGTATGAGCTAAAGCATGACCGAAGCGACCACGACCGCCCGCCACTCGCTGTGGTCGGAGGCGATCCCGCACGGCCGGTTCCCCGTGCTCACCGGCGAGACCGCGGTGGACGTCGCCGTGGTCGGCGGCGGCATCACCGGCGTCACCACGGCGTTGCTGCTCAAGCGAGCGGGCCTGCGGGTCGTTGTGGTGGAGGCCGACCGGGTGGGCAGCGGTGTCAGCGGCAACAACACCGCCAAGGTCACCGCCCTGCAGTCCACTGTGTACTCGACCGTCGAGCACAAGCACGGCGCCGAGGCCGCGGCCGACTACGCCAACGGCAACATGGCGGCCGTGGAGCGGGTGGCGTCCCTGGTGTCCGAACTGGGCATCGACTGCGACCTGCGGCGACTGCCCGCGTACACCTTCGCGTTCGACGAGCAGGACCTCCCCGCGATCGAGGACGAGGCCAAGGCCGCGGTCAAGGCGGGCCTGCCGGTGTCCCGCGATCGTGGCGAGCTGATGGGCGTGCCGTTCCCGGTCGCCGGGGCGGTGCGGCTGGACGACCAACTGGCCATCCACCCGGTGAAGTACGTGCGCGGCCTGGCCGAGGTCGTGGACGGTGACGGGTCGCGGGTCTACGAGGCGAGCCGGGTGCTGCGCATCGAGGACGGCACGCCGACCCGCGTCCACACCGATCAGGGCACGGTCGTCGCCGAACGCGTGGTGATCGCCACGCACTACCCGATCCTGGACCGGGGCCTGTACTTCGCCCGCCTGGAGCCGATGCGCTCGTACTGCGTGGCGGTCCGGCTGGCGTCGGGCACGCCGCCGACGGGCCTGGCGATCAGCGCGGGCAGCCCGACCTGGTCCCTGGCGAGGTCCGGCGACCTGCTGATCGTGGCCGGACAGGGCCACCCGACCGGCGAGGCGCCCGGCGCGCCGTACGACGAGCTGACCAAGTTCGCCGCCGAGCACTGGGACATCGCCGAGGTCACCCACCGCTGGTCCGCGCAGGACCCGACCTCCTACGACAACCTGCCGATGATCGGCCCCTACACGCCCAAATCGTCCACGTTGTACGGAGCGACGGGGTTCATGAAGTGGGGCCTGAGCAACGGCACCCTGGCCGCGGAGCTGCTGACCGACCTGATCGTGGGCCGGGAGAACCCGCTGGCGGACCGGTTCAGCCCGCACCGGCTGAGCCTCGGGTCGACACCCAAGCTGGCCAAGCTGAACGCGAAGGTGGCCGTCGACCTGGTCGGCGACCGGCTGAAGTCGGCCGAGGTCGACTCGGTGGCGGACGTGCCGGTCGGCGAGGCGCGGGTGGTGCGCGACGGCTCCGGCAAGGCCGGGGTGTACCGGGACGAGACCGGCGGCGTGCACGGCGTGTCGTTGCGCTGCACGCACCTCGGCTGCCTGGTGCGGTTCAACCCCGCCGAGCGCAGCTGGGACTGCCCGTGCCACGGGTCGCGGTTCGACGTGGACGGCGCGGTGCTCGAAGGCCCGGCGACCAAGCCGCTGCCGCGCCGCGATCCCGCCTGATGACGGTCGGTGTCGAGGAGGAGTTCCTCCTCGTGGACCCGGCGACGCGACGTCCGGTGGCCCGTGCGGCCGACGTGCTGGCGGGCGTGCGGGACCTGCCGCCCGGCGCGCGGGTGCACCGCGAGCTGAGCGGCGCGCAGGTGGAGTTCGCCAGCGGAGTGTGCACCGACCTGGGCGAGTTGCGCGACCAGCTCGAGGCGGGTCGGCGCGCGTTGGCCGACGCCGCGCGTGCCGAAGGGCTGTGGCTGGTCGCGTCGGGCTCGCCGCCGCTGGCCGACCCGCGACCGGCGTTGAGCGCGGGGGAGAGGTTCGAGCGGATCGAGTCGGTGTACCGCGCCCAGGTGGACGGCTACCAGTGCTGCGGCTGCCACGTGCACGTCGGCGTGCCCGACCCGGAGACCGCCGTGCACGTGGTCAACCACCTCCGGCAATGGCTGCCGACGCTGCTCGCGCTGGGCGGCAACTCGCCGTTCGACCGGGACCGCGACACCGGGTACGCGAGCTGGCGGATGATGGACCAGGCGCGGTTCCCCGGCTCGGGCGTGCCGCCGTTCTGCCGTACAGCTGCCGAGCACGCCGCCCGCGTCGCCCGGCTGGTGGACAGCGGCGCGCTGGTGGACGCGAGCCAGACGTTCTGGCTGGCCAGGCCGTCGCCGAGGTACCCGACCGTGGAGGTGCGGGTCGCCGACACCGCCGCCACCGTCGACCACGCCGTGCTCCAAGCGGGCCTGACCAGGGCACTGGTCGACACGGCGCGGACGGCCGCAACCGCGCCGGAGCTGGACGACCAGGTGCTGGCGGCGGCCGTGTGGTCGGCGGCCCGCCACGGGCTGACCGGTCCGGGCGTCGATCCGATCACCGCACGGCAGGTGCCCGCCGTCGAGCTGGTGGAATCGTTGCTGGAGCACGTGTCCGACGCGCTGGGCGAGGACCGTGAGCCGATCCACGCCCTCGTGCGCGACGTGCTCGACCGCGGCACGGGCGCCCAGCGGCAGCTGAGCGCCGGATCGCCCGAGGCTGCCGTCGATCTGCTCGCGTGCGCACCGACCGGAACGGGTAGTCCACGGGCATGACCACTGTGGACCCTGCCGTCGACCGCGCCGTGCTGCCCGCGCCGCGCGGCCCCCTGTCCTCCGCCGTGCTGGACGCCCTGCGCGCCGACCCGCCGGCGGCGAGCCTACCGTCGCCCGGCTCGCCCGACCCGTACGGCGAAGACCTGCAACTGGCGCTGCACGTCTGCTACGAACTGCACTACCAGGGCTTCACGGGCGTGTCGGACGACTGGGAGTGGGATCCGGAACTGTTGAGGTTCCGCGCCGCGCTGGAACGGGTGTTCCTCGACGCGCTGCGCGCCGACGTGCCCGGTGGCGCGGACATCGACGGCGTGCTGGACGAACTGCTGGTCGAACCGGTCGACGGTGTCGGCGTGAGCCACTTCCTCAAGGACCAGGGGGAGTGGTGGCACATGCGCGAGTACCTGGTGTTGCGCTCGATCTACCACCTCAAGGAGGCCGACCCGCACGCGTGGGTGATCCCCCGGCTGCGCGGTCGGGCGAAGGCGGCCCTGGTGGCGGTGGAGTTCGACGAGTTCGGCGGTGGGCGCGGCGACCGGATGCACTCGCGGCTGTTCGCCGACCTGCTCGTGGGCGCCGGGCTGGACCCCGGCTACCTGCGGTACCTGGAGCACGCGCCCGCCGTGATGCTGGCGACGGTGAACCTGATGTCGTTGTGCGGGCTGCACCGGTCGCTGCGCGGGTCCCTGGTCGGGCACTTCGCCGCCGCCGAGATCACCACCGCGCCCAGTGCCGCCCGGATGGCCAAGGCGTTGACGCGCCTGGACGCGCACCCCGACTGCGTCGAGTTCTTCACCGAGCACATCGAAGCCGACGCGGTCCACGAACAGGTGATGCGGCGGGACGTGATCGGCGACCTGCTGGCCCGTGAGCCGGAGCTGACGGAATCCGTGGTGTTCGGCGTGCAGGCCACGGAACTGCTCGAACAACGGCTCGGCGATCACCTGCTCGGCGCGTGGGAAGAGGGGCAGACGGCGCTCCGCCTGCCGCTCTAGGGATGAAGGTCAACGTCGTTTGCGGTGGCTCGTGTCGCACAGCGGGTAGCGCTTGCTGCGGCGGCACGCGCACACCGCGACGACGAACCGGTCCGAACGCACCACCGTCCCGTCGTCGGCTCGCAGCTCCACCGGCCCTTCCACCAGGACGGGCCCACCGGGCACGACGGTCACCACCCGGACGTCACGCGTTGTCGGCACGGATCACCACCAGTTCCTCGTGTTCCTGACCGTCATCGATGAGACCGCGCCGGGCCAGCCACGCCGCCCGCCCGCGCATCACCGGCCCGAACGCGACCGTGCGGCGGGCCACCACCGACGCCTTCAACCCGCCACCGCGCAACTGCCGCAGCGTGACGTCCGGATCGGACAACGCCGAGTGCACGATCAGACCCATGCCCTTGTCGGCCAACAACAACGGCAGCACCGCGCACAGCCGGTCGAGCACGCCGCGCCCGTCCGGCCCGGCGTCCCAGGCCCGTGCGCGACCCCGCGCCGGCACGTCGATGCTGGGCACGTACGGCGGGTTGGCCGTGACCACGTCGAACTCGCCCTGCCCGACCAGGTCACCGAAGTCACCGTGCCGCACACGCAGGGTCAACCCGCGCAAGCGGGCGTTGACCCGGGCGGCGAGCAGGGCGCGTCTGCTCAGGTCCACCGCGGTGATCTCGCTCGCGCCCGCCAGTCCCGAGGCGACCGCCAACGCGCCGGTGCCGGTGCACACGTCCAGCACCCGCCCACCACGGGGCATCCCGGCCTCCTCGAGCGCCTCGGCCATCAGCCACGTGTCTTCCTGGGGCCGGTACACGCCCGGCGGCCTCCACAACCACATAGGACTGTGGTTCCCGGCCGCTGCGCCCGCAAACGGGAGGAATGGACCGCGCCGTACGGGGAATCCCCTTGTCCCGGAGCCAGGGAGGTCGGATGGGCGTCGTGGAAGCGGCCCGTGAGCACGTGCTGGTGGCGATGCTCGGCAACATCCCGCGCCTGGTGGCCGACCCGGTCTGGCGCGCCGACGACCCGGACGAGGGACGCGGGCTCGGCGTGCTGCTGGTGCCCGGATTCGGCTTCGGCGACTGGAGCCTGCAACTGGCTCGCACGTGGCTGCGCAAACGCGGCTACGTGCCCACCAAGGCGCGGATCGGCCTGAACGTCGGCTGCACGTCCGAGCTGGTCGACCGGCTGGAACGCCGGGCGGAGGCGCACGCCGAAGCGACCGGCGGCCGGGTCGTGCTGCTCGGCCAGAGCCGCGGCGGTGGGCTGGCCAGGCTGCTGTCCGTGCGCAGGCCGGACCTCGTGCGCGGACTGGTCATGCTCGCGAGCCCCGTGCTGGACCAGCTGGGAGCGCACCCGAGCGTGGTGCGGGTGGCGCGGAAGCTGGCCCGGCTGTCCCGGGCGGGCGTGCCGGGCCTGTTGGACGAGGACTGCTTCGCGGGCGCGTGCTACGACACCAACTCCACCGCCATGGCCGAGCCGCTGCGGGTGCCCGCCGTGGCCGTGTTCTCCCGCAACGACCTCATCGCGCCGTGGGAGCTGTGCGCCGACCCGTGCGCGGACTGCGTCGAGGTGACCAGCACGCACACCGGCATGGGCCTGGACCCGGAGGTGTACCGGCTCCTGGCACCGCGACTGGCCGCGTGGGCGCGGAGCCGGGAACCGGCGGTCTCGGCGGCGAGCTGACCTACCGCGGCCAGGACCCGCGCCGACCTACCGCGTCGGCGGCACGTGCAGCCGGGACCCGGTGGCCTCGGTGCTCGGCCACCACGCGCCGTCCTCGGCGACGTAGAACATCCGCGGCCCGATCTCGCTGATCGTGCGCACCGCGTCCACCAACCGGTCGACGTGGTCCACGCCGATGCCCAGGCCGAGACTGGCTCGCACGGCCGTGCGCTCGCCGGACAGGTGCCTGGCCAGCGGCCGGGCGCAGAAGTCACCGTGCCGGACGCCGATGCCGTACTCCACCGACAGGGCCGTCGCGAGCAGCCCGGAGTCCACGCCGTCCACGGTGAACGCGACCATCGCCACCCGTTCGCTGGCCGTGCCGAACAACGACACCTCGACCACCTCCGGTATCTCGGCCAGCCCCGAGCGCAACCGGTTCAGCAGCACCGATTCGTACGGCATCACCGCGTTCCAGGCCGTCTGCAGCGTCTGGCACGCCGCCGCCAACGCCACCGCGCCGACCACGTTCGCCCCGCCCGCCTCGTGCCGTGCGGCGCCCGACGCCCACGTCACCGTGCCGTCGCCGACGTCCACCGTGGCGCCGCAGCCCGCCAGGTGCGGCCGTGCGGCGGCCAGCCAGTCCGGCCGTCCCGCCAGCACGCCGATGCCGAACGGCGCGTACATCTTGTGCCCGCTGAACGCCACGTAGTCCACGTCCAGGGCGGCGATGTCGATCGGCTGGTGCGCGGCCAGCTGCGCCGCGTCCACCGCGATCCGCGCGCCGTGCCGACGGCACAGCGCGACCACGTCCTCCAACGGCATCAGCTCACCGGTCACGTTCAGCACCGCGCTCACCGCCACCAGCACGGGACCGCCGAGCGTGCGCAGAGCCTCGTCCAACGACGCCAGCATGTCCTCCACCGACGCCGGGATCGGCAGCCGGTGCACGTCCTGCCACGGCAGCAGCAGGGCGTGGTGCTCGCTGGAGAACACCACCACCGTCGTCCCGTCCGGCACGGCCATCGCCAGCAGCTTCACCGCGTCGGTCGTGTTGCGGGTCAACACCAGGTAGTCGTCGTCCCGGCAGCCGATGAACGCGCGGACCACGCGCCGCGCCTCTTCGAACCGGGCCGTGGACATCGCCGACAACGTGCCGGAACCCTCGTGCGCGCTGGCGTACCAGGGCAGGAACGCCTGCGCGGCCTCGGCGACGGCGACCATGCACGGCGCGGTGGCGGCGTGGTCGAAGTTCGCGAACGACGCCGTCGCGCCGGAGCCCAGCGGCACCTGGAGGTCCGCGCCGAGCACGGCGGGCAGCACCGACCGCGCGCCCTCGGTCGGCCGGTACCGGGCGAACGGCCTGACCGTCCGGTCCGGGTCGAGGAACAGGGTCACCGCGTTTCTCCGGCCGACGAGCCATCGGCGAACGCGACGTCGGCGGCTACGTCCGCGCCGACGTCCTCGGGCAGCGCGTCCAGGTAGTCGTGCACGCCGTCGTAGGCGAACGTCAGCACCCTGGACCCGGCGGGCAGCGTCCGCGCCACCCGGCAGGCCGCCACCAGGTTGGCCGCGGACGAGATCCCGACGGCCAGCCCTTCGGTCCGCATCACCCGTTGCATCATCTGCCGCGCGTCCTCGAACGACACCTGCTCCTCGTCGGTGACCAGGCCCAGGTCGAGCACCGCGGGCACCAACCCGACCGCCAGCCCCTGGATCGGGTGCGTAACGAACCTGTTCTCCCGCAACGAACAGCCCTCCGGCTGCACGGCCACGATCCGCATCGACGGGTGGTGCTCCGACAGCACCCGGCCGACACCGGTGAGGTGACCGCCCGTGCCGACGCCGGCGACCAGCGCGTCCGGCGGCCGTGCCCCGAGCGCGTCCATGATCTCCACCGCCGTGGTCCGCACGTGGATCGCCGGGTTCGCCGGGTTGGCCTGCTGGTTGAGCATCACCCAGTCCGGGTTGTCGAACAGCAGCCCCAGCGCCATGTCGGCGTGCGAGTTGTTGCCCAGCGTGTGGTCGGACAGCCGCACCTCGGCGCCGTAGCCGCGCAGCAGCCGCTGCTTGGCCGGGCTGTAGTTGTCCGGGATCACCAGCACCAGCCGGTAGCCCAGGATCGCCGCCGCCATGGCCAGCCCGATGCCGGTGTTGCCGCCGGTGGACTCGATGATCGTCTGCCCGCTGCCGCGGACCAGCTCACCGTCCTTCTCCGCCTCCAGGATCATGTTCAACGCGATCCGCACCTTGTGGCTGCCGCCCGGGTTGAGCAGCTCCAGCTTCACCAGCAGCTCGCGGTCCAGGTCCGGTGCCAGCCGGGACAGCCGCACGACCGGCGTGTCGCCGATCGCGTCCAACACCGAGTCGGCGATGCCCTTTCCCATGTCTCACTCCTGCCTGGCGTGCGGGGGTACGGTTTTCTCGCGCGGCGCGCCGAAGGTCGCGATCGCGGTGTAGCGGCCGAGGTCGGCGTCGAAGTCGAACAGCCGCGCGCCGAGCACCTCGTCCCGCGAGGTGTCCACGACGAGGTGGCGCACCGGGTAGACCGGCGTGCCCTCGTAGACGGCGAACCGGTGGTCCTCGTCGCTGAAGTACGCGCCCGCGTCGGGGTGCGAGTGGTAGATCACGCGGACCGGGTCGTCGCCGTCGAACGAGTCCTCCAGCTCGCGCAGGTCGTCCACGCCGAACGCGTACCCGGTCCGGCTCTCCCGGTCGTAGACCCCGGGCCGGTCCTCGATCACGTTGACGCAGTCCTTCACGCCGCTGTCCCGGATGAACCCGCAGGCCTCGGACGGGTAGCGGGCCAGCACGTGCCGGTAGACCTCGGCGAGCGCCGCGTCGGTCGGCCGCCCGTCCTCGACCGCGGGCACGACGGCGGCGTCCGCGGGTGCCGGCAGCACCTTGCGCTGGTTCCACTGCGTCACGCCGAACGCGCCCAGGATCACCAACGTCAGCAGCACGTCGACCCAGCCGAACGCGGCGCCCTCGATCACCACGGCCAGGACCTGCGCGATGATCGGGAACAGCACGAACGCGAACGACACGATGACCGTGTCCATCCGCTGGAGCAGCCAGAAGTACACCGCGAACCCGATGGCGGACGCGACGATGCCCAGGTAGATCGTCGCGCCGACGCTGCGGGCGGTGAACGCCTCCGCGCCGGGCCGTTCGACGATCAGGCCGAGGCCGGTGAGCAGCACGCCACCGACGGCCATCGGCATCGTGTTCAACGTCAGCGCCGGCATCCGGCCGCCGTGCTTCTTGATCATGATGTAGGCCAGCGCGTGGATCACCGCCGCGCCCAGCAGCGCGGCCACGCCGATCACGTTCGTCACCGCGACGCCCTGCGAGTGCACGATCAGCGTGCCCAGGGCGGCGAACGCGACCAGCACGGCGGCGGCCTGCGTCGTGGTGATGCGCGTGCGCAGGATCGGCACGCTGAACACGATCATCAGGATCGACACCGACGACACGCAGATCGACGCCAGGCCGGACGACACGTACAGCTCGCCGTAGTTGAACAGGAAGAACGGCACGGTGAAGTAGCAGCCGACCATGAAGGCGAAGAACCAGCCCATGCCGCTCGGGTAGCGCAGCGGCTTGCGCAGCACGAGGCAGGCCGCGATGAACGCCGGCCCGGCGACGATGAAGCGCAGGCCGGACGCCGTCAGCGGTGGCATGTCGGTGATCGCGAGCTTGATCGCGATCCAGGTCGAGCCCCAGATCAGCACGACGGCGACGAAGCTCACCGCGATCAGCGCCTTGTGCTGCGGGGGACGACCGGGCGTCGAGGCGGCGGCGGGCCGAGGCGCCTCGATCTCAGGAGCGGACATCGGAGCGGGATCTCCAGACTGGATTCAGGGTGTGCTGGTCGAGCGCGACGGCGGGCCGCGGGGGACCGGACCGGCGGTGTCAGCCGGCCGCGGTGCGCGGCAGCGAGGCCGTCCGGGACTTGCGGGCCAACGGGATGCCGACGGTGACCTCGGAACCTCCGTGGCTGACCCGGATGTGCGCCACCGAACGCAGCCCCCGTGCCCGCGGTGAGATCTGGATCGTGAGGCACTTGGCGTTGTTCTGCAGCACGGACCAGTCGCCCGCGGCGAGCGGCAGCTGGGTCGGGCCGAGCAGCTGCACCTCGAGGCCGGGCCGGTCGAGGTCGTTGCCGTGCAACCGGAAGCGGTACTCGCCGAGCCCTTCCACGCCGTAGACGGTGATCGGGCGCGGGCCCGCGACCATCTGGTACTGGTGCAGCACGGCCACCTGCGCGCCGGCGGGCACGTCCGAGCGCACCAGGGCGTGGCTGCCGATCATGACGTCGTCGCCGACCGTGATCGGACCGAGCACGCGGGCGAAACCGCCGACCTGCACCCGGTCGCCGAGCGTGGGGTGCCGCCTGCCCGCGGCGTTGTCCGCGATGCCCAGCGCGCCGAGCACCACGCCCTGCAGGATGTAGCAGTCCGCGCCGATGGTGGCGTCCTCGCCGATGACCGTGCCGATGCCGTGGTCGACGATGAACCGGGGGCCGATGGTCGCGCCGGGGTGGATCTCCACGCCCGTGCGGACCTTCGCCGCCTCGGAGATCTTGCGGGCCAGCACGCGTTGCCGCCACGGGTCGCCGCACGGCGTCGTCAGCACCTCGTGCGCGACGCGGTAGGCCAGCACGGCGTGGAAGCACGCGTACGCCTCCAGCACGTACTGCCACGAGCCCAGGCTCGCCGGGTCGCGCCGCGCGAGGGCCAGCAGGTCGCCGACGGCGAGGTCGGCGGCGCGCCGGAGCACGGCGGCGGAATCGAGACCGAGTGCGGCCGAATCGGACGCGTGCGGTGCGAGCACGTTCTCCGCTGCCCGAACTATTTCCGGGTAAGCGGCGTCCGGTTCCCGATCAACGGGACAGGCGGACTCCTCTCGAACGACAGACACCGGTTCCCCCTAGTCAACAGATGATGTCGCGGTCGGCGACATTACCTCGGTTTCCGCACTTCGGCGACCGCAGTTTTGCGGCTCGCTCGGCCGACCTGGGCGGCTTGCTGCGCCGATCGGTCGCACGTGGTTACGCCGTCATCGGGCACGTTCACTGCATCGGCCCAGTGGCGAAGATCGGGATTAGCGCAGATTAATAAATCTGAAACGCATCGTAGTTCGATACTTCACCCGGATGTCCCAACGACCTGCATGCGCACACTATATTGCCAGGTCACGTGGCATGGCCCGGCTCGCCGCTCGGCTTGCCCGGTCCGCTAGCATCCCCGTCGTCGCACCTTTGGCCGCCCGATCGACCGGCGGCCGTAATGGTCGTGCGGGTACTGGGGAGGCACGTTGTCCGGGGGTTTGTCGCAGCCTGCCGTGGATTTCCACGCCTTCGAGTTGTCGCGCTGGCAACGCGTGGTGGACAGATATCACCGATCCTGGGGCGAGTTGACCGGTTCGGCCGGTTCGGGACTGCTCGACGTGATCGGCGTCGAGTCCGGAACGCGGTTGCTGGACATCGCGACGGGGCCGGGATATGTCGCGGGTGCGGCTTCCCGAAGAGGGGCGCGGGCGGTCGGCGTCGACTTCTCCGCGCCGATGATCGCGAAAGCGCGGGCGTTGTTCCCGGAGGTCGACTTCCGCGAGGGCGACGCGCTCGACCTGCCGTTCGGCGACGGCTCGTTCGACCGGGTCGTGATGAACTTCGGGCTGCTGCACCTGGGTGACCCGGAGCGGGCGATCCGGGAGGCGTTCCGGGTCCTGGTGCCCGGCGGCGTGTTCGGCTTCACGGTGTGGGCGTCGCCGGAGGAAGCGGTGGGGTTCTCGCTGCTCTCCGACGCGATCATGGAGTTCGGCGAACCCGTGGAGCTGCCCGAGGGGCCCGACTTCTACCACTACAGCGAGCCGGACAACTGCCGCGCGTCACTGGCCGACGCGGGGTTCGCCGACACCGGTGCCGAGGTGCTCGACCTCGACTGGCACCTGGCGAGCGTGGACGACCTGTTCCCGGCGTACCGGCAGGCGACCGTGCGCACGGGCGCCCTCCTGGACGGCCAGAGCGACGACGACCGCGAGAAGATCGAACTGCGGGTGCGGGAGACGGCGGCGCGTTTCTCGGACACCGACGGCGGGCTGGTGATCCCGATGCCCGCGGTCGCGGTCTGGGGTCGGCGGTGAGCGGATCGTCGAACCGCCCCGTCCCGTCTCGTCACTAATGTTCGTTGATCATTCACTCCGAAGTGTGATCTTTCGTGCGATCCTGCCTGCGTGCGGCCACCCTGCGCCGCCGCACCCGGGAGGAGACACCTCATCGTGCGACTACGACCCCTGCTCAACCCCCTTGCCGTTGTCGTTTCCGTGACGGCCGTCGCCGCGGCCCTGCTGATCCCCACCGCGGCCGCCGGTGCCACGCCGATCACCGTCGCCCAGGCCATCGGGCAGCAGAACGGCGCGTCCGCCACCGTGCGCGGTTACGTCGTCGGGCAGCCGACCGCCACCAACACCGTGGTGCGGTCCGACTTCCCCTCCGACTACGCGCTCGCGCTGGCCGACTCGCCGACCCAGACGAGCACGAGCCAGATGCTGTACGTGCAGGTCACGTCGGCGTTCCGGGCCCAGTGGGGCCTGCGGACCAACCCGGGTGTGCTCGGCAAGCGGATCGACGTCACCGGTCCGCTGAAGGCCTACTTCTCGCACCCCGGCCTGACGTCGCCGACCGCGTTCGCCTTCGCGGGCACCACGCCGACGTCCACCACGACCGCGCCCACCGCGACGTCCACGACGACACCCGGCGGCGGCTACGACGACACGTACTACCGCAACGCGCTCGGCAAGACCGGCGCGTCGTTGAAGACGGCGTTGAACGGGATCATCCGCACCAACACCAAGCTGTCGTACGACCAGGTGTGGGAGGCGTTGAAGGTCACCGACCAGGACCCGAACAACAGCGCCAACGTGATCCTGCTCTACACCGGGCGCTCGCAGAGCAAGACAACCAACGGCGGCGACCCGGACGACTGGAACCGGGAGCACGTCTGGGCGAAGTCCCACGGCGACTTCGGCACCGCGACCGGTCCGGGCACCGACATCCACCACCTGCGGCCCACCGACGTGTCGGTGAACGCGGAGCGCGGGAACAAGGACTTCGACCTCGGTGGTTCGCCGGTCGCCGAGGCTCCGGGCAACTACACCGACGCCGACTCGTGGGAGCCGCGCAACGCGGTGAAGGGCGATGTCGCGCGGATGCTGTTCTACATGGCGGTGCGGTACGAGGGAAACGACGGCTACCCCAACCTGGAGATGAACAACAACGTCAACAACGGCAGCGCGCCGTACCACGGTCGGTTGTCCGTGCTGCTGCAGTGGCACGCGCAGGACCCGCCGGACGCGTTCGAGAAGCGTCGCAACCAGGTGATCTACGACCGCTACCAGCGCAACCGCAACCCGTTCGTCGACCACCCGGAGTGGGCCGCGTCGATCTGGGGTTAGGCAGCGCTCGGCACGCGGACGCCCGTCCTCGTTTCCCCCGGCCGGGGGTGCGGGGTGCGGGCGTTCGTGCTGCTCGGGGAAGTAGATCACCCGATCCGGTGTTGACCGCTCACGTCCTCTCTGTTCGAATGAACGCATCGCGTGTTCAAACAAGGGGGGAAGTCATGAGGGCCGGGATCACGATCCTGCCGGAGTACCGCTGGGTCGAGGCGAGGCCGCGGTGGCTCGCGGCGGAGGCGTACGGGTTCGCCCACGCTTGGACGTTCGACCACCTGGGGTGGGGGCCGCTGGTCGACGGCCCGTGGTACGGCTCGGTTCCGACGTTGAGCGCGGCGGCGTCGGTGACGTCGCGGATCGAGCTGGGATTCATGGTCGCCTCGCCGAACTTCCGCCACCCGGTGCCGTTCGCGCGGGACCTGCTGGCGTTGGACGACCTGTCGGACGGCCGGGTCACGGTGGGCATCGGCGCGGGCGGGGTGGGCGGCTACGACGTGGAGGTGTTCGGCGGCACGACGAAGGCCGCGAGCCCGGCGCGTCGGTACGAGGAGTTCGTCGAGTTGTTGGACGCGTTGTTGACCAAGGACCGGGTCGACTACTCCGGCGAGTACTACACGGCGGTGGGCGCCCGGAACGTGCCCGGGTGCGTGCAACGGCCGCGCATGCCGTTCGTGGTGGCCGCGAACGGTCCGAAGGGGCTGGCGTTGGCCGCGCGGCACGGCCAGGGGTGGGTGACGTTGGGTACCGCGCGCGAGTCGCTGGAGGCCTGGTGGAAGTCGTTGGCGGAGTTGGCGTCCCGGTTCGAGGAGGCGTTGGCCGCGGCGTCGCGTGATCCGGGCGCGGTGCGTCGGTTCGTGCAGACCGACGCCGCGCCGGTGTTCTCGTTGTCGAGCGTGGAGTGCTACCGCGATTTCCTGGGCAGGGCGGGCGAGTTGGGCTTCACCGACGTGTTGGCGCCGTGGCCGCGGGCGGAGGGGCCGTTCGCGGGTGACGAGGCGATCCTGGAGGTGGTGGCCGCCGAGGTGCTGCCCACGTTGTCGTGACGGCTCACGTGCCGTTGCAGGCGTCGGCGATGGCGGCGTGGATCCTGATCAGGTCCGGTGGGCTGGTCCGCCAGTTGCTGAAGGCGGCGCGCAGGGCCGGCTGTCCGTTGTAGACGGTGGGGGTGAGGAAGGTCTCGCCGGTGGCGGCGATGCGGCGGGCGGCTTGGGTGACGCGTTCGGGGGTGGGTGAGTCGGCGAGGGTGAAGCAGACGACGTTGAGCCGGACCGGTGCGAGGAGGCGGACACCGGGGGTGTCGGCGAGCAGGTCGCCGAGGCGGCGGGCGAGGTCGACGGTGCGTTCGACGATGCGGCGGTGGCCGTCCTGCCCGTAGGCGGTGAGGGTGAACCACGTGGCGAGGGCGCGCAGGCGGCGGGAGTTCTCGGGGGTGAGGTGGACGAAGTCGGGGTTCTCGGTCGGCAGGCCGAGGTAGGCGGCGGAGTTGCGGAAGACCTGGACCTGGAGGTCGCGGCGGCGGGTGAACTGGACGGCCGCGTCGTAGGGCACGTTGAGCCACTTGTGCAGGTCGACGCAGACGGAGTCGGCTTCGGCGAGGCCGTCCACGAGGTGGGCGAAGGAGGGGGAGAGGGCGGCGAACCCGCCGAACGCGGCGTCGACGTGCAGCCAGAACGGCGTTCGTGAGCGCAGGTCCGCCAGGGCGCGGAGGTCGTCGAAGTCGGCGGTGTTCACGGTGCCCGCGTTCGCGACGACGATGGCGGGCGTGCCGTCGAGTTCGGCGGCGAGCCGGGTGACGTCGACCGCCTCGCGGTCGGGCAGGGTGGGCACCGGGCGCAGGCTGTCCCGGCCGAGCCCGAGCATCGACAGTGCCTTGTAGGTGCTGGAGTGCGGTGCGCCCGAGTACACCTTGACGGGGGCGAGGGCGCCGACGCCGGAGTCGGCGACCGACACCCCGAGCTGTTCGCCGAGCCATTCCCTGCCCAGGGCGAGGCCGACGAAGTTCGACATCGTCGCGCCGGTGACGAAGGCGCCCGCGTGTGCGTCGCCGAGCCCGAACATCCGGGCCAGCCACCGCACGGTCTGCCGTTCGAGGTCGGGGGCGGAGGACCCGTCCGCGGCGGCCGGGTTCTGGTCGAACACCGCGGCCAGCCAGTCGCCCGCGATGGCGGCGGGTGTGCTGCCGCCGGTGACGAACCCGAGGTACCGGGGACCGGCCGCGGCGGAGAACCCGGGCGCCCACTGGCGCGCGAAGACGTCCAGCGCGCCCGCGAAACCCTTGCCGCTCGCCGGGAGCGGCTCGTCCCCGGCTGGCGCGCCCTCCCGGGGTACGGCCGGGCGTGCGTCCAGAGACGACAGGATCGAGGCCGCGTAACGGGTGGCGGCGTCGAGCACGTCGGGTGCGTCCGCCGGGTCGGGCAGGTCGGTCACGTCGTCCAGCACGGAACCTCCAGTCGGAGAAGGGGGCACGGCCGACCCTAGGCACGGCGACGGGCCGGTGTCCCGGTCCACTTCACCGAAACTGGCTTTCCAGCTCCCGGGTGGCCGACCCACGTTCGGTCTTTCCGCAGCCGTCCTGGTGAACCTTCCGGGCGACCCGGGGTCACTCAGCGTAAGTCTTTTCGGGACCCTCGACGTCACCATGCGTAACCGTCGATCGGTGGCCGTGTGGCGGTGCCGAGCACTGGCGCAGGGCCGCTCGTCCGTGCGAGTTCGTGCGCGGCCGTGGCCGTCCATGTGCGGGTTCGTCACGCCATGCGTCTGACCTTTTTCTTGACCTGCCGGAAAAATCGGTGTCCGTCCCCCGAACTCGTGAATCCGGACGGTATCCGGATCACGGACAACCACCCCGGCTACGCGTGTGATCATCAACCGGATGAACTCCCGGTCGGGGCCGCAACCTGCACGAGTGGTGTTCGGTTCGACCGCTGCTTCTTGCTCTGGGTGACTGTTAGCTTGCGGAAGCGATGACACCGAGTGAGGAGGCGACGATGAAACGCGTGTTCGGTGTGGTGCCCATGTACGGCGCGACCTGCAAAGCCTGACCGCCGTGACCGCCATCCCCAACCCATGTCGTGGAAAGGGCGCAAGTGTCCTTCGATCTGGTCGTGATCGGAGTCGGCTACGTGGGGCTGCCGCTGGCGGCGGCGGCCACCGGAGCGGGCATGACGGTGGCCGGGTACGACACCGACCCGGACGTGGTGCGCACGCTCACCGAAGGCCGCTCGCACGTGCTGGACGTGTCGCACACCGAGCTGCGCGCCATGCGCGCCAGGGGTTTCACCGCCACGGCCGACCCCGCGGTGATCGCCGGCGCCGACACCGTGGTGATCTGCGTGCCCACCGGCTTAGGCCCTGACGGACGACCCGACCTGGAGGCGGTCCGTGCCGCCGCCGAAACCGTCTCCGACCACCTGCGGCCGGGCACGTTGGTGGTCCTGGAGTCCACCAGCTTCCCCGGCACCACCGACGAGGTCGTCCGGCCGATCCTGGAGCGGCACGGTCTCGTGGCCGGCGAGGACTTCCCGCTGGGCTACTCACCGGAGCGCATCGACCCGGGCAACCGCGGCTTCGGCCTGCGCAACACGCCCAAGGTGGTCAGCGGGCACACGCCGTTGTGCGCCAAGCACTGCGCCACCTTCTACTGCCGGTTCGTCGACCACGTCGTGGTGGCGCGCGGCACCCGCGAGGCGGAGATGGCGAAGCTGCTGGAGAACACCTACCGGTACGTCAACATCGCCTTGGTCAACGAGATCGCGGTGTTCTGCGACCGGCTCGGGGTGGACGTGTGGGACGTGCTGCACTGCGCGGCCACCAAGCCGTTCGGCTTCCAGCCGTTCACGCCCGGGCCGGGCGTGGGCGGGCACTGCATCCCCGTGGACCCGCGTTACCTGCTGGACAGGGCCCGCCGCGAGGGCGCGCGGCTCGACGTGGTGGAGGCGGCCCGGCGGGTCGACTCGGCGATGCCGTCCTACGTGGTCGAACGGGCGGTACGGCTGCTGACCCGCGACGGCGTGTCCGTCGAGGGCTCGCGGATCCTGCTGTTGGGCGTGTCCTACAAGGCCGACGTGCCCGACACCAGGGAGTCCGCCGCGTTCCGGATCGCCGACGAGCTGACGGCGCTGGGCGCCGAGGTGGCCTACCACGACCCGGTGGCCGGTGAGGTGCCCGCGCTGGGCCCGCCCGTCACCGACCTCGACTCCGCGCTGCGCACGAGCGACGCCACCGTGCTGCTCGTCGCGCACCGCGGCTATGACCTCGGCCACCTGGCCAGGAGGGCTCGGCGGCTGCTCGACGTCACGGGCAGCGTGCCCGGAGGGGAGGTGATGCGCCTGTGAACGCCCCCTGACCCGGGGGACCCGGTCCGCGGACCGGCTGAGCAAACCAGATTTTCGCTGCACCACTTCACACTTCGAGGGAGTATCCCGAATGGTCATGTCCACGGCGGTCACGAGCGATCGGCTGAAGAAGCGCTTCGAGAAGTGGGACGTCGACGGCAACGGGCTCATCGAGAGGTCCGACTACGAGGCCGAGGCGCACCGCATCATCGCGGCGTTCGGCGAGGATCCCAAGTCGCCGCAGGCGCGTGCGCTGATCGACGCCTACGTCTCCATGTACGAGTTCCTGGCGACCAAGGCCGGTGTGGGCGCGAACGGCTCGATGACCGAGGACCAGTTCCTCGGCGTGGTCGAGGCGCAGGTGTTCGCCGAGGGCGACGCCGGGTTCAACCGCGTGATCCGGCCGACCGTCGCCGCGATGGTGGGCCTGTGCGACACCGACGGCGACGGCGAGGTGAGCCCGTCGGAGTTCCGCAAGTGGCTGGAAGCCATCGGCGTGGACGCCTCGTCCGCGGTCGAGTCCTTCCGGACGATCGACACGAACAGCAGCGGGACGTTGACGGTCGAGGAACTGGTGGCCGCGGTGCGCGCCTACCACTTCGGCGCGCTGGACGTGCCGCTGCTCGGCCACTGACCTGACGAGCACGACGGCGCCCCGGGGCTTGCCCGGGGCGCCGTCGTCGTGGTCGAGAGTTGTTCAGAGCGCCGGGACGACCGCCGGGCTGAACACGACCTCCACCTCGGGGCGCAGGCCGAGTTCCGGGCCGGTGCGCGGGGTGGGGGTGGTGATCAGCACGTTGTAGTGGTTCGGGTGGTGGCAGGCGTCGAAGCCCAGCACGGTGCCGACCAGCTCGCCGTCGCACCACACCTCGTCGCCCCGGTCGATCACCCCGGCGTTGGCGATCTCCACGAACCCGAGGAACGCCACCCGGTCGATCCGCGCGCCGGGCGCGGTGTCGTCGTGGTCGGTGGTCACCAGCTCGTGCACCTCGCCGCGGCGCACGCAGCGGCTCGCGAACGGCTCCAGGCTCATGCCGCGGTCGTCGCGCCGGTGCACCAGCACCTTGACCACCCGGCTGCCGACCGCCCGCTTCTCGCCGTCCTCCAGCATCACTCGCCTTCCCGTCGGTACACCTCGTCCACCAGGTCCAACGCGGCCAACCCGCCGTCGCGCCACGCCGACCCCGCCGCCACGGCCGTCGCGAAGTCCCGCAGCACGCCCTCGTACTCGTGCCACAGCGAGCCCTTGAACTCGTCGTAGCCCGCGAGCACGTCGGCCCGCAGCACGGTGCCGTCGGTCAGCCGCGCGGTCACGTCCTTGGTCTCGCCGGGGTGCGACCAGTCCAGTTCCACCACCGCGGGCGCGCGGCCGCGCACGTGCAGCGTCGCCTGCCGGTCGATGCCGTCGACCCGGGTGACCCGCGCCGACTCCACCGTCACCTCGCCCAGGAACAACCGGACCAGGTCCAGCGCGTTGGGCCCGTTGTCGGCCACGCACCCGCCTCCGGACCGCGCCGGGTCGAGGTACCAGCGGTCGGCGCCGACGTGGTCCTCGATCCGCTCCAGGTAGCGCACGGTCAGCTCGGCGATCGGCGGCGCACCCGCGAGCTTGTCCAGCAGCGCCAGCACGTTGGCGTTGTACCGGCGGTGGAACGCGGTGAACAGCGCCACGTCCCGCGCCCGCGCCGCCTCGGCCACCGCCAACCCATCCCGCAACGTCGTGGCCAGCGGTTTCTCCAGGCACACCGGCAGACCGCGCCGGATGGCGTCCATCGCGATCCCGGCGTGCACGTCGTTGGACGCCGTCACCACCACCGCGTCGACCCCGCCCGCGTCCAGCATCTCCCGGTGCGACCGGTAGGCGGGCACGCGGTGATCCGCCAACGCCCGCTCGTCCAGATCGCAGACGGCGGCCAGCTCGAAGCCGGGGGAGGAGGCGATCGCCGCCAGGTAGAACCGGGAGATCACCCCCAACCCGACCACGCCCAGCCGGATCACCTCCGGGCCCGGCTCGTCCGCCCCGGTCATCCGGCGGCTCGCAGGGCGGGCGCGAGGGCGCGCAGCTCCTCGTACAGCTCCTCCGGCAAGGGGACGCCGTGCGCCCGCCGCCACCGGGCCCGTTCACCCTCGTGCCACCCCGGGTAGGTGACCGGTCGGCGCGGGTCGAGCGGCTTGGCGGCGGCCACCGCGCCGAACAGCGCCGACGCGTCCGACCCGAAGCCCGACCGCAGCGCCGACGGCGCGAACACCAGCGCCGTCACCCCGATGTCGTCGTCCCGCGACACCGGCGACAGCGGCCCCGTCGCCGCACCCGGCACCAACGCCGCCAGCACCTCCACCAGCAGACCCAGCCCGAACCCCTTGTAGACGCCCGTTTCCGGCGCGCCGCCCAGCCACTGCAGGCGCGCGTCACCCAGGTCGAACGCCGCCGGGTCCGTCACCGGTGTCCCGTCCTCCGCCGCCAGCCACCCCGGCGGGACCTCCTCACCGGCCCGCGCCGCCGCCCGCACCCGACCCGTCGGCACCACCGTCGTGCTCATGTCCAGCACGAACGGCGGCCGGTCGCCCGCCGGGCAGGCCAACGCCAACGGGTTCGTGCCCAGCAGCGGCTCCCGACCACCGGGCGCGGGCGCGATGCGCTGACCGCCGCAGTTCGACGCGATCAGCCCGACCATCCCGTGCGCCGCCGCACGTGCCACGTGGTACCCGGCGCACCCGATGTGCGTCGCGCCGCGCAGCGTCACCATCCCGATCCCGTACCGCCGGGCCCGCGCCGAGGCCAGCTCCACCGCCTGGGACGCCGACCACAACCCGAGCGCACGGCGGGCGTCGGCCAGCACCGACGCGCCGCGGTCGGCCAGCACCACCATGTCGGCCGCGGGCCGGGTGCGCCCGGAGTCGAACAGCGGCAGGTACAGCCGGGTCAGGTTCACCAGCCCGTGCGTGCTCATCCCGGTCAGGTCGCCGTGGCACAACGCCTCCGCCGCGACCTCCGCCCGGTCCGGCGGCACGCCCCGCTCCCGGAACACACCGGCGACGGTGTCGAGCAGGGTCGGGTAGGGCACCAGGACGGTCATCTTCCTCCGTTCCGCGCGAACCGCACGACGATGTCGCGGACCACGTCGGCGAACCGGTCGAGGTCGGCGACGTCGGCGTGCTCGCCGCGCGCGTGGGCGTTGTTGGCCTCCAGCGATCCGGGGCCGAGGACGGCGGTGTGCGCGCCAGGCACGTCGGCGAGCCAGATCGCGTCGCAGGTGAACGCGGGTTCGTGCGCGGGCCAGCGCGGCGCGACGGCGTCCAGCAGCGGCACGTCCTGCGGCGGCAGCGCGGGCAGCCCGCGCTTGCGCCACACCAGCCGGGTGATGTCGGCGGCGTCGGCGGCGGTGCGGTGGAACGGCGGCACGCCGCGGAAGCGGGCGGTGAACTCGGCCAGCCCTTCCCGCAGCGCGGCGTCCAGCGCGACGGCCAGCACCCGCGCGGACGCCGTGCTGCCGTAGGACAGGTTCAGCAGCAGGTCACCGCTGCCGTACACGCGGTTGTGCAGCCGGCCGGTGTGCAGCCCGGCGACGCACACCTGGCCGTCCGGCACGCGTCCGGCCAACGCGCCCGCCAGGTGCTGGGCGAGGAACCCGAGCAGCACCGACGCGTTGTGCCCGGCCTGCGGCCGGTCGTCGATCGCGTCCTCGCCGCGCACCTGCACGCACGCCGTCATCGCGGCCGTGGACCGGGGCAGGTAGCGCAGCCCGGTCGGCTCGCAGAACACGTTCAGGCTGCCGTGGTACCCGGCCTCGACCAGCGGACGGGTGCCGAACACGCCCATCGCGCCGCCCTCCTCGCCGGACACGGCCTGGATCAGCACGCTGACGTCCCGCCCCACCGCCGGGTCGGTCATCGCGGCGCGGACACCGGCCAGCAGCGCCACCGCGGGCCCCTTGGCGTCGATCGCGCCACGGCCGTGGAACCGGACACCGTCGAACCCGGCCGGCTCGAACGGCGCGACCGTGTCCAGGTGCACGTTGAACATCAGCACCGGGTCGGCGTGGCCCACCCGCAGCACCAGGTTCGGCTGCTTGTGCAGGAAGTCCGGGTCCTCGGCGATCGCCTCGCGCACCACCGCGGGCACGTCGTGCCGCAGCACGTCGACCTCGCGCGCCGGTCCCAGGTGGACCGTCCGCATCCCGAAGCACTCGGCCGCCTCCGAGTACGCGTGCACCGCCTCCCACAGGCACACCTCGTCGGTGGTCTCCAACGGGCCGGCGGTCGGCAGCGCGAGCAGGCGCAGCAGCAGGTCGCGGTCTTCCCCGATCACCGCACCAGCCCGGCCATCGCCCGACCGGCCGCGACGAAGGCGGACGCCGCGTCCGGGGCGAGCGCACCCGACTCGTGCGGGCGCAGCGCCACGTGCGGCTCCAACGACCACGCACCCCGATAACCGTTGGCGTGCAACAACTCCACGCAGTCCGACACCCGTGCTTCACCCGATCCGGGCGGCACGAACCGGTCACCCGCCGCGTCCTTCACGTGCACGTGCTCGACGTGCGCGACCACCTCGCGCAGCAACGCGTACCCGTCGTAGCCGTGCGCGACGCCGTTGCCGGTGTCGAACAGCAGCTTCAACGCCGGGTTGTCCACCGCGTCGAGCAGGTCCAGCGCGCGCTCGGCGCTCGTGCCCGCCCAGCCGGAGCAGTTCTCGTGCAGCAGCACCACCCCGGCCGCCTCGGCCAGTTCGGCCAGCATCGACACCCGCGTGATCACCCGGTCGCGCCACCGCCGCGGTGACAGGCCCGCGTTCGGGTACGACATGATCCGCACGAACCGGGTGCCCAGCGCGGCGCACCGGCGCAGCAGCACGTCCAGCTCGGCCAGGTCGTCCTCGAACGGCGCGCTGATGGGCCGCGCCCACCCGCCGATCCGCGACGCCAGGCACACCACCCGCACACCCCGCGCGGCCAGCTCCTTCGCCACCACCGCGAACTCGTCGTCACCCAGGTCCGCGACCGCGCGCCCGTCCACGGTCCGCAGCTCGACGTGCGACCAGCCCAGCTCGGCGAGCACCGCCAACTGGCCGGGCAGGTCCGGCGCGGCCTCGTCGGTGATGCCCGCCAGCACCGGCCCACCCGACGGCACCGGCTCAGCGGACATGCGCGGCCACCGGGCCGGGCGACGCCTCACCGCGGGCGGCGGGTATCACCGGCTCGGCGCAGATGTTCTTGGCCACCGACAGCAGCTGCACCACGTCCGTGGCGAACGAGAACCCGCGCGCGTGCTGGTCGCCGGTGGCGTGGAACAGGCGGTAGGCCCGCAGCACCCACTCGGTGAGCGAGTCGTCCCGCAGCACCTCGTGCTCGCGCCGCCCGTTGACCGTGACGGTGAGCTGCGAGTGGTCGTCGTCGTCGCTGACCGCGTAGTGGCCGACCGCGCTGCCCTTCTCGAACTCCACGGTGATCCGGCGCTCCCGCACCGGCGAGGTGAGGTCCGAGCTGATCTCGGTGCGCACGCCGCTGTTGTGCCGCAGCCCTATCCGCGCGCCGCCCATCCGCGGCACGACCACGTCACCGACGGCCAGGTCGTACCCGGCCGCGTGGGTGACCCGCGCGCTGCCCGCGAGCCGCAACGCCAGCGCCACGCCGTGCGGCAGCTCCACGTCGAACGCGGTCTGGTGGCTCGGCCTGGTCAGCGACCGGCGGAAGCGCGGCTTGTTCTGCACGATCGAGATCGACTTCGGCTCGCCGAGCGTGCCGCCGCGCATCAACTCCATCAGCCGCACGGTGAGCGAGCTGGTCAGCCACGGCTCGACCACCGCGATGCGCAGGCCGTGCTTGCGGCGCAGCCGGATCACCCGGGCCAGGTCGTCGGTGTCGGCGGCGAGCGGCTTCTCCGCGATCACGTTGCGGAAACCGCGTTCGGCCAGTTCGGCCATCACCTCGGCGCGCACGGACGGCGGCGTGCACACGTGCGCGACCGTGTCGGCCGGGTCGAGCAGCGCGGCGGCCTCGGCGAGGCTGCCCACCATCGCCAGGCCGGGTCGTTCCGCGGGCAGCCGCCGCGGGTCGCACGCCACGATCGGTCGGTCGTCGAACAGCTGTCGGACCGAGGTCCGCGCCCTGGCCAGCACCGGCAGGTGCAGGTCCGCACCGGCTCGGCCCAGTCCCACGACGAGTGTGCGCACTATTGAGCCCCGTCTTGTCTCGTCCGGTCTCGAAGGCATCGGGAATGAGCGGTGTCCGCTCTCAATTGATGGCCCCGACGTTGTCCCAATCGCGAAGGTCTGTCAACTGCATGGGGGCGAGTTGACCAGGAAGAGTGAACTGCCCGGCGGTCGGCCGCCGGCCCGATGACCTGCCATACGCTCGACCGCGGAAGCGGTGACCGCGGAGGTGAGTGCGCTGACCGTGCCATTCTTCACGCAATCGGCGACATTTTCAGGATTGTGGCCGATAACGCGACGGCACATTGTTGATGTGATCCAGAACGGCAAGTACTCGCACGGGCGGAAAGTAGCGGAATTGGAAAGCGCGCTGGCCGCGTACACCGGGGCCGCGCACGTCGTGGGCGTGAACAGCGGCACCGACGGGCTCGTGCTCCTGCTGCGGGCGTGCGGCCTGCGGCCGGGTGACGAAGTGGTCGTGCCGGCGTTCTCGTTCGTCGCGTCGGCGTCCTCGGTGGTGCTCGCGGGCGGGCGGCCGGTGTTCGCCGACATCGAGCCGGACGGTTACGGCCTCGACCCGGCCTCGGTCGCCGCCGTCACCGGTGCGCGCACCCGGTTCGTCATGCCGGTGCACCTGTTCCACCACCTGGCGGACCTCACCGGACTGGGCGAGGTGGCCCGCCGGCTCGACCTCACCGTGGTGGAGGACAGCGCCGAGGCGATCGGCATGCGCCACGACGGCGTGCACGCGGGACTGGTCGGTGCCGGGGGAGTGCTGTCGTTCTTCCCCACGAAGACGCTCGGCGCGCTCGGTGACGCGGGCGCGGTGATCACCGACGACCCGGAGATCGCCGAGCGGGTGAGCGCGCTGCGCCACCACGGCAGGTTCGGCCGCACGATCGACGACTTCCCCGGCATCGCCACCGAGACCGGCGCGGTCGGGGTGAACAGCAAGATGGACGACGTCCAGGCCGCCGTGCTGCTGGCCAAGCTGGACCGGCTGGAAGCCGACATCCGCCGCCGCGCGGTACTGGCCCGCCGGTACGCCGAGGGCCTGGCCGGTGTGCCGGGCGTGCGCGAACTGCCCTCCGTGCTGCCGCGGCGGGCGAGCGTGCGGGGCGTGTTCTACGTGTACGTGATCGAGGTCGACCGGCGCGACGAACTGGCCGCGCACCTGGCCGGCCGCGGCATCGGCACGGAGACCTACTACCCGCTGCCGCTGCACCTGCAGCCGTGCTTCGCCGACCTCGGCCACCGGCCGGGCGACTTCCCGAACGCCGAACAGGCCTGCCGCCGCACCCTCGCCCTGCCGCTGTACCCGGACCTGCCGCTCGGCGACGTCGACCGGGTCTGCGCCGAAATCCGCTCCTTCTACCTCGGAGAGCGCGCGTGAGGATCCCGTTCTTCCCGCCCGACCTGTTCGACGGCGACCTGCTGCTGGAGGTGGTGGAGGAAGTCGGCCTGGCGCCGGACCAGCGGTTCATCCTCGGCACGCGCACCGCGCGGTTCGAGGCCGTGGTGCGGGACGCGCTCGGCGTGGCCGACGCGGTGGCGTGCGGCAGCGGCACGTCGGCGTTGACGCTGGTGCTGCGGGCGATGGGTGTCGGTCCGGGCGACGAGGTGATCGTGCCCGCCTACGGGTGCGCGCCGCCGGCGTCCGCGCCGTCGGTCCTCGGCGCGACACCGGTGTTCGCCGACGTGGACCCGTGGACGATGGTGGTCGACCCCGCCGAGGTGGACAAGCTCGTCACCGAGCGCACCAAGGTGATCATGCCCGCGCACGTGTTCTCGGTGATGGCGGACATGCCCGCGTTGCGGCGGATCGCCACCGAGGCGGGCGTGCGGCTGCTGGAGGACTCGGCGGTCGGCCAGGGCGGTGTGCTCGCCGGGCGGGCGGCCGGGACCTGGGGCGACGCGGGCGTGTTCTCGTTCGTGCAGGTCAAGACGTTCGGCATGCCCGGCGAGGGTGGGATGGTCGTCACCGGCGACCCGGCGCTGGCCCGCGAGGCGCGGATGCTGCGCAACCACGGCCAGGACGGCGTGCACCGGTTCGTGCACCACCGGATCGGCCACAACAGCCGGTTCGACGAGGTGATGGCCGCCTTCCAGCTGCGCCGGTTCGCGACCTTGCCCGAGCGGCTGGAACGGCGGGCGCGGATCGGCGAGTACTACACGTCCCGGTTCGCCGACCTGGCCGGTCGGGGCGTGCTCGCGCCGCCGCCGGGCCGCGACGGGCGCTGCTTCTACGTCTACTCGCTGCTGGCCGAGCGGCGTGACGCGCTGCGGGACCACCTGGCCGCGCACGACATCGGCTCGCACGTCTACTACCGGGCGCCGCTGCCGCTCCAGCCCGCGTTCGCCGGGCACGCCCAGCCGGGCCGCGACTGGCCCGCCGCCCAGGCCGCCGCACGACGCCAACTGGCCATCCCCATCCACCCACACCTGACCGACGCGCAGGTGGAACGCATCGCCGACGAGGTGTGCCGGTTCGCGTCCGGCGCACACGGCTGAGGAGACCTCGATGACCACCGTCATCGCGCCCGGATCCACGGGTGCGTACGTGAAGCTGGCCAAGCTCGACATCGTCGACTACTACCTCGGCGTCCTGGTGGTGTGGGCGCTGCTCGCGCCCGCGCTGCGGTTCGACGCCGGCGTGCTCACCACCATGGGCGTGTTCCTGGTGGGCGAGGTGTTCGTGATCGTCGCGATGGTCGCCCTGGACGACCTCACCGGCTACCGCGACGGCAGCGACATCGCCAACTACGCACCGGACGCACCGGCCCGCAAGCTGAACCGCAAACCGCTCGTCGCGGGCACGCTCACCGAACCGCAGGTGCTGAGGTTCGCGCTGGTCACCGCGGTGGTCGGGGCGGCGGTGTGGCTGGCTGCGCTGGCCGTCGCACCGCACCGTCCGGTGTGGACGGTCGTGCTCGTCGCGGTCACCTTCTTCTTCGCCCTGCAGTACTCGTGGGGCGTGAAGCTGAGCTACCACGGCTCGCAGGAGTTCTTCCTGGCCGCGCTGGGTTGGGCACTGGTGCTCGCCCCGTACGGTCTGGTCACCGGCCGGGTCGACGGCGTGGTGGTCGTGCAGGCGCTGATCTTCGGCCTCGGGCCGCTGCTGTTCGGCGTCTACTCCAACACCAACGACGTCGACGGCGACCGGCGGGTCGGCCGGCCGACCGTGGCGGCGCTGACCACGCCCCGCGGCAACCGGCTGTTCATCCGCGCGGTGTCGTCGTGCGAGTTCCTGCTGATCCTGGCCCTGCCGCTGGTCGGCGGGCCGTGGTGGTACCCGCTCGCGCTGCTGCCCACGGTCCTGTTGCGGCTCAGGCAGCTGCGCGTCGGTTTCGGCGAGGGCGACATCCTGCGGGCCCGGCGGATCGGCATCGACGCGCACCGGGTCACCGTGGTGACGCTCGTCGTGGTGAACCTGGTGGTGCGGTGATGGACCTCGACGTGGCCGTCATCGGCGCGGGGATCGCCGGGCTCGCCGCCGCCCACGAACTGGCCCGGGCGGGGCGCGAGGTGCGGGTGTTCGAGGCGGCCGACCACGTCGGCGGTCGGATGGCGACCCGCCGCGTGTCCGGGTTCGTGGTCGACACCGGCGCCGAGCAGATTTCCACCCGCGGCTACCCGCACACGTGGGAGCTGGTGCGGCGGCTGGGGCTCGACGCCGACGTGCCCAAGATCGGGCGGCAGCTCGGCATGTGGCGAGGCGGCCGGGTGCGGCGCGGGGTGGCGCACCCGCTGGGCCTGCTCACCGGCGCGGGGCTGTCGGTGCGGGCCCGGCTGGACTTCGCCCGCGCCGTCCGCGGCCGGTTCGACACCGGGCGGCCCGAGGCGTCCCGCGTGGGCGAGGCGACCGTGACCGAGTTCTGCGCGCCGCTGCACCGCGACGTGCTGGAGTACCTGTGCCAGCCGGTGGTCTCCGGGTTCTTCGGGTGGCAGCCGGAACGTTCGGCCGCCGCGCCGTTGCTGGCCCTGCTCGGCGCGATCGGGCCGTCCACCGCGTGGCGCACGTACGACCGCGGCATGGACGTCGTGGCACGGGCCCTCGCCGCACGCCTCGACGTCGCCTCGTCCTACCCGGTGCGCGAGGTCCTCGCCGGACCGGGGTACGCCCGCATCACCGGTCCGGACGGCGAGTTCCGGGCCAGGTCGGTGGTGCTGGCCGTGCCCGCGCCCGTCGCGCGCCGTGTCTACGTGAACCCGCCGGAGCACGAGCGGCCGTTCCTGGACGCCTGCGCGTTCACCCCCATGGTGAAGCTGCACCTGATGCTGGACCGCCGCCCCGAATCCGACGTGTACCTGCTGGCCGTGCCGCGGTCGGAGAGCCCGTCGGTGTCGGTGGTCCTGTTCGACCACCTCAAACACCCCGACCGCGCGCCCGACGGCCGCGGCCTGGTCACCGTGATCGCGAGCCCGGCGGTCGCACCGGCATTGCTGGACGCGCCGGACGACGAAGTCGTGACCACGCTCGCCGCCGAGGCCGAGCGCTTCGTGCCCGGCCTGCGTGCCGCGGTGACCGGATCGGTCGTGCACCGGTTCCGCCACGGCCTGCCCGAGGCCACCCCGCACGCCCTGGCGCTGCGCGGCGAGTTCGCGTCCCGGCTGGGCGGGGTCGTGGACTACGCGGGTGACTGGGTGAGCCTGAGCCCGTACAGCGAGGCGGCGGTGCGCTCGGGCCGCCGTGCCGCCGCCCGCGTCCACGCCGTGTCCCCGAAGACCGGCACGAGGAGGCAGACCGCATGAGGCCGCACGACATGGGCACGTTGTTCGACGAGGTCGCGGCCCGCGGCACGCACACCACCGTGCACCTGGACCGGCCGTTCGACATCCTGCCCGCCGGGTACGGGCCGGGTGTCGACTACACCGTGCCGCAGCTGGCCGGGCTGGTCCGCGAGGCGTCCGGCTGGCTGTACGAAATGGGCGCGCGGCGCGGTGACCGGGTGGCGGTGGTGAAGCGCAACCACTACGACTACGACCTGCTCGCGTGCGCGGCGGTGCGGATCGGGGCGGTGCCCGCGCTGCTGTCCGGGCACCTGTCCGACGACGTGCTGGAGATCCTGCTCAAGCGGCTCGACCCGGCGGTGCTGGTCACCGACCGCGTGCCACCCGTCGGCCTGGCGCGCCGGGTGCTGTCGCTGGGTGAGCCCGTGCCGGGCGCGGTGGCGTTGGACGACGTGCGCGGCGCACGGGTGCCCGCACCGCGGCGCAGGCACGACGGCGACCCGCTGGTGATCAACCACACCTCGGGGACGACCGGCGTGCCCAAGCTCGTCGTGCACACGACCCGCACGATCGTGCACCGGCTGGCCCGGTTCGAGGCGGTGCGCTGGCCGGTCATCGGCGTGCGCCGCGACGACGTGGTGGCCAACGCCAGCTCCTACGCGCACGGCCGCACGTTCTGCTGGACGGCCAGCGTGTTCTGCCTCGCGCCACGCAAGATCGTGGTGCTCAGCGACCCCGACTCGGCCGCGTCCGTGCTGGCGCGGCACCGGCCGACGACGCTGGAGGCCCTGCCCTCGGCCTACGTGCGCTGGCAGCCGCTGGCGGCCCGGCCGGACAACCCGTTCCGCGACGTGCGGCTGTTCGTCAGCACCTACGACGCCATGCACCCGCCGGCGATGCGCGCGATGCTGCACGCCTCCCGCCGCAGGCGCCCGCTGTGGATGCAGGGCTGGGGCCAGACCGAGACGGGACCGCTGACGTTCCGGTTCCTCACCCGCCGTGCGCTGGAACGCTCGCCCGACGCCCGCGACCTGGGACGCCCGGTACCCGGCCGGACCAGGTTGCGGGTGGTGGACCCGGTGACGTTCACGCCCGTGCCACGCGGGCACGCCGGGCTGGTGCTGGCGCGCACGCGGGCCCGGTGCGCGGGGTACGTCGGCGAGCTGGACCGCTGGCACGCCAAGAACACCGGGCCCTGGTGGAACACCGGCGACCTGGGCGTGCTGAGCCGCGGCGGCGCGGTGCGGCTGCTCGACCGCGAAGTCGACGCCGTGCCGGGGCTGAGCTGCCTGCGGGTGGAGGACCTGGTCGAGGACCGGCTGCCCGAGGTGGTGGAGTGCGTGGTGCTCGGCACGCCCGGCCGGCCGCCGATCCCGGTGCTGGTGACGTCCGGTCCGCTGGACCCGGCGGCGTGGCGGCGCGCGGTGGCCGACCTGCCGCCGATGGCCGACCCGCACCTGCTGGCCCGGGACGACGTGCCGCGCACCGCCACGGGCAAGGTGCGCAGGCTCGACCTGCTCACCCGGCTGGCCGGCACCGCCGAGACCCACGGCAGCGGGCGGTGGACGTGACGACCTACGTGTTCGACCGGGCGCACGTCGCCGAACAGCACCGCTGCCTGGCCGCCGCCTACGACCCGGTCACCTTCGCCCGGCTGGCGCAGACCGGTGTGCGGGCCGACTGGCACTGCCTCGACGTCGGGGCGGGCGGCGGCACCGTGGCCCACTGGCTCGCCGGGCGCGGCGCGACGGTGCTCGCCACCGACGTGCAGCCCGACCACGTGCCACCCGCGCCCCGGCTCACCGTGCTGCGGCACGACGTGGTGTGCGACCCGCTGCCCGACGCCGCGTTCGACCTGGTCCACGTGCGGCTCGTGCTGCGGCACCTGCCCGAGCGGGACGCCGTGCTGCGCAAGCTCGTCACCGCGCTGAAGCCGGGCGGGTGGCTGCAGGTGGACGAGTTCGACAACTCCTACAGCCCGGTGTTGCTCGCGCCGGACCGGGAGGCCGCCGAGCTGTACGAGACGTTCCTGGCGGTCAAGGAGAGCGTGTTCGACGCGTACGGCGTGGACGGCGCCTGGGGGCGCAAGGCGGCCGGCGCGATGGTCGAGGCCGGGTTGGTCGACGTGGACCCGCGGGTGGTCGTGCACCCGTGGCGGGCCGGGTCGCCCGGAGTGCGGCTGCTCTCCCACGCCACGCACATGTTGCGGGACAAGCTGCTGGAGGCGGGCATGACCGACGCGCAGCTCGCGGCCGTGCGCGAGGTGCTGGCCGACCGGCGGTTCCTGGCCACCTCGCCGGTCGTCTACTCGGTGCACGGGCGGCGACCGGCATGACCTCGACGTTGACGGCGGTGCCGTGGTCCGGGCCGGTGGACCTGCCGCTGCGAGGTGAGCTCGACGTGCAGGCGGCGTGCGGGCTCATGCACGTGCACGGTCGCCGGTTCGGGCGGCCGACCGCGCTCGGGCTGGACTACGCGTCGATCGTGGCCGGCGAGCTGGACGCGATCGGCGCGGCGGCGGTGGACGTGGCGCGGCTGCGCGGTGTTCCGCTGCGCGCTGCGTCCACGTCGGTCGCGCAGGCGGCGTTGCTCGCGGTGTCGCAGTACCTGGCGGCGGCCACGGCGGACGAGCCCGACCCCGTGCCGACGGACGTGGGCGGGCCGCCGTTCCTGTCCGCCGACGGCGTGGCGTTCGAGGTCGAGGCGCTGGACGCCGAGGTGTGGCGGCGGTTCTGGGCGGCGTTGGACGCCGACTTGGGCGCGGTGGCGGTGGCGTGGCGGCCGTTCCAGCACCGGTTCGCCACCGCGACGTGCCCGTTGCCGCCGGAGCTGACCGGGTTGACCGCGCGGCTGCCGATCGTGCGGCTGGAACGGGTCGCCGCGTCGACCGGGATGACGTTGGTGCGGGTGGCGCACCGCGCGCTGGACGATGTGCCGCCGTACGTGCTGCGGCCGTTGGGTCCCGGCGCGGGTGCGGTCCGCGCCGGGGGTGTGCTGCCGCTGTCGGGGCTCGTGGTGCTGGAGTCGTGCCGCCGGGTGCAGGGGCCGCTGGCCGGGCACCTGCTGTGGCAGCTCGGCGCGTCCGTGGTGCGGGTCGAGCCGCCGGGCGGTGACCCGTTGCGCGGCGTGCCGCCGATGTCCGGTGACGTGTCCGCCCGGTTCCACGCGGTCAACAGGGGCAAGCGGGTGGTCCACGTCGACCTCGGCACCGTGGCCGGGCGGCGGGAACTGCTGGAGCTGGCGTCGGGCGCGGACGTGTTCCTGCACAACTGGGGGCCGGGGAAGGCCGCCGCGTGGTCGTTGCGGGCGCGGGACGTCGCCAGGGCGCGGCCCGGGATCGTGTACGCGCACGCGTCCGGGTGGGGTGAGGCCTTGGGGCCGCGACCGCCGTTGGGCACGGATTTCGTCGTGCAGGCGCACGCCGGGGTGCCGCCGTCGCTGATGACGATCGTGGACGTGTTCGGCGGGGTGGTGTGCGCCCGCGGTGTCGTGGACGCACTCGCGACGCGGATCCGGTCCGGGACGGGGCAGTCGGTGTCGTCGTCGCTGCTGTCGGCGGCCGCGCGGCTGAACGCGCGGGCGACGCGGCGGTGCACGGCGCCGTTGAGCGTGCCGGTGTGCACGGATCTGGCGGAGCTGGCGGGGGATCGGCGGTTCTCGCGGGCGTTGGTGTCGGACGGGTGCGTGGTGCCGGGGCCGGTATGGGAGTTCGGATGACGTGGACGTCGTCGACCGGGGTGGTGTTGCGGGACTTGGTGCCCGCGGCGCTGCGGCGGTCCTGGGTTTCCGCCGGGTACTGCCCCGATCGGGACCTGTACTCGTTGTTCCGGGAGCGGGTGGCCGCGCACCCCGGGCGGGTCGCGGTGATCGACTCCCTCGGGTCGTTGGACTACGCGTCGTTGGATCGGGCGGTGAGGTGGCAGGCGAGGTTGCTCCGGCGTTGTGGCCCCTCCGACATCATCGGTATCGACGTGGCGAACGGTCGGGAGGGGGTGGTCGCGGAACTGGCGGTGGCGGCGGTCGGCGGGGTGGCGGTGCACCTGCCCGACGGTGGTTCGCCGGTGGTGAGCACGGTGATCACGGACGTGTCGGAGGCCTTGGCGGTGGCGTCCGACACGGCTCGGGAGGTGCCGTGGTCGCCGGTCGCGGTCGACCCGGAGGCTCCGGCGCGGATCCTGGTGTCGTCGGGGTCGGAGGCCGCGCCGAAGCTGGTGGCCTACTCGCACAACGCGTTCGCCGGTGGTCGGGGGAACTACGTGCGGGCGGTGCACGGTGCTGTGGGGCCGCGCGGTGCCGTGGGTTCGCCCGGGGCCACGGCGGTGCCGCGCGACCTGGTGCTGGTGCCGTTGGCGTCGGCGTTCGGGTCGTTCGGGGCGGCGATCACGCTGTGCGGGCTGGGCGGGACGGTGCTGCTGCTGCGGCGGTTCGACGCGGTGGAGGCGATGCGGGTGGTGGCGGAGCACCGGCCGACGCACGTGTTCGGCGTGCCCACGATGCTGCGCCGGATGGCGGCTCTGGCGTCCACTGTGGACACTTCGTCGGTGTGCGCGGTGGTGTCCAGCGGCGACGTGCTGACACCGGGGACGGCGGCGGTGGTGCGGTCGGCGTTCGGCTGCCCGGTGATCAACGTCTACGGGTCGTCGGACGGCGTGAACTGCCACACGTCGACACCGGAGCACGGCGTGGGCAGGCCGGACCCGGCGGTCACCGACATCCGGGTGGTGGACGGCGAGATCTGCGCGCTGGGGCCGATGACGCCGCTGTGCTACGTCGACGCGCCCGAACTGGACCGGCGGCACCGCCTGCCCGGCGGCTGGGTGCGGACCGGCGACGAGGGCTACTTCGACGGCGACGGCACCCTGCACGTCGTGCGGCGGCTGAAGCGGGTGGTGATCCGCGGCGGGTACACCATCAGCCCGGCCGAGGTGGAACGCGCGCTGGACGGCCACCCCGCCGTGGCGGAGGTGGCGTGCGTGCCGGTGCCGGACCCCGACCTGGGCGAACGGCTGTGCGCGTGCGTGGCCGTCCGCCCCGGCCACCGCGCGCCGTCACTCGGCCAACTGACCACCTACCTGCACGCCCGCGGCCTGAGCCGCCGCAAGCTACCCGAACGCCTCCTGGTGCTGCCGGAACTGCCGTTGGGGCGGACCGGCAAGGTGTGCCTGCCCACGGTCACCCGCCTGGCGGCCGAACACCACGCAGCCGACCCCGGATGCACGGCTGTCGGAGCCGGCGGTTTCGGACGCGGGAGCCTCGAACCCGCTGATCCGGGGCGCGGCGGTCTCGTCGATCTTGTTGGAGGTGGCGGTGGTGGTGAGGCTTGATCCGTTCGCCGGTCCGGGGTTCGCGGCTTTGGGTGCGTTGGCGAAGGTGGGTGGCGACGGTGGTCAACGCCTACAACCGGCTGGCGATCAGCGCGCGGCTCACCTGACGGTGGTCAACCCGTGAGGCCGACCACCGGCGCCGGTGTGCCGCCGAACGCCGTCCTGGTGATCACGATCGCGCCGGGCGCGACGACGAGGCGAACGTCCGAGCGGGCGCGTGAGCCCGAGCCGTCCAGGCGGACCGGGGTGGACGTCGGCGCCGAGCCGTCCAACGGCTGCGTCACGACGGTCAGCTCACGGCCGTTGTCGGCGCACGCGCGCACGTAGGTGGTGGACGTCGTGACGTCGGCCGTGCGCCGCGGGCAGTCCTCGATCGACAGCCGCGTGGTCGCGCCGGTGGCCGGGTCGAGCGCGAGGAGGTCGGTGACCTGGCCGCCTTCGTGCTCCTCCAGCAACGGCGTGGCGCCGACCTCCGTGCGCACGTTCGACGGCCGCGCCGGTCGGCTCAGCACCCGCCCGGTCTCGGTGTCCAGCAGCCCGTCCGGCACGGGCTGCGCACCGAAGGTCCGCAGGGCCGCGACGGACCCGTCCGCCGTGGCGTGCAGCCGCGCACGTCCACCCCCGACCGCCAGAGCCGCGGCGAGCACGACACCCACCACCAGCCCGATCACCACGGCGTCCGCCTCCGGCCGGGGCACCCCACCCGACAGGAACGGCGCCACCCCGGCGCACAACGCACCCACCACGGTCATGTAGCGCAGCATCTCGGCACCTCCCCGCGTGGGACGGGAATCGCCGGAGATCCGTTCCCCCGCGGCGAGCGGGGTTCGGAGCGGGCCGGACACCGGCGGTGATGAGGCAGAATCCTGCCGGTGAGCACCAACTGGGCAGGCACCTTCACCTTCTCCGCCGCGCGGACCGCGTACCCGACGTCGGTCGAGGAGGTCCGAGCCGCGGTCAGGGACGCCGAGTCCGCGCGGGTGGTCGGCGCGGGCCACTCGTTCAGCACGATCGCCGACACCGGCGGCACGCTGATCAGCCTCGACCGGATGCCCGAGGTGTTCGAGGTCGGTGACGGCACGGTGCGGGTGGGCGCGGGGACGCGGTTGGCGCGGCTCGCCGAACGGCTGCACGCCGCCGGTCTCGCGCTGCCCGCGATGCCGTCGCTGCCGCACATCACGATCATCGGCGCCTGCGCCACCGCCACCCACGGTTCCGGCAACGACGTCCCGTCGCTCGCGAGCCTGGTCCGTTCCCTCGACCTGGTCACCGCCGACGGCGAGATCATCACCCTGACCAGGGGAGACGACGGGTTCGACGGCGCCGTGGTGGCGTTCGGCTCGCTCGGCGTGGTGGTCGCCGTCGAACTGGACGTCGTGCCGACCTTCGACGTCGAGCAGCGGGTCTACCAGGACATGCCGTTCGACGCCCTGGTGGAGGACTTCGACGCCGTGTTCGCCAGTGCCTACAGCGTCAGCGCGTTCACCACCTGGCAGGGCGTGGCCCACGTGTTCGCCAAGCACCGCACCACCGACACCCGGCACGACCTGACCTGGACGGGTGCGACGCCCGCGACCGAGCCGGTGCACCCCGTGCCCGGCCAGCCTGCCCTGCACTGCACCGCCCAGCTCGGCGTGCCCGGACCGTGGCACGAGCGGCTGCCGCACTTCCGCGCCGACTTCACCCCCAGCGTCGGCCGTGAGCTGCAGTCCGAATACTTCCTGGCCCGCGAGCACGCGGCCGACGCGCTGCGGGCGCTCAACGACCTCGCCGCCGAGGTCGCGCCCGTGCTGCTGACCTCCGAGGTCCGCACGATCGCGGCCGACGCGCAGTGGCTCAGCCCCGTCCACGACCGGCCGAGCGTGGCGTTCCACTTCACTTGGCAGCCGGACGACGCGGCGGTGCGCGCCGTTCTCCGCAAGATCGAGGCGGCCCTGAGCCCGTGGCGGCCCCGCCCCCACTGGGGCAAGCTGTTCGAGCTGGCCGACCCCGGTGAGCGGTACCCGGACTGGGCCCGGTTCGCCGAGCTGCGCGACCGGCTCGACCCCACCCGCACCTTCCGCAACTCCCTGGTCGACAGCTGGTTCACCCGATAGTCACATCCGCGCGAATCGCCGCAGCCCTTCCAGGTCGGGCACGACCACGTCGCGCCGCAGGTGGCTGACCACCACACCGGCCTTGCGCAGGTCGGCGAACGCCTTCTCGGCGGTGCGCGGCTTCATCCCGGCGATCGAGGCCAGCTCCACCTTCGTCAACGGGATGCCGAGCACCCATCCGCCGACCTCCTGCCTGCCGTGCGCGCCGACCAGCTCGGCCAGCACCCGCGCCACCCGCTCGGCGGCGGTGTGGGACAGGAAGTCGCGCCGCCGCCGGTTGGCCCACCGCAGCTGGTCGTCGATGACGCCGATCAGCTCGACGAACCCGTCATTGCGGCGGTGCAGGAACCCGTGCAGCTCCGCGCTGGTGATCAGCTTTGCCGAGACGTCACCGCACGTGATCACGGTCGCCGAGCGCGGCTTGTGGTCCAGTGCGGCCAGCTCGCCGACCAGGTCGCCCGCGACCCGCACGGTGAGCACCGCGGTGTCCCCGCTCTCGTCGTTGACCAGCACCTTCACCACGCCTTCGAGCAGCAGGAACACGTGCGTGTCGGTGGCGTCCTGGACGATGATCTCCCGGTCGGCGCCGTAGCGGACCGCGGTGCCCAACGACATCAGCTCCTGCCGGCTGGTCTCCCGCAGCCGCGACAGCAACGTGCCCGGCGGCCACTCCGGCGTCGTCACGCTCTGCCGCACCGCGGGCGCGCTCGGCTTCGTCGTGGCCAGCGACCGGCCCGCGTCGGCGAACGACGCGTAACCCCGCTCGAACGACGGGTCCGGACCCACCCCGGACAGCAATGCCTCGCACGCCCGCCGCTGTTCGTCCAACGCCAGCACGGCCGGGTGGCCGGGGCCCAACGCCGCCACGGCGCGCATCGACGCGTCACGCACCACGTCCAGCAGCCGCTGCCCCTGAGCCCGGGTGCCGTCGAGGTGCGCCAGCTCCAGCTCGGCCGACGCCAGGTTCGACGTCGCGATCACCGCGTGCGGGTGGTCCGCGCCCAGCCGGGTCGCGGTGCGGTCGGCCGCCGAACGCAGGCTCGGCAGCGCCAGCCGGGCCCGTTCCGCCGAACGACGCACCCTGGCGAGCTCGAACTCCGCCGACGCCAGGTTCGCCTGCGCCACCAGCGCCCGCGGGTGGTGGGTGCCCAGCGCGTTCAACGCCCGGTCGGTCGCGTCACGCAGGTCGGTCAACGACTCGGCGACCTCCTCGGCGTCACCGTGGTCGCGGGCGATCCGGAACCGCGCGCACATCAGGTTCAGCCGCAGCACGCACGTCTGCGGGTGGTTCGACCCGAGCACCGCCGCGTTGCGCTGTAACGCCAGCTCCAGCGCGCCCGTCTCGCTCGGTTTCGCCGGCTCCACGGCGACCGCCACCGACCCGACCGCGACCGGGTCGGCCACCGGCAGCGGGTCCAGGAAGTCGCCGACCACCTGGCGCAACGGCGCGCCCCGGCCGAACGCGGTGCTCGGCGGCCTGCGCCGCACCTGGCGCGGCGCGGTCGTGCCCGGCTCGCGCCGACCGCGCGCCACCGACGCCAACGCCTGCTGGTCACGCACCCGTGACGCCTCCGGCCCGGTCGGGTCGACCAACGCCAGCATGGCGATCAGCAGCGCGTCCGCGGCGTCGGCGGACCCGATCCGCGTCAGCCCCGCGGCGCAGCGCAGCAGGCGGTCCACGTCGCGGCGCGCGCTGAGCGCGTCCAGCGAGCGGGCCAGGTCCACCGCGAGACGGCGGGCCGCCTGCCGGTCCGGCGCGGACCGGGACAGGACGGCTTCGAGTTCGACCATTCGGCTGTTCATCCGGCACCCCAGGTGGTTGCTCGGTCTGCGACGGCGCGGTTCCTGCGTTCGGACGCCGTGTTCCGGCGTTCGGGCGCGGGGACTCGTGCCGCCGGAGTGGAATCCTCGTCCATAGCGGCGATATCGGTTGCTCCGGGCATTCGTTAGCGCGTCCCTGACATTGTTACGTTACGAATGGTCGGATGTCCGACCGTTATCCGCACTACTGCGGAGAACTGTGCGAGTTTTTTGTCGTAGTGAACATCTTCGACGGTGCGCTTGGCGAGATCGGCTTTCGGCACGGGAGGATCGCTCGGATTCCCGGCTCCCCCTGTCCGCGCGGCAACGCCTACGCCGCCGGCGTGGCACTGGACCGCGCCGACGCCATCGCGCTGGTCGGTGAGATCACTGCCCTGACATTGACGCAACCTCCTGGTTGCCATAGTGTGGCAATCGAACGGTTGCTACTTGAGGAGGCTGTCATGGGATTCCCCGATCGGATCGAGCGGGTCGTGGAGATCGCCCAACCGCCGGGCGCGGTGTGGGCGGCGATCACCACGGCCGAAGGGCTCGGCGCGTGGTTCGGCGACGACGCCACGATCGACCTGCGCCCGGGCGGGACCGCGCGGATGAGCTGGAACGACGGGCCGACGGTCGAGATGCGGGTGGAACGGGTGGAGGAGCCGACCGTGTTCGGCTTCACCTGGCCGATGTTCGGGCTGCCCGAGGACGACCCCCGTCGCTCGTACGTCGAGTTCACGCTGGAACCGGTCGGCTCGGGCACCAGGCTGACCGTGGTCGAGACCGGGTTCGCCCAGCTGTCCGAGGACCTCTACGGCAAGGCGTACGACGCCCACCGCGAGGGCTGGGCGAGCGAGTTGGGTGAGCTGGTCGACCACGTCAATGGCACCTGACGCCGAAGCCGTCGCCGAACAGGTCTTCACCGCCCTGGCCGACCCGACCCGGCGCGCCATCCTGGCCGCGCTGGCGTCCGGGGGTCCGGCCACGGCCACGGACCTGGCCGATCGCCTGCCCATCACCCGGCAGGCGATCGCGAAGCACCTCGCCCTCCTGGCCGACGTCGGCCTGGTGACGGCGGAACCGGGGGAGCGGCGCCGGGTGCGGTACCGGCTGCGCTCCGCGCCGATGCAGGTCGCCCAGCGGTTCCTGGCCGCGCTGGCGCGGGACTGGGACAGCCCGCTCTCCGCGTTGAAGGACCACCTCGACCGCGGTGGCGGCACCGCGGACTGACGAACGGGAGGACGACATGACCCTGACCGACGAGGGCTACACCACGGGTTTCACCACCACCTCCACCGTCGACCGGTAGCCAGGACACGCGCGTGTCCTACGTTCGCCACGCGCGTGTCCTACGTTCGGAACACCCGAGTTGAACGCTCAGGCGCGGCGGCGGTAGGCGGTCACGGCCGGTGGCGCGAACACGGCCACGAACAGCGCTGACCAAGCCGGCGTCCACGCCGCCGGGCCGCCCACCTTCAGGCCGCGTGACGGGTCCGCGGCCACACCGGCGACGGTCCGCTTGAGCGAAGCGGGCGTGTCGTGCGTGATCACCCGGGTGCACGCCGCCCGGGTAGGACTTGACCTGCCGCCTGCCCCGCCGCGGTCAGCTCGAAGTCGCGCAACAGCTCGGCGGCGCGCACCCTTGCCTGTGTGCCGCGCAGGTTGAGCAGCTGCCCGATCAGCACGAGGTTCCGCCCATCGGGCTCTCAGACACATGCCAGGACGCCTGTCAAGGGTCGACTCGCGGACATGCCCGGGTGTTCACAGACGTTCGCGGGCGTTCCGGGTCGTTCCGGGTATGCCGGTGAGCACCATCGTGACCGTTCGACGTTCCGCTTACCGAAGCGGAACGCGCGCGTTCGGTTCTGCGCAGGCCGTCGCTGAGTCATCCTGTGGCCCGCACAACCCCCGGTCAGCGGTGCCCCGTTCCGGGGACGGACCTTGTCCGACACCTCCGCCGCTGCTGACCTTTCCCGAGTTCGACCTCGACCCGCAGGAGGAAGGCCCCGATGACCGTTGCCCACGACGATCCCCACGTCGCGCGGCTGTTCGACCACCTGGCACGGCTCGTCTGCGACGGCGTCGGCGACCCGCTCGACCTCCACGAGCAGCTGGTCGAGCTGGCGATGGCGAACTCGCCGGACGTCGCCCGCTACTGGAAGCAGGTCGGGGTCGGCGTCGGCGTTCCGGACACCGCCTACAAAGACGGAGGTCCGCACCTGTTCCCGGACGCGCCACCGGTCCGGGTGTTCCGCACCAGCGGAACGTCCGGCAGCGTCCGCGGCACCGTCCGCTACTCCAGGCTCGGGCTGGAGCTGAAAGGCCTCGCCATCGAGGCCAACGCCAAACGGCACCTCCGGCCGGACGACGGCGTGCGGCCGGTGATCCTGGCGTTCACGCCGTCCGAGGAGGCCGCGCCGGAGATGGCGATCGCGTTCGACATGGTGCGCATCGCGCGGTCGTGCGGCGACCCCCGGCTCAGCACGGCCGTCATCGGCGCGAACGGCGTCGACTTCGAGCTGCTCGGCCGTCGCCTGGACGCCGCCGTGGCCGAGGGCCTGCCGGTGGTGCTCATCGGCGGCACCTTCGCGTTCGTCAACGTCTGCGACGCGCTGGAGGCGCAGGGCAGGCGCTGGCAACTGCCGCCCGGCTCGCAGATGTGGGACGGCGGCGGGTTCAAGGGCCGGTCACGCGTCATGCGCGTGGACGAGCTGCACGACGCCGTGCGCCGGGTCTTCGGCATCGAGCGGCACGGCAACATCTTCGGCATGACCGAGCTGGCCAACCAGCTCTTCGACTCCGCCGACACCCCGGTCGGCCCGCTCGGCGAACGCCCCAAGGGCAGCCACCCCGGGGGTGGCCCCAAGGTCCGCGACCCCCGCACCCGCGAGCACCTGACCGAGGGCCGCGGCCTGCTGGAGGTCACCGACCTGTCCCTGCTCGACCGGCCGCACGTGCTGCTCACCGGCGACCTCGGCATCGCCGTGCCGGAGGGCGTGGCGATCGCGGGACGCATCGCGGGCAGCAGTCGCGGCTGCTCGCTGACCCTGGACGAGATGACGGGAGGCGCCGCATGACCGTGTCGTGGACCCCGGAGTGGCTGACGGCCGACCGCGCTCCGTTCACCCTCAAAGCAGGCCGGCACGAGTGGCGCGGCGTGCGCCCCACCGACTGGGCCGCGGTCGGCGCCGGCCTCCGGACCGCGCACGAGGACCTGCGGCGGCTGCCCGTGCGGCGGATCGTGGAAGCCGTCGACGCGGTCGTCGACCTGTGGGCCAAGCGCGACTTCACCGCCCGCCGCGCCACCGTCCGCAACGCGGCGCTGGTCACCGGCATGTCGGAGGAGACGATCGACCGCGCGCTGGACGCCGAGCTCGGCCACCTGCGCGCCGACTCGCTGCTGGCCGCGCTGACCCGCGAACTGGGCGACCCGGAGGTGCTCGACGGCTTCCGCGGCGGCACCACCGCGGTCGGGCCCCGCACCGTGCTGGCGGTGTTCTCCGGCAACGTCCCGGGCCTGCCCGCGCGGTCGCTGGTGCGGTCGCTGCTGGTGAAGGCGTCCGTGATCGCCAAGGTACCGGCCAAGGAGCCGCACTTCACCGCCGCGTTCCTGCGCACCCTGCACGACGTGGAGCCGGTGCTCGCCGACGCCGTCGTGGCCACCTACTGGGACCGCGACGACGAGGCCGTGCTGGAGGCCGCGCTGGACCAGGCCGACGCGGTGATCGCCTACGGCGGCGACCAGGCGTGCGCGGCGATCCGCGCCAAGGTCCGGCCGCACCAGCTCTACGAGGAGCACGGGCACAAGCTGTCGTTCGGCATCGTCAGCGACGGGTACGTGACGAAGTACGGCGTGGCCGAGGTGGCGCGGCGGATCGCCGCCGACTGCAGCGACTTCGACCAGCACGCGTGCCTCTCGCCGCAGGTCTACCTGGTGCAGGAGGAGCACGCGCGGGCGGTCGCCGAGCACCTGGCGGCCGCCATGAGGCGCGAGGCGCAGGACAGCCCGCCCGGGACGATCGACGCGCAGGACGCCACCGTGCTGCAACACCGCCGGCTCGTCGCCGAGTGGCGTGCGGCCACCTCGGAGGCGAGCGAGGTGTGGTCGCCCGATGGTCTGGAGTGGACGGTCGTGCTGGACGACGCGCTGATGCCGCTCAGCGGCTCGGGCAACCGGGTCGCGCGGATCGTGTCGGTGCCGGACGTGGCCGCGGCGGTCGACGCGATGCGCCCGTTCGCCGAGCACCTGCAGAACGTGGGCCTCGGCGCGGTCGGCGAAGAGTTCCGGCGGACCGCGCGGGAACTGGCCGAGCTGGGCGCGAGCCGGGTGTGCGCACCCGGTGCGATGACCAAGGCCTCGATGGTGTGGCGGCACGACGGGCAGCCGCGGATCGCGGGCCTCGTGCGCTGGTGTGACATCGAGCTCCACCCGGAGCTCGACAGACCTTAGCCCCGCACGGGGTGACGATTCCGCCGTGTTCCGCCCGCGGGAGGGGCACGGCCATCCTCTGGGGAGGATCAGCAATGTCCGTGACGGTCAGCGGCGCGCCCGGCGCGCTGAGGGAGAGAGACCTCCGCCGGTTGGCGGAAACCGTGGCCTTCGTGCGGGACCGGAGTGCCGGTGACGCGCTGGCCGCGGTGGTGGGTGGCGAGCCGCCCGCGCCTGTCTTGCGCCACCTGGAGTTCGCCTGCGCCGCGGTGCTCGTCGCCGCGGCACAGCCGTCGGACCTGATCGGGGTGCTCGCCGACCTGGGTGTGCGGGCGCGGGGGCCGCGGCCGGGCGCGGTGCCCGGTGACCGGCTCCGGGAACGGGCCGGGCAGGTGTGGAGCGTGCGCGGCGTCGTGGCCGGTGGGCCGCGCGAGGTGGAGCTGCTCGTGGTGCCCGGGACGGTGTGGTCCGAGGAGGAACGCGAGGCCGAGTCCTCGGTGACGTTCGACATCACGGGCGAGGACGACGTGCTGCTGCGCGGGGTGTGCGCGACGTTGCTGGACGCGGGCCTCACGGCCGACGGCGGCGGCTACGACGAGCACGTGACGGTGCTGCACTTCCGCGGTGCGGGTCGGGTCCGGTTGACGTTGCGGGTGCCCGGTCACCGCGCGGAGCCGCTGGCACGCCACCTCGGGCGGCCCGACCAGGCGCGGCGCACGATGCTCGACCTGATGACCGGGGCGTGGCGCACCCGCGCCGTGGCGGCGGCGGCCGAGCTGGAGCTGGCCGACCTGCTCGCCGACGGCCCGCTCGACACCGCCGAGCTGGCCGAGCGCACCGGTTCGCACGCGGACAAACTGCGGCGCGTGCTCGCCTACCTGGCAGCGCTCGGCGTTTTCCGCCGTCACGGCGAGCAGTGGTCGCTGACCGAGGTCGGCGCGATGCTGCGCACCGACGTGGCCGGGTCGCAGCGGGACCTGGCGCGGATCTACGGAGGACTGTTCTACCGGTCGTTCAGCGGGCTGGAGCACACCCTGCGCACCGGGGAGAGCGCGTTCGTCCACGTGTACGGCGCGCAGCCGTTCGAGCACTTCGCCGCGCACCCGGCCGACGCGCGGCTGTTCGAGGGCGCGATGGCGGCGGGCACGACGTTCCTGGAACTGGTGCCGGGCCTGCTGGACCTGCCGGCCACCGGCACGGTGGTCGACGTGGGCGGCAGCGACGGGCGGCTGCTCGACCTGGTGCTGACGGCCGGTCCCGGGCTGCGCGGTGTGCTGTTCGACCGGCCGCACGTGGTCGGCGCGGCGGCCGAGGCGCTGGCCGGTCACGGCGCGCGGGCGTCGGTGGTCGCGGGCGACTTCTTCTACGACCCGGTTCCCGCGGGCGGTGACCTGTACCTGTTGTCGCGGATCATGCACGATTGGGACGACGAGAGCTGCTCGGTGATCCTGCGCAACGTGCGTGCGGCGATGGCCGAGGGCGCGACGCTGGCCGTGATCGAGCGCCCGATCCAGGACGACCCGCGCACGGTGCTGCCCTTGGCGTTCAACGTGCACATGATGGTCAACACCGCGCGGGGCGTCGAGCGGACCACCGAGGAGCACCGGCGGCTGTTGGCGGCCAACGGGTTCGCGTTGCAGGACATCCGGGAGCTGCCACTGGACATGGCGGTGCTGGTGGCGCGCGCGACGGCGTGAGGCTGGGTGTGACGCTCGGTGTGAGCGCTCCCACAAGTCCGGATGCTGGAAATCGGCTACCTCGTCGCCCCGGTGGGCGGCGAGGATCGCCGGTGTGCCCGCCCTGAGCGAAACCCCTGCCCCGCCCCGGTCCCCTTCCTTCGTGCCGCTCGTGTCGATGAGCTTGCTGACCGGTGTCGGGTATGCGTTGGCGGCCCCGTTCCTGTCGCTGTTCCTGATCAAGGAGCTCCACGCCGGTCCGATCGCGGTCGGCGCGTTCCTCCTGATCAGCGCCCTGGCGTCGATGCTGGTGAGCACGCTGCTCGGGCGGTTGTCCGACGCACGCGCGATCCGCCGCACGCTGCTGGTGGTAGCCGGGGTGTCGGGTGCGGTGGGCTGGGTGCTGTTCTCCGTGCTGCGCGACTACTGGCTGCTGCTGGTGGTCGCGGTCACGTTCTGGGCGGTCTCGTCCTCGCAGATCCCGCAGATGTACGCCTACGCGCGCCAGCTGTTGGAACGCAGTGGCTCGGCGAAGGCGCCGTTGGCGATGAGCGGACTGCGGATGACGATGTCGATCGCCTGGGTGGGCGGGCCGCCGCTGGGCGCGCTGCTGCTCGGCGGCGGGTTCACCTGGCTGTTCGGCGTGAGCGCGGCGATCTACGTGGTGGCCGTGCTGGTGGCGCTGACGTGGCTGCCGGAGCTCGGACCGTCCGCCGCGCCGACGCACGAGGTGGCGCCGCAAGCCGGGTTGCGACGGGAGATGGTGCTCGCGGCGCTGGCGTTCGTGCTGCTGCAGGGCGCGACGACGGTCGGCGTGACGGCGATGCCGTTGTTCGTGACCGAGAACCTGGGCGGCACGACCCGGGACGCGGGTCTGGTCCTGGGGCTGTGCGCGGCGCTGGAGATCCCGCTGATGCTGGGCTTCGGCGCGTTGGCGCTGCGGTACAACCACCGGGTGCTCGTGCTGTCGGGTGGCGTGGTCGCGCTGGCCTACTACACGATCATGCTGCTCACCCAGGCGACCTGGCAGGTGATGGCCGCGCAGGTGATGCACGCCGTGGTCATCTCCGCGGTGATGGGCGTCGGCATCTCCTACTTCCAGGACCTCGCACCCGACCGGCCCGGGTACGCCAGCACGCTGTTCACGAACACGTACAAGACCAGCGCGATGCTCACCGGGCCGTTGGTGGGTCTCGCGCAGCACTTCGGGTACCGCACGGCGTACGGGATGGGGCTGGTGATGTCGGTGCTGGGGCTCGCGCTGCTGCTGGCGGCGAGGCGGAGGTCGGTGCCGTCCGTGGCGCCGTGACGGGTGATCGACCGGGGGACTACCTGCCGTGGTGGGTTACGCACGGTCAGTGAACCGACCGTTTGGTTTGCGCTCTTCGAGGGGTTCTCCGCGAAATTCGGGTTTCAGGACCCGTGGATTGCTAAACCTTCCCTCAGGGGGGAGGAGGTCGCGGTGCCCAGAGGTTTCTACGCCGACGACCGCGGTCGGGTGCGACCGGCCGCCGGAGGGGGTGGGCGGAGCGGTTCGGTGCTGTTGGCCGGGCTGATCGCGCTCAGCGCGGTGGGGTACGGGGGAGCGGTCGGCCTCAGCGCGGGCGGCGGTTCGGCTGGTGGCGGTGGCCCGGGGTTGAGCGTCGAGGAGCGTGCGCAGCAGGGCGGTGATCTCGCCCGGAGGGGCGACTCCGCGGGCGCGTGGCAGCGGATGGGGCTGCACGAGCTGAAGCGGACGGACGTGCAGCGTGCTCCGTGTGCGGACGCGTCGTTCGGCCGGGTGCGGGAGTTCCTCCGGCAGCACGAGTGCACGTCGGTGGACCGGGTGCTGTTCACCGTCGGGGACGACGCGGGCAACTCGGCGGTGATCGCGGTGGCCTGGGTGGCGTTGGCCTCGCGCGGTGACGCGCGGGAGTTCCAGGACCTGGTGGACGCGCCCGGCACCGGTGACGTGAAGGCGCTGGGCACGGCCCAGGTCGGAGTGGCCGAGGTCGCGTTCAGCGGCGCGAACTACGGCTCGGAACGGGACCGGGACACGGTCACCGTCGCCGAGGCGGAGATCGCCACCGGGTACGTCACGCCGGAGGTGTTGGACGCGCTGGCGGAGGTGGCGGCGCGGCTGCCCCGCTGAACGCCGGGTCGCCGAACGACGCCCGGCGCGCGGCCCGGCGCAGCGTGCGCAGCAGCACCGGGCCGGTCACCAGCACCAAGACCGTGGTGGTGACCGCCCGGCCGATATCCCAGCCGAGCGAGGTGGCCAGGCTGAACGCCACCACCCGCACCAGGTTGTCCAGGATCGGCCCGCCCGGCTGGAAGGACAGCGAGGTGCTGCCCGCGCTCAACGCGAACGGCCAGAACGAGAGGTTGAGCAGCAGTCCGTAGACCAGGGACGCGACGGCGCTGTAGGCGGCGAGGAGCGCGAGTTCGGCCTTGCCGCGCAACGGCGGCAACAGCCCCGCGCCCAACGCCACCCACGCCGCGCCGAGCATCTGGTACGGCAGCCAGGGGCCGACACCGCCCGTGAGCAGGGCGGACGCGAACAGCATGGTGTTGCCCAGGACGAACCCGAACCCGGGCCCGAACACGCGACCGCCGAGCACGAGCAGGAAGAACACGGTCTCGATGCCCGCCGTGCCCGCGCCGAGAGGTCGGATCGCGGCGCCCAGCGCGGACAACACGCCCAGCATCGCCACGGCTTTCGCGTCCATGCCGCGGTCGCTGATCTCGGCGAGGACGACCGCCAGGACGAGGGGGAGCAGGAGGGCGAACGTCCACGGCGCGGTGGCGCCCTGCGCGAGGACGGCGTCGGAGGAGACCAGCAACGGCCAGCCGAAGGCGACGACGCTGATCGCGGCGGCGATGGCCAGGGCGAGGGTGGCGCGGGGCCGGATCCGGACCGGCTCGCTCATGACGCGGCCAAGGCGGCGCGGACGTCGGCCACGGTCAACCAGGGTTGCGGGGCGAGCACCTTGGCCACCTGCGGTGAGAACACCGGGGACGCGGTCACCACCTCGGCGGTCGGACCGTCGGCCACCACCTCGCCCTCGGCCAGCACGACGACGCGGGTCGCGTACTCGGCGACGAACTCCACGTCGTGCGTGGCGAGCACGATCGCGTGACCTCGGTCGGCGAGTACGCGCAACGCCCCCGCCAGGCGGGTCTTGGCCGGGTAGTCCAGGCCCCGCGTCGGCTCGTCCAGCAGCACGGCCCGCGGTGACGGCGTGAGGGCGACGGCCAGCACCAGCGCCAGCCGTTGGCCTTCCGACAGGTCACGCGGGTGCCGGTCGTCCGGGATGCCCGGCGCGAGCCGGTCGAGGAACTCGCGGCACGTGCCGGCCGGCTTGCCCGACTCGCGGTCGGCCTGCGCGCACTCGCCGCCGACGGTGTGCAGGTACAGCAGGTCGCCGGGCTGCTGCGGGACCAGGCCGATGGCCTTGCGCCGCGGACCGGGTTTCAGGGTCGCCGGGTCGACGCCGTCCACCGCCACGTCACCGCCGGACCGCTTGCCCGTGCCCTGCACGGCCCACAGCAGGCTGGACTTGCCCGATCCGTTGCGGCCCATCACGGCGACCCGCTCGCCGGCGCCTACGTTCAGCGACACACCACGCACCGCGTCCACAGCGGAGTAACGAACCCGCAGGTCCTGGGTGTGGATCAGGCTCCCGGACGGCGCCGGTGGCACCACCGGCGGTTCGGCGAGGCGGTCGCGCAGCGGACCGGCCAGCCGCCGGGCGTCCCGGATGGACACCGGCACCGGGTGCCAGCCCGCCACCTGGCCGAGCCGCACGACGGGCGGCGCGACCGGGGCGTCCGCCAGCACCGGGCCCGGCTCGCCGGCGACCGGCGGCAGTCCGCCGCCGGGCAGCCACACCGCGCGGTCCGCGTACTGCGCGACCCGTTCCAGGCGGTGCTCGGCGATCAGCACCGTCATGCCCAGGTCGTGCACCAGGCGGTGCAGCGCGGCGAGCACGTCCTCGGCCGCACCGGGGTCCAGGGCCGAGGTCGGCTCGTCCAGCACCAGCACCTTGGGGTGGGCGGTGAGGGCCGCGCCGACGGCTACGCGTTGCTGCTGCCCGCCGGACAACGTGGCCAGTGGCCGGTGTCGGAGCTCGGCCAGGCCGAGCAGGTCCAAGGTCTCCTCGACCCGCTTGCGCATCACGGGGTTCGGCAGCGCCAGCGATTCCATCGAGTAGGCCAGTTCCTCCTCGACGGAATCCGTGACGAAACCGGCCTGCGGGTCCTGTCCCACCAGGCCGACGACGTCCGCCAGCTCACGCGGTGGGTGGGTGCTGGTGTCACGTCCGGCGACCAGCACGCGGCCGGTGAGCGTGCCGCCGGTGAAGTGCGGTACCAGGCCGTTGACCGCGCGCAGCAACGTCGACTTGCCCGACCCCGTGCGCCCGACCACCAGGCACAGCTCGCCTTCCGGCACGTGCAGGTCCACCGCGGCCAGCGCCGGCGCCTCGGCGTCGCGGTAGGTGACGGAGACGTTCTCGAACCGGATCACGTGTTCACCCTGTTCCTGGCGATGACGACGGGTGCGAGCGCGCACAGCAGGCCGACGGCGGGCAGCAGCGGCAGTCCGGGCACGGTCAGCGGCACGGTCGACGGGGTCAACGCGGCACCGCCGAGGCCGTCCGGCGCGAGGAACGTCGCCAGTGCCGCGACCAGCCCGGACCCGATGACCAGCAGCTCGCGCGGACCCCAGCGGTCGGGTCGGTACCGGCTGCGCCGCACCCGCCGTGAGCCGGTCCACAGGCCGCCGATCGCCGACACCGAGCCCACCAGCAGCATCGGCGCGGCGGGCGTGCCGCCGCCCAGCAGCCCGTACGCGCCGACGGCCAGGCCCGTCAACCCGCCCAGTACCAGCACGCCGGTCAGGACGCGGGTTCGCCGGGGCAGTCCCGCCGTCCGGCCGTAGCCGCGCGAGTCCATCGCGGCGGCCAGCACCAGTGACCGCTCGAACGCGTCCTCCAGCACCGGCACCATCAGCACGCGCATCGCCTTCACGCCACGCACGACATCACCGCGCAGTGCCCGAGCCCGCCGCACCGACCGGGCGCTGGCCACGAGCTGCGGTGCGACCGTCAACGCCACCACGACCGCCACGCTCACCTCGTACAACGCCGCCGGCAGCGATCGCAGCAGCCGCTTGGCGTTGGCCAACGCGTTCGCGGCACCCACGCAACACAGCAGCGTCGCCAGTTGAAGCCCCTGGTACAACGCGAAAGCGAGCCCTTCGGCGCTGACCGGTCCACCCAGCCGGATGCCCTTCGTCCACTCCGGCAACGGGATCTCGGGCAACGTCACCAGCACCGTCGGCCCGGTCACGCCGCCCAGCAGCACGTGCAAGACCACCCGGATGGCCAGCACCACCAACGCGAACTTGAGGAACACCCCGTAGGCACTGGCCCACGGGGTGTCCTCGCGGCACGACACGGCCACGTACCCGGCGACCGCGATCACCAGGGCCAGCAGCACCGGGTTGGTGGTGCGGCTCGCGATGGCGGCCAGGCACAACGCCCACAGCCACCACGCGCCGGGGTGAAGCCTCACTCCGCCGCCTTGGCGCGCCTTCGCGCGGTCCACCCGCCGAGACCGGCCAGTGCGGCGATCACCACGATCCCGATGACCAAGCCGACCGTGCCACCGGAGTCGGCGGGCGGCTCCGCCGCGGTGGAAGGCGGAGTCGTGGTCGGGCCGGACGTCGTGCTGCCGGCCACCGTTTCCGCGGAGGTGGGCGGGGTGGTCGTGGTTTCGGCCGTCGTGGTCGACGTGGCCGTGGCCGTCGCGGAAGTCGGTTGTCCGGGCTGTGCCGCGGGTTGTCCTGGATCCGGCGCGGGTTGTGCCGGGTTGGGTGCGGGCTCGGTCGGGTCGGGTGGTGGCGGGGCGGGTTGGACGGGCTTGGGGGAGGGTGCCGGTGGGGCGATGCCGGGCTGCTCTCCCGCGCCGAACGACCAGCCCTCCACGCTGCCCGGGGCCGGGTCGTACGAGCCCGCGCTGGTGCTGCTGTAGGTCCACGATCCGCCCGGCTGACCGTGCCAGTAAGCCCAGTGGGCGTTGGCGGGGGACGTGGTGACGCACGGATCGCTGCTCGGCTTGCCGTTGATCCGGCACACGAAGCCGGGTTGCCGCTGCGCGATCGTGTAGCCGAAGCCGGCGGCGGTCAGCGCGGCCGTGCCCGATGACGGGTCACCCGGGGCGCAGCCGGTCTGCACGCCGCCACCGAGGGAGCGGAAGTCCACGACCACCGTGACGCCCGCGCAGTCGGCCGCACGGGCGGTCAGTGGGGTGATCGTCATCGCGAGCCCGACGACGGCCGATGCCGTCAGCGCTCGTCGCCACCAACTCGTCACTTGCGTGCGTCCGCGTGGCGCTTGCGCGACAACGAGACCGCGAGCACGCCGCCGACCAGCAGCAACGCGCCGATCCACAACGCCGGGCCGACGGCGGCGCCCGTGCGGGCGAGGGTGCCGCGGTTGCCCGCCACGGCCACTACCGCAGTCGTCGTTGTGGTGGCCGTGGTGGTGGAAGTGGTGGTTGCGTCCGTAGTCGTGGTGGTGGCTGTCGTGGTGTCCGAAGTGGACGTCGTCGGCGAGGTGGTGGTGACCGGGCAGTCGAGCACGGGCACGTCCGCCCGGTCGCCCTCGGCCGACAGGTCCGCGAAGTTCGCGCCGACCAGGCCGAGGACGCCCTGTGCGCTCGCCCGCAACGACGTGGCCCGCGTGAACGCGGTCTTGTCGAACGCGATCGCGCCCCGGTCCGCCTCGGCGGCCGCGCAGCCGACCTGCAACGACCGGAGGAACGCCGCCGCCTTGTCGGCGGCGGCGGTGCGGCCGCCCGCGCGCAACGCCTGCGCGGCGAGACCGGTGCTGTTGGCGTTGCCCTCACCGGCCTGGCCCTCGTCGCGGAACCCGCCGCCGGGCTGCTGGACGCCGTCGCTGGACAGCCAGTCGAGCGCCTTGTCCGCCACGGCGGTCCGGTCGACCGCCAGCAGCGCCTGCACGGCCATCGCGGTGGCGTCCACGTGGGACACGCACGGCGTCGCCTCCAGGACGAGCGGGAAACCGCCGTTCGGGCACTGCGTGCCGACGAGGTAGTCCACAGCGGCCTCCGGCGCGCCTTCCCAGCGGTCCAGCGCGAGCACCGCGAACGCCTGGGTGAAGCCGTTGGAGTAGTCGCCGTACTTCGACTTGTCCTGGAACCTGCCCGACGGCGCCTGCAGCGCGGTGAGACCGGCGATCAGGTCGGTGCCGCCGAAGCCCGTCGGGTCCTGCCCGCGCACCTGGGCCGCGAGCGCCAGCTTGGCGTGCGCGCCCGCGAACGACTCGGCAGGGTCGCCGAAGTGCAGGTAGTTGTCGATGATCGCGGGTTCGGCGAGCCAGGCGGTGGCCCGGTCCGCGCGGTCCGCCGCCACGCCGGCCGCGGTGAACGCGAACAGCGCGTCCAGCGTGAGGCCCTGGTCGGGGTAGGTGACGCCGTCGAAGACGTTCTCGAAGTGGTCGCCGTCGACGAGCTGCCGGGCGAGCCAGCCCGCGGCGGCGTCACCCGCGTCCGTCGTCGGCACCGCCTGCGCCTGGCTCGGCGGGACCAGCGCGAGCGCGGTGATGGCGGCGGCGGCGATGACGGCGGCGGTCCGTCTCAACGGCATGGTCGGCCTTTCCGGGGGTGCGAGGCGCGAGCGGACCCCGGACAGCCGTGACCGACCTCCCCCGGGCTCCGACCCGTTGACCTCGACGGTGTCAGGAGCGTGGCACGCGTGCCGGGTGTTCGGGCTCGTCCCGGTGGGACCTACCGTTGCGGGTCAGCGCCGGATTTCGACCGGCTTCCCCCGTGTCACGCGCGATTGCCGATCGTCTGTCACCGACCTCGGCGTGTCAATCCACCTCAGGCGCGATGCTGCTCACCCCTACGTACGGTTACCGTCGGTCGATTCGATCTGGGGAAGAGGGGTGTTCGATGACGACTCTGGCGTCCGTGCGCGACGGCTTGGTGGCGTGGGTCGCACGGCGTTCGGCGACGCGGTGGGTGTTGGGCAAGATCGGTTCGCGGGCGTTGTCGCTGCTCCCGGACCGTGCGCTGGTCCCGTTGAAGCGGGACGGGGTGGTACCGGTCGCCGAGTTGGAGCGGATGCGGGAGACCGGCGCGGTGCACCGGATCCCGGTGCCGTTCGGCTTGCGGGTGTGGTTGGTCACAGGTCAGGGCGAAGCGAAGAAGGTGCTTTCCGACACAGGAGCGTTCAGCAACGACTACGCCCGGCTCGGCGCGGCGGTCGGGCGGCTGGAGCAGTCGCCCGGCGGCCTCGGCTTCGCCGACCCGCCCGACCACACCCGGCTGCGCAAGCTGCTCACGCCGGAGTTCACCATGCGCCGGCTGTCGCGGCTGGTGCCGCGCATCGACGCGATCGTCACCGAGCGGCTGGACGCCATGCAGGCCGTCGACGGGCCCGTCGACCTGGTGCAGGAGTTCGCGCTGCCGATCCCGTCGCTGACCATCTGCGAGCTGCTGGGCGTGCCCTATGAGGACCGTGACCGGTTCCAGGAGCTGGCGGCGGCGCGGTTCGACCTGTTCGGCGGTGCCGGGCAGGCGTTGGGCGCGATCTCGGAGTCGCTGTCCTACATGGAGGAGATCGTGCGCCGCGAGCGCCGGTCGCCGGGTGACGGCCTGATCGGTTCGATCATCCGGCAGCACGGTGACGACGTGAGCGACGTGGAGTTGGCCGGGCTGGCCGACGGTGTGCTGACCGGTGGGTTCGACACGACGGCGTCGATGCTCGCGCTGGGTGCGATCGTGCTGCTGAGGGACGACGCCGCGCGTGCGGCGATGCGTGACGACGACGCGGCGGTGGCGCCGTTGGTGGAGGAGCTGCTGCGGCACCTGAGCGTGGTGCAGGTGGCGTTCCCGCGGTTCGCCCGGCACGCGTTGACGGTCGGCGAGCAGCGGATCGAGGAGGGTGACGTGGTGGTGGTGTCGCTGTCGGCGGCCAACCGCGAGGAGGCGTCCGACTTCGACGCGGGACGTCCGGCGTCGCAGCACCTGGCGTTCGGCTACGGCGCGCACCGGTGCGTGGGCGCGGAGCTGGCGCGGCTGGAACTGCGGGCCGCGTACCCGGCCCTGCTGCGCCGCTTCCCCGAGCTGCGGCTGGTCGACGAGCGGCAGCCCGCGTTCCGGACCGCGTCGATCGTCCACGGTGTCGACTCGCTGTTCGTCCACACGCGCTGAGCGTTCAACTCGGGGGTCCTGAACGTAGGACACTCGCGTTCTGAACGTAGGACACACGCGCGCGTCCTACGTTCAGAACGCGAGTGTCGAACGTTCAGGCCCCCTGAGTTCGACGTTCGGGATTGATCTTGTAGTGCTGCTTAACGCGCTGTCATGAGGTTTCACTTTTCTTGAAGTCGGTCGTGGGGGACGGTGGTCCCATGACCGGACGTGGTGTGCTGCGGTTGGGTGTGCTGGCCCTGTTGTGGGGCTCGGGGTTCCTGTGGATCAAGCTGGCGTTGACGGGGCTGTCGCCGGTGCAGATCACGGTGATCCGGTGCGCGCTCGGCGCGGCGGTGTTGGTGGTCATGGCGCGGGTCGGGCGCCAGAAGCTGCCCGCGGGGTTGTGGGTGCACCTGGTGATCGCCGCGCTGTTCTGCAACGCGCTGCCGTTCCTGC